>DASYDU010000001.1:0-10875 GCA_036499445.1 Lacipirellulaceae bacterium
TCGCCAAACGCTACCGCAATCGCGGCCTGAGCTTCCTTGACCTGATCCAGGAAGGCAATACGGGCCTGATGCGGGCCGTCGACAAATTTGAGCACGCCCGAGGCTACAAGTTCTCGACCTACGCCACTTGGTGGATTCGCCAGGCGATCACCCGGGCCATCGCCGACCAAAGCCGCACGATCCGCCTGCCGGTCCACATGATCGACACGATGGGCAAGGTGCGGGCAGTGACCGCCGACTTCATCCAACGCTTTGGCCGCGAGCCGAACCCCGAAGAGGTGGCGGAAGAAGCCGGCCTCTCGATCGAAGACGCCCGCTGCATCCTCAAAATGACCCGCCACCCGCTCTCGCTCGATCAGCCGGTCGGCGACCACGAAGACAATTTCTTCGGCGAATTCCTGGAAGAAGGCCGCGACGACGATCCGCTCTACGAAACCAACCTGGAAAGCCTCAAGCAGCGAATCAACGACGTGATGCACGATCTCAGCTACCGCGAGCGCGAGATCATCCGCCTGCGATACGGCCTGGCCGACGGCTATGCCTACACGCTGGAAGAAGTCGGCAAGATCTTCTCTGTCACCCGCGAACGCGTTCGGCAGATCGAATCGAAGGCCGTCCGCAAGTTGCAGCAACCGTACCGTTCACGAGCATTGGTCGGCTTCCTCGACGGCATCATCCCGCCGATCGTCGAAACGACGACGACCCCGTAGTTCCGCCCGCACCATGCAGTCTGAACCCTGATCCCCGAATCCTGAACCCTCTACCTTCGGCCTTAATTCTCCCCGCCCGCGTGCCGCCTGTCCCATCCCACCTCCCCACCCACCTCCCGGGACAGGTGGCACGCATTCTTTTTCGGGTAACGCCGGTTTGCACAGGCGGCGTCGTATTGGACTATGACGAGCATGGCAACTTAGTCGGCATCGACATTGACAATGCTAGCGTCAAGCTCGACCTCTCAGAAGTCGTTACGAACCACATCCCGCATCGGATGGGCGCATAACAGCTTGGCTGACAGCTCTCCCTCAGGGCGTCTCGTGATGCTGCCGCCGCACCAACCCAAACATCCAAGCCGCGATCACTAGCAGCGCGCCAAGCACGATCGTCTCCCACTGGTGATACCAGCAGCCGATCCAGACGACGATCTGCCCGCTCATCCGCCAGGCCTCGACCGGCTTCGTCATGTGCCACGCGGTGTACCGTCCCAGCCGCGAATCGGCCAGCCACTCGAGATCGAAAAACCGAATCACGAGGGCCGACGCGAGCATCGCCAGCCCAAACGCGCTCACCAGCGCCACCCAGAATTCATGCTGCCACATGAAGTACCCGGAAATCACCGACGCGCTGATATCCGCAGCCAGCTTGGCCGGATGAATCTGGTGATAGAGCACCTTCTTCCGCAGCGTCATACTCATCACAGGACTTGCCATCTGGATCGGGCTCAGCGCAGCTCACGCGCATAAAAAAGGTCGTTTCGCGGGTCAGGCCAACTAGCCAGTCCCGCAAAACGACCCCACGTTATCAGCATGTCCACAATTTGCAATCGTCGCCCCGGCCCACTCTAGCCGATAGCCAAAGTCTCGGTTCCCTCCGTTTGTTCCTGTTCAATTATTCATCTACGGCAGCTCATGTTGCGGCGGCGTCGGGAGAGCCTCGTTTCCCTGTTGCCCTTGCTGCGCCTCATGCCCTTGGTTCTGCGCCGCCTCCGGCCGCTCCAGCCGCACCATTTGCCAGACACCGGTGTCGCCGGGGCCGAAATGCACCATCACCGACGATTGCGGCTCGGTCAGGTTATCAACGCTCGTCTCGAACACCATCGGGTTCTCGGTGCCGTCCGCAAAATACCAGGCCGCCTTGTGCGTCTCCTTGTCCACCATCCCTTCAAGCGGATGGGCGCTATCCTTCGCCTGGTTGTAGTACGTCCCGCTCAACACGCCCTGCTTGTTCACGCCGAGCTGAATCATCCAGTTCTCGTCCTTCTCGCCCGCTTTCGTCACCGCAAACACGCCCAGCGGCAACCAATCGCTCTTCGCCGCGTCGTCCTGGTTTGCCGCCGGCGCGCTGTGCGCCAGGTCAAACGCCTGCTTGTAATTGGGGCTTACAGGCATCTGCGGCTGCGCAGACACCGGCGGCAGATAGGTCTGGTAAAGCTGATTGCTTGGATAGTTGGAGGTCACGTAGCCGCCCGGCCCGTAGTCCCAGTAGCACGGCTGATCCCAGCCAAAAGAGAGCCACGAATCCAGATATGGCGCGGTCGACCAACCCCACCAATACCACGGCCGACCCCACCACGAATTGAATGCCCATGGGCCAAACCCACGATCGAACCGTCGATTGTCCCACCAGCCGGTACGGAACGGGACGTCGTTGCGGTCGCGGAAGTCGCGGCGAATGAAATCGGCATTCTGACGGAAGTTGTCGTGAAAATTGTCGCCGTGGCGGTCAAAGCGGTTGTTTCCATTGTCGAATCGATTTCCGAAATCGCCATCGCGGCCGAAGCTGCCGCGGTCGTTTCGACCATCATTACGGTGGTCGTTGCCGCGATCGTTGTTTGAGAAGCTGCCTCGGTCATTGCCGCGGTCATTCATGAAGGCCACAACTCGATCGTAGTTTGCGTTGTGGGCCCGCTCGCCCCGCCCCTGATCTCCGGGACCTCGATTGCCAAATTGGGCAAAGCTGTCGGCACCGCGGAAGGACGCTTGCCGTCCGCCATCGCCGTGCCGATTCGACCCCATGTCCCCGGAACGGAACGCCATGTGATTGGACCCACTCTGACCTGAGGATGGGCCTCGATAGCTGCGCGCCATCGCGCTTGACATGCCACTGCTGTGCATGCCGCTCCCGTGGCCGCTGCTATGCATGCCGCCGCCGCGTCCGCCCCCACCTCCGCCACGACCGCCGCCCCCGCCTCCACCGAAACCGCCGCCGCCACCCTTCGCGAGTGCGCCGCCGACTAAGCAACCGACCAAGACTGTCACCGCCGACATTTTCAGAATGTGTTTCGTGACTGGCATCTTTCTACCCTCCTTCGACCGGCGAAAATTCGCGAGAGCCGCGCCGTCCGCGACGAGCTCCAGCACGCCTAAAGAATTATACACATCCGGTGAAGCGGGGGTTGCCCCGTTCTTCGAATTCTCGCCTTCCGCCAGGGTAGACCGCCGACAGGCGCTTCACCTTCCCCTCTCCGCGGTTAGATGATGGATCTGAAATCCAAATGCTGCTTTCCACTTAACGCCGAGGGCGGCCTCCCCACCCTCGGCGACGCACACTTCCTAAGCTCGCTTACCGCTTCGACACTTTCGCGCCGATCAAGCGATAGTTACTTTCTGCTTTTGGGCAGGTTGATGAAGTTCGTGCCGGCGCCTCCATCGGCGAAGTCATTGACGCCGACGTAGATGACGTCATCGCCGTCGTTGCCGTAAACCGTGTCGCCCTCGCCGCCGTAAGCGACCGATGTCTTTCCCCCTTTGCTGAGGAGTTCATTAAACAGCGCGTAATCACCGTAGATCGTATCATTCCCGGCACCGCCCAAAAGTTGGTCGCTGCCAAGTCCGCCATCGAGCGTGTCGTTGCCGGCACCACCCAGCAGCGTGTCGTTGCCGGCGCCTCCGACGAGGTGATCGTCGCCGGCGCCCCCGTCGACCCAGTCCACGCCGTCGCCGGCGTCGACATAGTCGTTTCCGTCACCGGCATGAATCGTATCCTGGCCGCTGCCCGTCTTAATCGAGTCGATCCCCGCGCCGGAGTCGACGTAATTGTTGCCGTTTCCAGCGTCGATTGTGTCCTTGCCCGTGCCGGACGTAATCGTGTCGTCGCCGTTGCCGGCTGTGATGTTGTTGTCACCGTTGCCGCCGTCGATCAGATTGTTGCCGTCTGCGGCGTTGATCGTGTCGTTCCCGTCGCCACCGAGAATCACATCGCGGGCCGCGCCGCCGAAGATTTGGTCGTTGCCCGCGCCGCCGTCGAGGATGTCGCCGAAATTTCCGCCGCGGAGAATGTCATTGCCGGCCTCGCCGTACAAGCTGTTGATCCCGTCGTTGCCAAACAGCTGGTCGTTGCCATTGCCGCCGTGGATCTCGTCGTTGCCGGCGGCGCCGGTCAAATAGTCGTCGCCGTCGTCGCCGAAAATCTTATCGTTGCCGCTGCCACCAAAGAACGTGTCGTTGCCGGCCCCGCCGTGAAGCTCACAATTGATTTCGGTGCCGTTCACAAAGTAGTCGTTGCCGCCATAGCCTTGGAAAACGATTTCATGGATGTTTTGAGTCAACTTGATTTTGTCAGAGTAGCGGGCGAATCGTTGACTATAAATCTGGCCGCCCCGCGAGATCGTCGCTACGATTTCATCGTTGGTCGGATCTGTGTCGTTGTGCGTGTCGATCGTCACGCTGGCGTTATTCGCCGCGTCGTCGCCATTGAGCGTGAGCGTTCCCGTGGTCGCATCGAACGCGATCGCCGCGGGCGTGGGCGGGCCGATAGTCGTCGCGCCGGCAGTTTTGGCGATGCCGATCGCGGCATTCGCAGAAAGCATTTGTCGCGCTTCAAGATTCTCGATTGTGAGCGTGCGGAAGCGGCTCTTTTTGGTCGAGACGGAATTGCGGGTGCGGCGTTGGCTAGAGCGAAACATGGCGGAAATCCCTTCGGGGTAATCAGTTATGTGAATTCGGCCGGGGACTCTCGCCCTCGGCCTTCACCCCTCCTACGCGCGCGGGTGCCAGATGTTACAGATATTCTTGGCCGAAAACGGATGTGCGGTAGACGTGGCGCATGTTGCCGCGAACACGCGGACTTGATCGCCGCTCTAGCAAATCCGTTTGCCGCCGCGATAGCTCCAGTCGAGCACTTCCATCGGATGGGCGACTGTGAGCTGCAGGCCTTGCTGGCGGGCCTCACGGGTGATTTGAAGCGCGCAGCCGGCGTTCGAGGTGATGCAGAGCCGGGCCTTCGTGCCGCGGATGTTCTCCAGTTTACGGCGGCTTAGCCGAACCGACATTTCCGGCTCCGTGAGGTTGTAAGTGCCGGCCGCACCGCAGCAGAGCTCCGTCTCCGGCAGGTCCCGCAACTCGAGGCCGGGAATCTCAGCCAACAATTGGCGCGGGGCTTCGCGGATCTTCTGAGCGTGCATGAGGTGGCAGGCATCGTGATAGGTCGCGACCGTCCGAACCTCGCCCTCCGGCCGCAACAGGCCCAGCTCCGCCAGAAACTCGTTAATGTCCCGGACTTTGGCCGACCACTCGGCGCGGTCAGCCTGTCGACCATCGTGCCAGTGATGGCCGTAGTCCTTGAGCATCGACCCGCAGCCGGCAATGTTGTTGACAATTGCATCGAAGCGTTCCAGTGGAAACGCCAGGCAATTTGCGTCGGCAAACTCGCGGGCTGGCGCGCTCGAGCCAGCGTGGAAATGGATCGCACCACAGCAAACTTGGGTGGGGGGCACATGGACGTCGCAGCCATTTTGCTGCAGCACCCGCGCCGTTGCCCAATTAACATGGCGAAACATTGCGTCGCCAACGCAGCCCAGAAAGAGGGCAACGGTTGCTCGGCGCTTGCCGATGGCGGGCAGAAACTCCGGCAGCGGTCCTTCGTTCTTCGCCGGCGGTGGCAGCATGTCGACGAGCCGCTGCAATTGCACCGGCAACAAGCGAGTGAGTCGCGTCGCCTGCAAAAATCGAATGATGCCCAGCCGCTGCGCGAACCGCGCGGGCACGAGGGTTCGCCGCAATTTGTCGCGATAAGGGAATAGGCCGAACAAGATGCGGCGATGAAACCAATCGTCGTGCGTTTCGCCATCGCTGTTTGCACCGGCTTGGGCCATTGCCACGCGAAATGGCTCGATCAGCTTGCCATATTGCACTCCCGACGGGCAGGCCGTCTCACAGGCCCGGCAATCGAGGCACAGCTCCAGATGGCGCTCGACGCGCGGCGTCAGCTCCAGCCGCCCATCGGTCACGGCCCGCATCAAGTAAATGCGGCCGCGAGGGCCATCGTTCTCGTCGCCCGTCTCGACGTAGGTGGGACAAGCTGACGTGCAGAGCCCGCAATGGACGCAATCCAAGAACCGGCGGTAGTCGATCGCCGCGCCGGGGTTAGCGGGCGGCGGCATTTTGGCCTCAACTTCAGTCACGCGAAGTTCCATCAGTAAACAAACCGTCCAGGATTCAAGATATCGTGCGGATCGAACTGACGTTTGATCCGTTCCATGAGCAGCGTTGCCTCGGTGCGGCCACCCCAGACAAAGTGCGGTGTGAGCCCATCGAGTTGACTAGAAATGATCACGGCGCTGCCGCCGAGTTTGATTGCCTGCGGTCGCAGCTTGCCGACGAGCACAGTACTAACAGCCGCCGGCTCGAATTTGGCGAACCGAGCAAAAATGACGCCGTTTCCGGCGTGAGCTTGAATTGTACAGGTTGGGTCGTGGCTCCGCACAGCGGCTAACATCTCGGTCAGGCCGCTCGGCGGCACTGCGATTTTAAGGGCCAGAACCACGTCGTCCGGGGAAGGTCCGGCGCCTCGATCGGTGAATTCCACCTGGCGGACCCAAAGTGCGTCGGCTTCCTCAGGCGAAAGAACTCGCACATCACTCCCGCCACCCGTCCACAGCTCGTATTGCACGTTATCACGGAGCGCAGCAACCTCGACGGCCGTGCCTTCGACTCGCACGACCAATGTCGCAACCGAATTGGCTGGCCCTCGATCGTCATCGGGCGCGCCTCCGGCAATGTCGCTCCAGCCGGCACCAAGAAGCAAATCAATCGCCACCGGCGGCGCCGCCAAATGCACCAGGCGCTGCAGAATGCCTTCGGTCGTTTTCCAGTCGGGACACGTGGCGAGGATGGTTGCCGACTGTTCTGGTTGCGGCTTCACTTTGAGCGCGATCTGGGTGATTACGCCGAGTGTGCCGAGCGAGCCGGTGAGTAATTTGCAGAAATCGTAGCCGGCGACGTTTTTGACCACGCGTCCGCCGCCCTTGAACGCCACGCCGCGGCCGTCCACGGCGTGGATGCCAATGACATAGTCGCGGAGCGTACCGTAGCCATATCGACGCGGTCCGCACCAATTCGTCGCGACCGCGCCGCCGATCGTGGCCTCGCTTGGCCGCGGCACGTCGATCGGCAACTGCTGCCCTTCGGCGGCGAGCGTCGCCGCGAGGTCCGCCATGCGGACGCCCGCCTCGACCAGAATTGTCATATCGCGGGGTGTGTAGTCAACGATCTTGGCGAGTGGGCTGAGGTCCAGGCGGCGGCCCTGGCGCGTGGGGGCGATGCCGTCGTCGAGACTTGTCCGGCCGCCGAGCGGATAAACCGGCTCGCGGGCCTCGTACGCCGTGCGGACCAATTCCGCGACGCCGGCTTGATCGCTTGCAGCGACCGTATCCGACAACGGAATTGAATCAGCGACAGTGACCATGATCCGACCCTCATCCTTTACAATGGCGCCCGTCGCCCGGGGTGGACCTGCTCCATGCCGCATGCGCCGGCCGTGGGCAACAGCTTTCCCGGCGTGAGCAGGCCGCGCGGGTTGAGCGCGTCGCGCAACCGCCTCATCACCGCGACGTCATCCTCCGTAAACAAGCGCGTCATGAAATTAAGCTTCTCGAGTCCGATGCCGTGCTCGCCGGTGACGCTGCCGCCGCAGGCAATGCACTCGTTCAAAATCTCTTCGCTAGCGGCGAGCACGCGCTTCACCTGGGGCGCGTCGCGCTCGTCGAAAAGCAAGATGGGGTGAAGATTGCCGTCGCCGGCATGGAAGACGTTGACAATTCGGATGTCGTATTTCCGGCCGATCTCGCGGATGCGGGTCAGGATGTGGGGCAGCTTGGTCCGGGGCACGACGCCGTCCTGCGTGCAAAAGCTGGGGCTGAGGCGACCGATCGCGCCGAAGGCTTGCTTGCGGCATTTCCACAGTTGCAGCCGCTCTTTGGCATCGGCCGCAAAACGAACTTCGCGGGCCGCGTGCTTTCGGCAAATCTCGGCCACCCGATCTCGCTGGGTATCGAGCCCCGCCTCGAGGCCGTCGACCTCGATAATTAGCACGGCCTCGGCATCGAGTGGGAAGCCAAAGTGAAACGCGGCCTCGACCGCCGCGATGATTCCCTGGTCCATCATCTCGAGCGCGGCCGGAATGATGCCGGCGCCGATGATGCCGCTGATCGCTTGCGTCGCGTCGTCGATCGTTTCGAACACGGCGAGCATTGTCCGCACGCCTTGCGGATTCCGGGTGAGCCGGACCAAAATCTTGGTCACGATGGCGAGTGTCCCTTCGCTCCCGACGAGCGTGCCCACAAGATCGAGGCCGGGCGAATCTTCCGCCGGCCCGCCGACTTGAACGATCTGGCCTTCGGCCGTGACGATCTCGACGCCGAGCACATGGTTCACCGTCACTCCGTATTTGAGCGTATGCGGGCCGCCGGCGTTCGTGCCGACGTTGCCGCCGATCGTGCAAGCTCCCTGACTCGAAGGATCTGGCGCGTAGTGGAAACCGGTCCCTGCCAGGTGCTTGTTCAAATTGCCGTTCACCACGCCCGGCTCGACGACCGCATAGCGATCGCGGAGGTTGACCTCGAGAATCCGGCTCATCCGCGTGAGCGCGAGAATCACGCCGCCGTCGACCGGGGCGCCGCCACCGGCCAGACTGGTGCCGGCCCCGCGCGGCATGAAGGGCACGCCGTGCGTCAGGCAGAGCTTCACGATCCGGGCGACCTCGTGTGCCGTTCGGGGCAAGGTGGCCACCAGCGGCCGCCGCTTTTCCAGGACAAACGCATCGCACTCGTAGACCAAGAGCTCGGACTGATGATCGAGCACGCCATCGATTCCGACGATCGCGCGCAATTGGTCGACGAAGTCGGCGTGACCGGTCGTGGTCGTCATTGAGCGAGTGGCGGAGTGAGGTTGGTCCCTAACCGAATGCCACGATCGTCGCGGCAAACGTCGATTATAGAGGATCGGGTTGGCTGGCCCCAGAGGCGCTGGGCCCGCTCGCTGAAGCGAGCTCATCGGGAGTAAGTTTGCTGAGTTTTGCGCGCGTGCTGGGGGGCCCCGATCCGTGGCACAAAACCTCTTGGTTCTGGACCACCCGTCGCGCTGGTTTAACGGAAAACCACGGTCAATCTCGGGCCTGGCGGTTGCAAAACTCATTGGATTTAAGTGCGTGTCGTCGTTCATTGTCCGTAGCCCGTGGGCCGTGGTCCGTTGCAACGGTGGCATGGCTTTTTGACGAGTGACGA
The DNA here is from genome assembly GCA_036499445.1 of Lacipirellulaceae bacterium. Classification (GTDB taxonomy): domain Bacteria; phylum Planctomycetota; class Planctomycetia; order Pirellulales; family Lacipirellulaceae; genus DASYDU01. Next base: position 9,218 of record DASYDU010000001.1, read on the forward strand.
CCACAGGCTACTAACAACCGACGACTATCAAAAAAAGTGAGGCGGCCGCCTCCGCGGCTGCGCTTCCACCTAGGAGCAGTCTAAATCCCTGCCGGTGGGCAGCGCGATCCACTCGATCGCCGTTGCGGAGTAGCGGAGAGTCAAACGTCGAGGGTCGAGAGCCAAACCACGCGCGCTCGACCGTTCGATGATTCCTGACTCTCTTCCGTCTCGTTCTCGACCTTGCAAGTTTGCGATTTACCGTGGCTACGGTGTTGGCGGCTGCGGCCTAATCGCTGGATCCATCGAAAACGAGCGGAACACGCCACGTCGCGTCATCGGCGATCGTGCGGGTTCACCCTAACAGAAGCGGTGGCCCAATTTCTACAAGAAAAGCTGTTAGCGATAAGCTTTTAGTGATTAGCCAGAAAAGAGCGAGGAACGAGAAGCGAGGGCGTGGGCCGGTGACGCGGGAGTGCGAATCTGTCGCGTGGCCAAAGGTTGGGGATTGACAGGGGGAAGTGTGGAGCTCGGAATGGTTCCAGCTCGGCAGGAGCCTCGCCCTCCCTAGTTGAGGCTCGCTCTCCCGGGTTGAAGCTCGCCGTCGTAAGTGTTCACTTGAGAAGATACTCCTGGATGAACATGGCGGTGGCGCAGAGCTGGAAGTGGCGGTTGGATTTCTTGGCGTAGCCGTGGCCTTCGTCTTTGGCGAGCAGATACCAGACCGGCGTGCCGCTGGCGTGGAGAGCTTCGACCATTTGATCGGCTTCGCTCTGCGGGACGCGCGGATCGTTGGCGCCTTGGACGACGAAGAGCGGTTTGGTGATTTTTGCGACGTTGGTCATGGGGGCGGTGCGGATGAGAAACCCGCGCACTTTCGGATCTCGTTCATCGCCGTATTCGACGCGGCGGAGGTCCTGGCGATAGCCGGAAGTATGCTCTAAAAAAGTGACGAGATTCGAAGGGCCGCAATTGTCGAGCGCGCAACGGATGCGATCGGGATAGTTGGAGGCGATGGCGAGCGTCATGTGGCCGCCGTAGCTGCCGCCGGTGATCATGATTCGATCGGGGTCGAGGTCGGGCCGGGTTTTGATCCAATCGAGCAGCGCGCCAATGTCTTTGTAGGCGTCGGTGCGGAGGATGCCGTTGTCGAGCTTGAGAAATGTCTTGCCGTAGCCGCTGGAGCCGCGGATGTTGGGTTCGATGACCGCGATGCCGAGTTCGTTGACGAGGTAATTGTTTGCGGGCTCAAAGACGGGGCGGGCCTGAGCTTCGGGGCCGCCGTGGATGTCGATGATGACGGGGCGCTTGCCGGTAAACTTTGCCGGGGGCTTACGAAGCCAGCCGGAAATCGACTTGCCGTCGAAACTGGGCCAGCGGATGAGCTCGGGATCGGCATACGAGTCGGTGTTGATTCCGCCGGTTTCGCTGTGGGTCCAGCGGGCGAGCTCGCCGGAGTGGACATTGAGTGAGTAAACATCGGAGGTACTTCGAGCGGAGACGAATGAGAAGCCGAGATCCTCGTTGTTCTTGTGCCACTCGAGGCCGTGGACGATTCCGGGCGGGAGCTTGGGGACGGGGAGCTCCTTGCCGGTGGCCGTGTCGAGCAGATGCAAGGTGCCCATGCCGTCTTCGTTGACGGTGAACGCGATCTTGCTGCCGTCCCAAGAGACTCGAAA
>DASYDU010000002.1:0-5069 GCA_036499445.1 Lacipirellulaceae bacterium
GGCTGACAAGCTACACCTATTTGGGCCTAAAGCCCGCCGGAGAGGGGCACGCTCCGCATAATCGTTGAGCGCTCGACCATGTTGCGCCCGCCGTATGACGGCGACGCAATTCTAAAGACCCCTGGAGTCGAATCCGTGGCAACCGCAATCAAGACCGCTGCCCATTCAAGTCAGCGCGGAGCCCAATCGCCGGGCACTCTTCAGCTCGTAAGTTTTCGACTGGGTGAAGAGGAGTACGGAATTGAAATCACCAAAATTCAAGAAATCATCTTGATGGGTGCGATCACACGAGTTCCGCAGACTCCGGCCTACGTTAAGGGGCTGATCAACCTACGGAGCAACGTGATCCCGATCCTTGATCTGCGGCTGCGCTTCGCGATGCCTGAGGACACCGTCACCGACGACACTCGAATCGTGGTCGTCAACGTCAAAGGCAAGACGATTGGCTTGATTGTCGACGCGGTCAGCGAAGTGTTGCGGGTGTCGCAAGACGAAATCGCGCCGCCGCCGCCGGCCGTGGCTGGACTGGGTCGAGAATATTTGACGGGACTTATCCGGCGGGAAAACAGATTGTTGATCGTGCTCGACATCGACAATCTGTTGGATTCAGAAGGCGATGCGGTCACGGAAAAGATGGTTATTGAGTCAACCTAGGCCGCAGGATTCTGTTCAAGCATTACTAGCCCGCCAGTATCACACACTATACCTCCTTTTCATTCACCACTGACATCTACCAAGGTTACGCGCGAAAAGGAATAGGAACGAATATGAGTGGCCATGCCCTTGTTGACGCACCGATCGTTGCAGAGCTTCAGTCACCGCGAAATGAACCGTCGCGCAGCGCCGCTAAAGCCAAGTCCGTGAGGCGAGAATCGGACTTAATGGAAAATGTCAGAGAATGCGCCGCACAATTCACCGAAGGCGCCAGAGTCATTTCTGAAAGTGCCCAGGCGCTGGCCGAAGGCGCTCAGACCCAAAGCGCGGCTGTCGAGGAGATGAGCGCTTCCACCGAGGAGCTCATCCGGTCGATTGAATCCGTCAAGGAGAACTCAGCGGAAGCCGACAGACTGGCCAAGGCGACCAGCGCCTTGGCAGAAGACGGCGGATCGGCGGTGAAAAAGTCGGTCGAAGCGATGGACTTGATCCGCAAGAGCTCCGAGCAAATCGGCGAGATCATCCAAGTTATTTCCGAGATCGCCAGCCAGACAAATTTGCTGGCGTTGAATGCGGCCATTGAGGCCGCTCGTGCCGGAGAGCATGGTCTTGGTTTTGCCGTCGTGGCCGACGAAGTCCGCAAGCTGGCCGAACGATCGAGCGAGGCCGCCAAGGAAATCTCGTCGCTGATCAAGGAATCAACCGCTCGCGTGAACGAGGGCGCGACGCTCAGCGAAGACACGTCCAAGGCCCTCGAAAAGATCATTCAAGGCGTCGACCAGACCACGAAGAAGATCTCGGAAATCGCCGCCGTGACCGTCGAGCAGGCGCACACGGCTCAGGAAGTTTCGACCGCCATCCAAACAGTTGCCAATGTGGCCGAGCAATCGGCCGCCGGCAGCGAAGAGCTGGCCTCCAGCAGCCAGCAACTCAACGCCCAAGCAGCCAGCTTGCGATCATTAGTCGAAACGAACGTCGGGTAGATTCCCAGGTGAATCAAAGAGTCGAAAAGGAATCAATAATTGAGCTGAGGCTCGATTAGTGCGTTGACGAACCGGTCAAACCGGCCGGCATAGAGCGAACTGTCAGGTACTCGATGACCATCAATCTTCAGCTCGAACAGGTCTCCGACGCCCAGCTGGCGCGTTATGCCGAGCTGATTTACAAGACTGCGGGCATCAGGATTTCCCCGCAGAAGAAGATGATGCTGTCCAATCGGCTGCGACGACGGCTCAAGGCCAGTCGCATCGACGATTTCGATACGTATCTCGAACGCTTGAAGGAACTACCGACCGACGATCCCGAATGGGACGCTTTCCTTCAAGAGGTCAGCACACACGAAACGTTCTTGTTTCGCGATGAAGCTCATTGGACCTGGTTTCAGACTGAGTTCCTGCCGGAGATCATGGCCCAGGCTCGTAGCGGCGCCCGGTCCAAGAGTCTGCGCGTCTGGTCGGCCGCATGCAGCACGGGCGACGAGGCCTTTACTCTTGCCGCCTGCATCGCCGACGGCATCGACGACAGTGCCCAGTGGAAGATCGAAATCGTCGGCACCGACATCGGCGCAGGGGCTGTCCGCGCGGCCCAGCAAGCCATCTTCAACGAACGTGCCATGCACTTGGTGCCCGACTCGATAGTGCGCCGCTTCTTCGATGCCGCAGCCGACCGGCAATCGTGGAAGGCCAAGCCGCTGCTGTCACGTTGGACGACGTTTAAGCAACACAACTTGCTCGAACCGCTCGCCGAAAGGCCGTTCGATTTGATCTTCGTCAAGAACGTCTTGATTTACTTCGACGCGGCTTCCAAAAAACGGGCTCTCTCTCACGTGATTCCGTTGCTCGCGCCGGGCGGCGCCTTGGTCACCGCCGCCGCGGAAGGCGTCTCGACATTGATCCACGACTTGACCAAGGTCAAACCTTGGCTGTACCGCAAACCGGAGCGCAAGGCTTAATTCGTTCACAGAATGCTTCTATGAGCAGCGACACATCACAGCTCACCGACGAGTTCTTCGCCGACATGCTTCCCGATTTTCTCGATGAAGCCAACGAGAACATCGGTCGGCTCAACGATCGTCTGTTGCAACTTGACGAGCAAGTCAAGGCGGCCGAGGGCGCGAACGGCTTTGATCCCAGCCTGCTAAACGACATGTTCCGCGCGGCCCATACGCTTAAGGGTCTCTCCGGCATGTTGGGGCTGGGCCACATCAATGCGCTCACGCACAAAGTGGAAAACATCTTCGATGCCGCCCGCAATAGCGAGCTGCCCATCACAACCAAGGTCGTCGAGGTCGTATTTCAGTCGCTGGATAGCCTCAACGAAATGATCGATCAGCTCAAGAATGGCCAGAACGACAACGTGGACTGTGACGCCGTCATCGAGGACATCCGCGTCCTGCTGCAGCGAAGTGGCGTGGAAAAGAAACAAGCGTCGCAGCAGGAGGCCGAAGAGGCCATGCGTCAGATGATGGCCGCGGGGGCCCCGGCCGAGGTCGGGGCGGAAGTCGCTTCGCCAGTGGCCGAACAGACAATGCAGCCGGCTGAAACACAACTCGTCGCGCCGTTCGAACAAACGCCCGACATCTTTGCCGCCATTCAGGATGACGTCGATTTCACATCGAAGTATGTGCCGATATTCCTCGACGAAACCGACCTGACCCTCGACCAGTTGACCGAGTCGCTGCTTGCCGGCGTAAACGAAAACATTACCGAACACGTCTTGGTTTTTTGTCATCGAATCAAGGGCTCGGCGGCGGCAGTCGGTCTCAACCGAGCGGCCAAACTCGCTCACTACATGGAAGACTTGCTCCAAGTCCTCCGCGAAAACGGCTCGCAACTGTCCGTTTCCATGACCGACGCCATGCTCGACTGCGCAGAAGTGCTCCGAGCGTACGGTGCGGGTCTTAAGAACGGCAAGTCCCACACCGAGTCATTCGCCACGGTTTACGACAAACTGATTCGATCGCAAACGACCAGTGGCAGCCCGACGCAAACCGCTCCATCGCCAAAGCAACCCGACTCGTGCCGATCAGCGGCCGGAGAATCATCCTCCGCAAACAATTTTGCGACCCAAGTACCGGCGCCGGTCGCGAGTGTCAAATCATGGCCGGAGCTGACAGACGAAGCCTGTGCCCGGATTGCGGCGACCGCTCCGTCAAGCCAACCGTGCTGCGTGGGCCAAATCGTGTTTGGCGACGCACTGCCCGACGTCGGCCTGAAGGCGCAGCTCTTGTACGAAAAGCTGTTGCGTGTCGGCGAGCCGTTCTACTGCGATCCACCGCCGTCGGCGCTCGATGATCTCGATCACCTGCAGGCAATGGTGTTCGGTCTGACCACCGATGGCGCCGCCGAGTCACTACGAACCAAATTGACGGTCGATGGAGCAACACGCGTCGAGCTGCGGGACTGGAATGATTCGGCCGATCACAGCACGACTACCTCGGCCGAGGCTGCGATACCAACGCCGGCGGCACCGCAGGAAACGAAAGTCGCCAGCGCCACTTCGATGAAAGTCGTCGCCGCCAAACCGACGGCGGCCGTTGGTGATTCTTCAGCCGCCACTGCCGCAGCGAGAGATTCCGCGCCCAAGGACGGCGGCGACAAATCGGAACACTCCAGCAAACCGGCGGAGACTGTCCGCGTCGATATCGACAAGCTCGATCAATTGATGAATCTCACCGGTCAACTTGTGATTAACCGCGCCCGCTTCGCGCAAATCAGCTCCGGATTGCGACGTCTCCTCAATGGCAAACAGACGAACTCAGTGACGAGCATTCTCGGATCTCTGCGGCGTTTGGATAGCGATCTGGATACTTGCGAGCAAGGTCGCAACTCCGCTGCCAAGCTGGAGGACATGCGGAGTTGCACTCGGAAAATCGAGACCGAAATGGAAGCTATCGAGCGGCAGATGCGGAAATACGATCACGTGCGATCGAGTATCCATGAATTGCTGGAGGCCGTTCATCAACTTGAACGTGTTTCGGACGGCATCCAGAAGTGCGTGATGGACACACGAATGGTGCCCGTTGGTCCGCTGTTCACGCGGTTCAAGCGAGTGGTCCGCGATATCAGCCGCTCCAACAACAAAGAAATCCGCCTGGTGATTCACGGAGAAAACACGGAGCTGGATAAGCGGATGATCGACGAATTGGGCGACCCGTTGATCCACATCATTCGCAATTCGGCGGACCACGGCATCGAATTGCCCGAAGTTCGAGTGGCGGCTGGCAAGCCGGCGGAAGGTACCGTCACGCTCGACGCGATGCACCGGGGCAACAGCATCGTGATCCAGATCAAAGACGACGGCAAAGGGCTCGATTCCGCCAAGATTCGTGATAAGGCCGTGCAAAAGGGGCTGATGTCGCAAGCCGACGCCGATGCGCTCACCAATCAGCAGGCCTATCAACTGATTTGGGAAGC
>DASYDU010000003.1:0-13641 GCA_036499445.1 Lacipirellulaceae bacterium
GCCCCGAACGATCGTGAGCCGCGGTCCACAGTTTGTACAGTTAAGAATTGGATTAACGGTACCGAGAGAGATAGAGATTCTCCGGCGGGACACACTTCCTGATGGGTAAATCCCAATTTCTCTGTCCGGCTGGTCGACAAACAACCATCTTGGTCAACGGACTACCACGGTCGGTTTTCACACAACCAACTTCAATTTATCTGTTCCGACTTAAGTCGGTCGATCATGTCATGGACCAAGCGGCCGCAATCACATGGATCAAGTCGCTGATTGTCAGCAATTCCGGTGCCTCATCCATTATCAACGGCGAAAATCGCTTCTACTACATAGAAATGTTCTTTGCTGGATTGATTGACTCGGACCGAAACCCGACGGCGATGCGGCCTGCTGCCGTTGCGGTTCGCAAATTGCTACAGTGAACGCCGCTACTCCGATTGTCTCGGCCCGTCGTTTGCCTGGCGGCTTCTTTCCAAGGTGTCAGTCGAAACATGCCGCAGATATTTCATCCCAGCATGAACACCATTTCGCGCCTGACAATCTTTGGCGCGGTGTTCATGATCTCGGCGCTGGGCTGGTTGCTGCTCACCGTGGTTCGATCTCCCTATGTGACCAATGTCGGTGTGGTGAGGGAACAACCAGTTCCATTTAGTCATAAGCACCACGCTTCCGAGGCGGGGATCGATTGTCGGTATTGCCACACGAGCGTCGAGTTTTCGTCGTTTGCCGGCATTCCGCCGACGCAAACCTGCATGAATTGCCACAGCCAGATTTGGTCGCAGAGCCCGATGCTGGAACCAGTTCGGGCCAGCTTTCGTGACGGCAAACCGCTTGCGTGGAACCGTGTCCACGATCTGCCTGATTACGTCTACTTCGATCATAGCATTCATGTTGCGAAGGGCGTGGCCTGTATGACGTGTCATGGAGAGGTCGATCAGATGCCGCTCATATATCGGGCGGCCTCCCTTCACATGGAATGGTGTCTGGGGTGCCATCGACATCCGGACGAACATATTGGCCCGCGCGACGCTGTATTTGCGACGAGCGCACAGCTTGCCCAAATGTCGGCTGGGGAATCGCGCGATCGTTTGGCGGCTGACTACCACGTTCAAAGCAAAACAAATTGTTCCACTTGCCATCGGTAGATTAAAGGTTATGGGCGCTTGCGGACAAAACCACTTAGGCTACCCGCAACTCGACATTGTCGAGGCAGAACAATCGTGTGGACCAAGCGGCAATTCCCCAATGTGGCGAAGTTTGGACGAGTTGGCGGGCGATCCGCGTGTGATGGCGCTCGCCCGGCGCGAATTCCCATCGCTTCTCGACCGGTTAGTTGACGCGCCGAGTCGTCGTGAGTTCTTGCGGCTGATGGGGGCGTCGCTGGCGCTGGCTGGCCTCGAAGGCTGTATCCGACAGCCGGAAGAAAAGATCGTGCCCTATGTCCGCGCGCCCGAGCAAATCATTCCCGGCAAGCCTTTGTACTACGCTACGGCGATGACCCATGGCGGCGCGAGCCTTGGGTTGCTGGTTGAAAGTCAGATGGGTCGCCCCGTCAAGGTCGAGGGCAATCCGCTCCATCCCGCAGTACCGGAGGTGATGTCGAAAGCGAACGATGCGACAAAAAGTTCGCTCCGCTTTGGAGCGACCGATGCCTTCGCTCAAGCAATCGTACTTTCATTATATGATCCGGACCGCTCGCAGACGGTGATCCACGCCGGCCAAATTGATACGTGGGAGTCGTTTTATACGCAGCTCCGGGAGCGATTGGAAAAAGACACGACAACTGGGGGCGCGGGGCTTCGGGTACTCAGCGAGGCCGTTATCTCACCGACGCTCGTCGACCAAATCGAAGCACTGCTCAAGAGGTTTCCCGGTGCCAAATGGCATCAATACGAGCCGATCAACGAAGATGCGGCGATCGCCGGAGCGCGACTCGCTTTTGGAGCGAGCATTGTGCCGTCGTACGACCTCGCTCAAGCCGACGTAATTCTTTCGCTCGATGCTGATTTTTTGGTCGACGGACCCCAGCGGCTTGTGGATGGGCGCGCGTTCGCTGAACGGCGAAAGGTCGGTGGCGCGAATGCCGGTTCGATGAATCGCTTGTATATGGTGGAAACAGGCCGGACGCAGACAGGTGCTGTGGCCGATCATCGTCTAGCCGTTGGCCCGAGGGAAGTTATTCAGTTTACTTGGGCGATTGCGGCTGCTTTTGGATTGCAATCAGCTAAGTCGCGATTTAGCGAAGTCATCGGCGTTTCTCAGTCGTGGATTGATGTTGTCGTTGGCGATTTGCGAAAATCACGCGGCCGGAGCGTCGTGCTTGCCGGACGCATGCAACCGCCGGTCGTGCATGCATTGGCACATTGGCTCAACCAGGCGCTTGGCAACATCGGCACGACGGTAACTTATCGGGATCCGATCGTGGCTCGCGCCGAATTGAATTCAGAGTCGATGCGCGAGTTGACCGAAGGGGTTCGGGCAGGAGAAGTATCCACTCTGATAATGTTAGGGGGCAACCCAGCCTACAACGCACCGGCCGAATTGAAGTTCGGCGAAGTGCTTGCTGGTGTGCCATTTACGGTTCATTTGAGCGAATATGTCGATGAGACCTCGGCCCAATGCGGCTGGCATATTCCTGCTGCGCATCTTTTGGAATCCTGGAGCGACACGCGGGCGGCCGACAGTACAGCTTCGATCGTGCAGCCGCTGATCGCGCCGCTCTATGGTGGTAAGACATCGCACGAACTTGTTGCCGCGTTGCTTGGCGACCCCGACGCGAAGAGCCATGATCTGGTACGTGGCTATTGGGAACGGTGGCATCAGCGCAGAGGTGCAAGCGATAGCTTTGACGCGATTTGGCGCACAGCACTCCACGATGGCGTAGTGGCGGGTACGCAGATGCCTCCGGTCATTCGTACATTGCGGCCGGATATCGCTAACGCTCTGGAACATGAACTGGATGCGATCAATGAATTGCCCAACGCGGAGTTGCAGATCGCTTTCCGGCCCGATCCCTCCGTCTGGGATGGCCGATTTGCGAATAACGGCTGGCTTCAGGAACTGCCGAGGCCGTTCAGCAAGCTCACGTGGAATAATGCTGTCCTGGTTAGTCCCGCCACTGCGGCCGAGCATTCGTTGAAGTCGGGCGACGTCGTTGAAATTGTAATCAGCAGCGGGTCGGTGAAGTTGCCGGTCGTGGTCGTGCCAGGCCATCCGCGCCAGACCGTAACAGTGCATATTGGTTACGGCCGGACAGCGGCGGGAAGAATTGGCAATTCGGTCGGTGTAAACATTTACCCACTCCGAACGAGCGACGCCCCGTGGTTTGCCGGAATTGATCGATTGAAGAAGACAGGCACCCGCGTCAATCTTGCCACGACACAGCACCATCATCTGCTCGAGGGTCGAAATCTCATCCGAACAGGCACGTTGGCCGAATTCGTAGCGGCGCCGCAGCATCCGAAGTTCATGGATGTCGATGAAGACACGAATCCGCAAGAGTCACTTTATCCGCAGCGCGAATGGGCTGGATATCAATGGGGCATGGTCGTGAACCAGTCGGCCTGTTTCGGCTGCAATGCTTGTGTGGTCGCCTGCCAAGCGGAAAACAACGTCCCAATCGTGGGTGCCGACCAGGTTTCGCGCGGCCGAGAGATGCACTGGTTACGGATTGATAATTATTACGATGGCTCGCCTGACGATCCCGAGACCTACCATCAGCCGATGCTTTGCATGCACTGCGAAATGGCCCCTTGCGAAGTCGTCTGCCCAGTCGCCGCCACCACGCACAGCGACGAGGGCCTCAACGAAATGACGTACAACCGCTGCGTGGGAACGCGGTACTGCTCGAACAATTGCCCGTACAAGGTGCGGCGGTTCAATTTCTTCGACTACAACGCCGAACTGCGCGAGAACGCGACGATGCAATTGCGTCCGAATCCTGATGTGACCGTTCGCAGTCGAGGTGTGATGGAAAAGTGCACTTACTGTGTCCAGCGGATCAACGAGGCACGGATAACGACCGAAAAGCAGGATCGCACGATCCACGACGGCGAAATTGTGACTGCCTGTCAGGCCGCCTGCCCTGCCGAGGCGCTTACATTTGGAAACTTGAACGAGGCTACGAGTGCGGTCGCACAACTTGCCAAGAGCAGCCTCAATTATTCAGTGCTGGGCGAATTGAATACCCGTCCTCGAACGACACATTTGGCGGTGGTTCGCAACCCGAATCCCGCCTTACGTCACACTAGCGATGAATCCACAACCTAATAGCACGAACCTCGAGCACCACGAGCGACTGGTCGCGCCTGGCCACACGTTTGCCAGCGTCACCGACAAGATTGCCTCGATCGTTCTTGCCCGGCAACTGAAATACGGCTGGGTGATCGGGTTCGCGCTATCGTTCGGACTCACGATGCTGCTGCTGTTTGCGACCGCGTGGTTGTTCGTCAAAGGAGTCGGTGTGTGGGGCATCGATGTGCCGGTTGCCTGGGGGTTTGCGATCGTAAACTTCGTGTGGTGGGTCGGCATTGGCCATGCGGGGACGCTGATTTCGGCAATTCTTTTGCTGCTGCACCAAGAGTGGCGGACGTCGATCAATCGTTTCGCCGAAGCTATGACGCTGTTTGCCGTCGCTTGCGCCGGGATGTTTCCCCTTTTGCACCTTGGTCGTCCGCAGTACTTTTATTGGCTCGTCCCGTACCCGAGCACGATGGGCGTTTGGCCACAGTTTCGCAGCCCTCTGATTTGGGATTTCTTCGCCGTTAGCACCTATGCGACTGTCTCATTGCTATTTTGGTATGTCGGATTGATTCCGGACCTAGCCACACTTCGCGATCGAACGAAGCGGCGTGTGCCGCAAATTGTCTACGGAATTCTGGCAATGGGTTGGCGTGGCTCAGCGCGCCATTGGCGGCGGTACCAGGATGCCTACTTGCTTCTGGCCGCGCTCGCGACGCCGCTGGTGGTCTCGGTGCATAGCGTCGTGAGCTTCGATTTCGCGGTCGCCATCGTTCCTGGCTGGCACAGCACGGTGTTTCCGCCTTATTTCGTGGCCGGCGCAATCTATTCTGGCTTCGCGATGGTTTTAACAATCGCGATTCCTTTGCGTGCCGCGTATGGACTCAAAGACTTTATAACTGATCGCCATCTCGATAATATGGCCAAGGTGATGCTCGCAAGCGGACTCATCGTCGCCTACGGATATTTGACGGAAACCTTCACCGCGTGGTACAGCGGCCAGCAGCCCGATCTGTACGTCGTCGAGAATCGCGCAATGGGGCCATACGCATTTTGGTATTGGCTGCTACTAACGTGCAACATCGCTGTGCCGCAGTTTTTGTGGTCGGCGCGTGTGAGAAGAAATACCTATGCCCTGTTTGCCCTGGCGCTAGTGATCAATTTGGGCATGTGGCTGGAGCGTTTCATTATCGTGGTGGTAAGTTTGCATCGCGATTTTCTACCGTCTTCTTGGGGCATGTACACGCCGACATTCTGGGACTGGTCGACTCTCTTCGGCTCGATCGGCCTGTTTGTCGCACTGATGTTTCTTTTTATCCGTCTGCTGCCGGTGATCTCAATATTTGAAATGCGCGAGATGGTCGAACACTCGGAGCACGAACAATGAGCGGGCTGAGTGCCGATACCTTTGGATTGCTGGCCGAGTTCCGCGATGCGGAATCGCTTGTGGCGGCAGCGGCGCGAGTTCATCAGGAAGGCTACCGAAGTGTCGAGGCCTATTCGCCTATGCCGGTTGAGGGACTCGCCGATGCGATTGGCTACCATCGCACGCGGATGCCGATTGTGGTGCTGATCGGCGGCATCATCGGTCTCGTGAGCGGGTATTCACTGCAATACTACTGCGCTGTGATTTCGTATCCGGTCAACATCGGCGGCCGACCGCTGCACAGTTGGCCAGCCTTCATTCCAGTCACGTTTGAGATGACCATCCTGGGTGCATCCCTGTTTGCTGTGCTCGGTATGCTGGCGATGAACGGGTTGCCGCGACCACACCATCCATTGTTTGCAGTGCCACAGTTCGAGCGAGCCACTCGCGACCACTTCTTTCTGTGTATCTTGCGGACTGATCCGCTATATCACGAGCGCGCAACTCGAAGGCTCCTCGAGCAACTTGGAGCTAGCGAGGTCGTTGATGTGCCTCTCTAAATGCAATCTCCTATTGCTCGTGTTGTTCTGTGCAGCTGGCTGTGTCCAGCAAATGGCAGACCAGCCACGTTACAAACCGCTCGCGGCCAGCATGGCTTTTCCCGATGGAGCGGCTTCGCGATTGCCAGTCGTGGATACGGTTGCCCGCGGGCAACTGCAACTTGACGATGCGTTTTTTACCGGCAAATCGAACGGCCAACTGGTCGTCGATTTGCCGCCGCGCGCTCTCGAGGGCCGCACGATGGGCGACCTGCTCAGCCGCGGGCAGGAGCGCTTCAATGTGTTTTGCTCGCACTGCCACGGCGAAGTTGGCGGCGGCACAGGTGGAAGTGAAGAAATGCGCGCGGCCGTCGGTATGGTCGTGAAGCGCGGGTTTCCCATGCCCCCGACCTATCACCAGCCCCGCTTACGCGACGCGCCGATCGGACACTTTTTCGATGTAATCACCAATGGCCTCGGCCGCATGCCGGCTCACAGCTACCTGATTCCGCCCGACGACCGTTGGGCGATCGTGGCCTACATACGAGCGCTTCAATTTAGCCAGAACGCGGACGGGAATAGTTTGGATTCTGCCGATCTCGCGCAACTCAACAACGATCAGCAAGCTGCAGGGGAGTAATCCGTCGACGATGGCTTCGCGTACAGTACCATCACTGAGAAGCTACTCAATCTATGGCGTGCTTATTGCTGCCGTTGGGATTGCAATCTCCGCTGCATTAACCTGGTCGCGGCCGGTGCGAATTTGGCAGCCCTATTTGTTCGCTTACTTGTGCTGCTGGTTAGTCACGATGGGCGGCATGGGACTTGTGGCTATAGGCAATTTGACCGGTGGCCGTTGGGCAGCGGCAGCCAGACCCTTCTACTTGGCCATTACGGCAACTCTTCCGCTCGTGCTCATTTCTTCGGTGCCGATTGCCCTGGGCATTGAGTATATCTATCCCTGGGCTGCCCTCGATTCCGTCGAGCGCCAGACGATGCCGCCGGGGAAGGCGGCCTATCTTAGCGCCGAATTCTTCTTAATTCGAGCCGCTATCTATTTCGCGCTTTGGCTGTTCGCATCCATGTTACTGCGACGCGCATCTCTCCTCAGCCTACCTCCCGGAAGCATGCCGGCGATGCGTCGGTCCGGCGCGATTTCATTGGTGTTGTTGGTCCCCACGACAACCTTCGCCGCGTTCGACTGGGGCATGTCGCTCGAGCCCGGTTGGTATTCGTCAATCTACGGTGCGATTCTCACGGCCGGAGGGGTGATCGCCGCGCATGCCTTGGCAATCGCCGGAGTAATCCTGACTTCTGGCGACAGCGGGTCACTCACACTGCCGACCGAAGAGCGGACGCCTTCGAACGTCCCGGTCGCCGATATACTTGGTGATCTTGGTAACCTGCTGCTAACCTTTGTCATGCTGTGGGCGTATTTCGCATTTTCGCAGTTTCTAATCATCTGGTCCGGCGACCTTCCCGACGAAATCGCCTGGTATGAACGTCGAATTCACGCTGGTTGGGGAGCGCTCGCGCTGATTGTCGTCGTCCTGCAGTTCATCGTCCCTTTCGTACTTTTGCTGTCGCGCGAGAGTAAACGGAACGGCCGAGCACTAATGCGATTTGCCGCGCTCTTGATCGTAGCTTACCCAGTCAGTATGTACTGGACGATTGTGCCGGCGTTTCCAAATTCGAATGGGTCTGCACACCTCTTAAGTGTGTCTGCACTTTTCGGTTTGGGCGGCTTGTGGTTTGCGCTCTATTGCTGGCAAACAAATCGAATTCTTTCATCGCCTGGATCGCGACGAACATGACGAAAAAAAAGTCAAAGCCACTGCCGGCGCACTCGCTTCAAGAGCTGCATGAGCCGATTACCGCCGACACGCGGACAGTTAGCCTGTCGCTAGTCGGCCTGGCACTGACAATCGTTGCCTCACTGATCATCGTGGGCCTCTTGATTCCGTTTCTGGCAAGTATTAATAAGCGCATTCCTGCGAAGGGTTCGAATAGTTCGATTGCGGTTCGCTCAAGTGCGGCATCAGAGACGCCAGCCAGCGTGCCGGCACTTGATCCTCATCAAGCGGACGAGCTTGCCGAGCTACGAGCGCGCGATCGTCAGATTCTCTCGGAATACGCTTGGATTGACCGGCAATCGGGAGTCGCCAGGATTCCGATCGAGCGCGCGATGCAGATTCTTGCGCGGCGGGCGGACGATATAGTAAACCAATCCAAGGGCGAGAGCGGCCATGAATAGGCAAATGATTCTGTTCGCGATGTGCTTGGCCTGCATTGCAATTTGCGGCGCACGCATTGCCCTAGCGCAGCAGGAAACTGGCACCGCGTCAACGTCGCCGGCTCCATCGGCCGTCAACGCGGCTACGTTCAATGAGCTGCTTAATCGCGTGGGCATAACCACAGAATTCGGTCGACAGGTCCCGCTCGATACTCCGTTTGTCGACTCATCGGGCCAGCACGTTGACTTTGGCGACTGCATCGTCGGGCGGCCGACCATTCTCCACTTGGTTTATTACCAATGCCCAATGCTATGCAAGCTTTCGACGGACGGTCTTTTGAGCACGCTCGCCACGATCAGCTTGAAGATTGGTAAGGATTTTTCGGTGATCACAGTAAGTTTCGATCCTCGCGACACCCCGGAAATCTCTGCCCGTGCCCGGCAACTGGCCGGTGAGCGCTGCGGCCACAACGCCGTCGAACGCGGTTGGCAGTTCCTCACCGGCGACCAGAGCGCGATATCGGCGGTAACCAACGCCGTCGGCTTTCGCTACACCTACGACGAAGCCACGCGTCAATTCGCCCATCCCGCCGGGATCTTTGTGCTAACGCCCGAGGGAAAGGTTTCGCGTTTCCTGAGCGGCACCGATTACTCGCCGCGCGACCTGCGTATGGCACTGGTAGAGGCGAGCAGCGGCAAGATCGGCAGCACGATCGACCACGCCTTATTACTTTGTTACATGTACGACCCGACCGTCGGCAGATATGGATTGGCGATTGTATCCATCATGCGAGCTGCTGGTCTCGTGACCGTCGGGACGCTCGCGTTGGCGATCCTGACGATGATTCGCCGCGATCGAAACCGTAGAGTCGATACCGACAATGCTCCATTGAGCTCAGCGCCCGACGCGGCTAGCAGCTAATACCTTCCCGTATGAATCACGGCTTTCAATTACTTCCCGAGCAAGCCTCGAGCATTGCCTCACGCGTCGATGCGCTCTACTTCTTTCTACTGGGAATCGCCGGCTTTTTCACGCTGTTGATTTTCTTCGCCATTGTGTTTCTGGTCGTGTACTACCGCCGATCGGCCATCCGCGATCGAACGATTTCATACAACGGACGAAGCTGGATCTTGGAAACAACTTGGATCGCGATTCCGCTGGCGATTACCATGGCAATTTTTGCCTGGGGCGCCGATCTCTACTTCGACCTGCGCACAATGCCGCCGGGCGCCATCGATATCCAGGTCGTCGGCAAACAGTGGATGTGGAAAATTCAGCATCCGCAGGGCCGTAGTGAGATCGACCAATTGCACGTGCCCCTCGGGCAACCGGTCCGCCTCCACATGGTTTCGGAGGACGTGATCCACAGCTTCTACATCCCCGCATTTCGCGTGAAGATGGACGTGCTTCCCGATCGCTATTCATCACTCTGGTTCGAAGCGACCAAGCCTGGCACGTATAACTTGTTTTGCGCCGAGTATTGCGGCACGGGTCATGCAGATATGTCGGGCTCGGTCGTTGTGATGCAGCCTGCCGAATATGCAGCGTGGCTTGCCGGCGGTGAGTCGCAGCCACCGGTCATGGCGGGCGAAGAGCTCTTCACCCGCTTTCGCTGCAACACCTGTCACTTCCAAGGCGGCCAGCCGCGCTGCCCTTCGCTCGCGAATCTGTTTGGGCAACCAGTGCGGCTCTCCGATGGCCGCACGGTCACCGCCGACGAAGTGTATCTCCGTGAGTCTGTGTTAAATCCAGCGGCGAAAGTTGTAGCCGGATTTCAGCCGGTAATGCCAACCTATCAAGGACAGCTCTCGGAGGAACAGATCTTTCAATTAATTCAGTACATTAAGTCGCTCTCTATAATGCCTGCCGCGACAAATGAAACAGCGCCAGTTGTTTCGCCGGGCCAGAGCACTTCGGTCGACGCCGTGCCAGCTCAGGGCGCCCCCGCTAACTCAAGCAAATCGAATGATTGACCAACTCGCCGAGTCGCGAAACTATCTCAACGACGACTACCGCTTTCGGTCGTGGCTGCTCACGACCGATCACAAGCGCATCGCGATCATGTATATGATCTCGATCACGTTGTTCTTCTTCGTGGGCGGCGCCGCGGCCGTTCTCTTTCGGCTCGAGTTGATGACCCCCAAAGGCGATCTCGTCCTCGCCGAAACCTACAACAAGCTCTTCACGCTGCACGGCGTGATTATGGTCTGGTTCTTTCTTATACCGTCGATTCCGACTGTGCTGGGCAATTTTCTCTTGCCGCTAATGATTGGCGCTCGCGATTTGGCTTTTCCTAAGCTAAATCTTCTCAGTTGGTACATCTTCATGTTGGGCGGCGCCGTCACGGTCTGGTCGATTGTTGCCGGCGGAGCCGATACCGGTTGGACCTTCTACACCCCTTACAGTAGTACTTACGCCAATACAAACGTCATTCTTATGGCCGTGGGCGTATTCATATCCGGCTTTTCGTCGATCTTGACCGGACTCAACTTCATCGTGACTACCCACACAATGCGGGCGCCGGGCATGACTTGGTTTCGTTTACCATTGTTTGTCTGGGCTCACTATGCGACGAGCGTAATCTTCGTACTGGCCACGCCGGTGCTGGCGATCACGCTCTTCTTGATTGTGCTGGAGCGAGGTTTCGGCATCGGCATCTTCGATCCCAAGTTGGGGGGCGACCCGCTCTTATTCCAGCACTTGTTTTGGTTCTACTCCCATCCGGCGGTCTACATCATGGTTCTGCCCAGCATGGGCGTGG
This sequence comes from Lacipirellulaceae bacterium, assembly GCA_036499445.1. Lineage (GTDB taxonomy): Bacteria > Planctomycetota > Planctomycetia > Pirellulales > Lacipirellulaceae > DASYDU01. The sequence continues at coordinate 11,137 of DASYDU010000003.1, forward strand.
TAAGCGAAATCATCCCTTGCTTCGCCCGCAATCGGATATTCGGCTACAAATTCATCGCCTTCTCCAGCTTGGCAATTGCCGTGATCGGATTTTTGGTTTGGGGCCATCACATGTTCGTCAGTGGCCAGTCGATGTACGCCAGCATGGTGTTTTCGTTCATGAGCATGTTGGTCGCAGTGCCGTCGGCCGTCAAAGTATTCAACTGGACCGCTACGCTCTACAAAGGCTCCATTTCGCTTGAAACACCAATGCTCTATTCCCTAGGCTTCATCGGCCTGTTTACGCTGGGCGGACTCACCGGACTATTCCTGGCCGCGCTCGCCGTCGACGTGCACGTCACCGACACGTACTTCGTTGTCGCCCATTTTCATTACATCATGGTAGGCGGCGCAGTCATGGGATATCTCGGAGGTTTGCATTTCTGGTGGCCAAAGATGACCGGAAGAATCTATCCGGAATGGTGGGGGCGACTCTCGGCCGGAATTATCTTCTTTGGATTTAATCTGACGTTCTTTCCACAATTTGTGTTGGGCTATCTCGGAATGCCCCGCCGCGTGCACCAGTATGTCGATGACTTTCAGGTGCTCAATGTGATGTCGTCCGCCGGTGCGTCAATCCTGGGCGTCGGCTATTTGCTACCGCTCGCGTACCTGATTTGGTCACTCCGCTACGGCAAGCGCGCCGATCCCAACCCCTGGCATGCGAAGGGGCTGGAGTGGCAGACTCCCTCGCCGCCGCCAAAGCTGAATTTTACCCAGACGCCGATCGTTACCGAGGAAGCATATAATTATCCACCAGCGCCTGCGCCGAAGAAGCAGGCCATGAGCTAATTATGTCCGCCACGACAGCCCACTTGGCCCATCAATTTGACGACGCCGAGCAGCAATTTGCCGCTGCCGAGCTCGGCATGTGGTTGTTCCTATCCACGGAAGTGCTGCTCTTTGGTGGACTGTTTTGCACATACTCAATTTACCGTTTGTGGTATCACGCAGCATTTGTCGCTGGGAGCCAACGGCTAGAGCAGGTGCTTGGCACGATTAATACGGCTGTTCTCCTCACGAGCAGCCTGAGCATGGCGCTTGCGGTCCACGCTGCCCAAACTGATGATCGTCGCGGCATTGTACGAAATCTCGTCTTCACCATATTCCTTGGCTGCATGTTTCTCGGCATCAAAGGGTACGAATATCGTCAGAAGTTTGTCGAGGACCTCGTGCCTGGTCCTAACTTCTCGCTGACGGCCGATCAACCCAACGACAATAGCCGCGAAGGGAGGCGTGATAAGAACAATCGCGCCGGCCAGCCGCCGTACCGCGCGCCGTCGCAAACCACGCTCACCACCGAGCCTGATGTTGGACGTGTTGAACTGTTCTTTTCGTTTTACTTTGCCATGACCGGGTTACATGCGCTACACATGATCGTCGGTATTGGGATGCTGGGCGTTTTGCTGGTCGGTGCCAGCCATGGCGCGTTCACTCCGGAATACCACACGCCCGTCGAAATGATCGGCCTTTACTGGCACTTCGTTGACATCGTGTGGGTGTTTCTCTTTCCACTTCTATATTTAATCCGCTAGCCATGCACACGAATATTCTCTCGAAAGCGACGTACTACAAAGTTGCCGTGTTGCTGGGCATCTTGCTAGCGGCAACTGTCGTCGTCGCCCAATTCGACCTAGGCGTTTTAAACACCGCAATTGCCTTAACAATTGCCTTCGCCAAGGCGGCGCTGATTGTGCTCTTCTTCATGCATCTGCGATACAGTTGGCCCCTGCTTCGACTATTCGCGGCAAGCGGACTAATCTGGCTCGCGATCATGATTACGTTCGTGCTCGCAGACGTGCTGACCCGCAAGTGAGTGGCATTTGTAGAAATGCTCTCTTTGGCGACTGCGAACGATCGGAAGGCCGCCCTCGGCAATTACCGGTGCCCGCTTCGGCAAGTGGCGCTGGTGCTATTCGCCATCACGTTCGAGATCGTCCGCTGATCGCATAAAACAAGAACAGTATGGCGAGAGACTACGATTAGCGCGTCAGTGACGCTGTAAGCCGGAACAGATTGCAGCCTTTGAGATCCAATTCCCCTGCTCATTGGAGCGCGATTGCGTTGGCATCTGGGGTTCTAGTGCACTGTGGCCATGAAATTAGGAAACTTTTGTCCGGGCCGAAGCCGCATTTATACCGTCGTCCAAGGCTGAGGACGAGTAGTCCGGCACTCTTGGCGTCAGCGGCGCGTCCCATCGTCCCTTCGATGTTGCCTCAGTACCTCTTCCGTGGAGGCTTCGAGATATAACCGAAAGTTGTGGACGAAGTAGTTGAAGAAGGCGGCGTACATGGGTTTGAATTTGGTTGTTCTACGACCCAATTCTCCCGGAGGTACGCCACCATGCAGGAAGTTACCACGCGTTCGGTTTCGTTTCCATCCACGGGCTCGCAGGACGTGCTGACGGCCATCCTTCGCGACGGCGCTCAACGGCTGCTGGCCGAAGCCGTCGAAGCGGAGGTGCACG
>DASYDU010000004.1:0-3999 GCA_036499445.1 Lacipirellulaceae bacterium
ATTTACAGCCGCTCGTCGCCAAGCCTATGACCGCGACGAGAGCCATTCCGCACGCTCTCAATCTGTCTCGCTCAACCCAACTCATGGACGTGGCCCTGGCTACGGCTCCGACCGCCCGCTCGCAATCGGTACGGAATTTTCCTCTGTAAACATACGCCCGGAACGGCCTATTTTCGACATATACTTCCGATGGGCCGATGGCTGGGCCGGAGACAAGCCATGCCGATTATGATGATTTTGTTGAATCATCCAGCGGATAATGGTAGCGAAGAACAAGCCGGCCGTGGCGAGGAGCTTATGAAACCATTGCTTCCACGATCGAGCTGTCTATCGCGCTTGGCAGAGATCTTCGCGCTAGCGATCGCGACGCTGGGCTGCGGCGGCTGCTACGACGCCCATGCCTTGGTCGATCAGGTGAGAACCGACGCGCTGCGCAACAGCTTTCACGAAGTCGATCTAGGCACCTATCGCACGACCATGCCGCGCGATCCCAAGACAACTCTGCTGATGGACATGGAGCTCCATCTGTTCGCCACGGTTCCTCAGTACAAGATTCGTGCGATTGAAGAGCGGCTCGAAACCGGCAGCTATCAGCTCCGTTCCGAGACGCTATCGGCGATTCGCGAAACCAGTGGCGACGAGCTGGCGGAGCCCGACCTCACGCATCTCCGCGGCCGACTGACGCAAGTGGTCAACAAGATCCTGGTCGACGCACCGCTTAAGACGATCGGCATCCAGGATATCACGATCGTTTACGAATGAGGCCGCGCCCGACGGGGCGAACTTCGATCGTTAGCGATTCACGGGCACCGGCGTGGCCTCGCTAGGGATCAGGACGGCGTCAGACTTTGCGTGCGCGGCGCGCGGCTCCCCGTCTGCATTGAGATAGATGTTGTCGTCCAACCCGAGCTGAGTGCACGTCCGTTGATAGTGAACTCCGCCATCGGTCGTCAGCACATTCTGGCCACTGCCGCGGTGATTCGGACTCTGCATGTCCACCAAGCGATTGTTTGGGGCGTCGGCCATCAGCGGGGAATGGGGCGAATGATCGTTCAACAGCCCGTGATATAAAGTTCCCTGGTAGTAACCAATTGCGTAGGCGTAGCTGCCACCGGCCCGCCGATAAAGCTCCACCAATTGCTCGGGCGAACCGGCAGCAAACGGAATTGAGGTTGGAAATTGAATGACGACGCGGCCGGCGGCGATTTCGCTCGCCAGCGGTGAGGAGCGGCAAACTAAGAGCTTCGCCAACCCATCGGCATTCTCGTAGCCTTCGGTCACAAGGCGGACGGCGAAGATGCCTGCATTGTCGGTCGGCCCAACCAGCGGAAGGTAGCCGGCGTGATTCTCGGAATACTTCTCCAAGAGCACACCCAATTGACGCAAATTGTTGGCACAGTCGTTCCGGCGAGCCATGTCGCGGCTCTGCCGCAGCGCGGGCAGGAACAACATGCTTACGGCCAAGAAAACGCCACCGGCAACCGTTAAATCGGCGAGGCTCCAATTTGGCAGGCTCATCGGCGGTTCGACGGCGTAGGAGGCCGCCAGCGCGCGCTGGGCATTGGCGCGGTCGCGTGCTGCCTCGTCCTCAAGCGGGCCGCCGGCGGCCACGTCGGTGACACGATCAACCGTCCGCTCGGCCAGACCCATCGGCGGGCCAGCAAGCACTGGTTCTGGCTGTTCGGCAGACCGCAGACAGCCGCGGAGATAATCCAGCTCCTGACGCAAATCGGGCGAATCGCGCAATTGCTGTTCAAGCAATTGTCGCTCGTCGGCGCCGAGTTCGCCGAGCAGGTAGCGAACCAAAAGGTCACGCATGGATGTTCGCCTAACGCAGGGAGCCCGCGCGTAGCGGGCTCCCTGGTAAGTTCGCAGTATTGGTAACTCCCCACCGACAGGCGAGCTGGCACAAATGAGCCAGCGCCCATCGTCATCCGGCCGTGTCAGGCCGGAGGTGCCGCTTGGGAGTTATCCCAGGCTTCACTCAGCCGCTTGACGGCGGAATGAATCCGGCTCTTCACGGTTCCGACCGGAACCGACAACTCATCCGCGGCCTCGCGATACTTGAGTCCGCGGAAATAAACTAACTTCACCGCGGATCGCAATTGGTCCGGCAGGGCCGCCACCGCATCGCGAATCCACTCTTTTCTCTCACTATGCTCAAGCCGGTCGCCCGGATCAATTTCTTTGCTGCGCAAAAGGTCGACCAACGTGCCGAGCTCTTCGTGCTGCGTCCGATTAAAGCGATCGAGGCTGACCAAGCGATGGCGCCGATTGCGGCGCTGGATATCAATGGCCTGATTCGTTGCAACTGTATATAGCCACGGCCGCACCTTTCGCTCGCCATCAAACAGATGACATTTCAGGTGGACCTGCAAAAACGTCGCTTGGAAGGCGTCTTCGGCCAGGACCGTATTGCCGAGGAAGCGTCGCAAGTAGTTGTAGAGCTCGCGCTCGTAGCGTTTGACCAAGGCTTCGAAAACTTGCGGGCTGCCGGCAAGGCGGTATTCAGCCAACAATTCTTCGTCGGTCATCTGGTCCAAAGCGGCCGCCGACCGGGTCAAACGTGCGCGATCTTCCGTGTTTTGCTCTGTCATTGTTACGAACTCCTCATACAGAGAGTTCGACGCAAACCGGGGAAGCTTTCCTTCTTCCCCTTCGTCAGGAATAAGAACCGCCAACCCTCGCATTGTAACGACTGCGCGTCCCTGGGTCGCCGGTCAGACAATGGCCGTTTCGAAAAGTGCTTAAAGCTAAGGATCGAATCCCGGTGCCACCGTCACAGCTGGATAGACCGCAATATCCGTGCCAAGGAGCTTGCCTGCCAATGCTGGCAGAGTCGCGGTTTTCGGCGCAACTTCAATGGGCAAAGATAGTTAATTATCGCCGTGGCCGGTCGGCTTATGGTGGACACCTAATATGCGGAGGCCCGGCTGGCTGCCAAATTTGTATTTTTGGGAGGGTTCGGCAGCCGGAAAGCGTCCCAGGTTTGAGCACGATGTGTTCAACTTCGCGACACTTTTGGCAACGGGACTCGGGCCGGAAACCAGCGGATCGCCGGCTGCCAGGCTCCGAATAGAATAGACGTGTCCGGCGGTCCATAATCCTCCAAGAGGAAACAAGCGAATATGACGGATGCCAATTCTCTGTACGCAGCAGATTCGACTGTGGTCGACCAAGCGGTGGGTGGTCTTTCGCCCGAGGAGCGAAAGGAGGCCCATCGCTATGGCACGACTTCGCTCGTTTGCACACTGGCCGATCTGGCAATCGACGTCGTCTTTCTGGGTGTGATGGCGTTCCTATTGGCGGGTCCGATCGATGCCTGGCTGGCTGACTTTAGCTCGCTATCAGCGCCTCTGTCGATGCTGCGATTGCTGGCACTGTTTGCGGTCATCACACTGCTGCATATTTGTGTCTCGCTGCCGCTTTCATTTTATTCCGGTTATATCGTCGAGCATCAATTCGCACTCAGCAATCAATCGCTTGGGCGCTGGGTCACGAATTGGCTCAAGCGGACCGGGCTGGCGATTCTGTTTGGCGGCGCGATGTTTGCCGGATTGTATTGGCTCATTTGGCACACCGGCCAGTACTGGTGGCTGATTGCCGCGGCTGTGTTTTTTGTGGTGAGCGTGGTGCTTGGGCAGCTGGCACCGGTGTTGTTGGTGCCGCTGTTTTACAAAGTGGAACGCCTCGACAATCCGACACTCGCGGACCGAATGAAGCACTTGGCCGAAGGCACTGGCCTTACGATCGAAGGCGTGTATCGGCTGGGCCTTAGCGCCGACACCAAGAAAGCGAACGCCGCGCTCGCGGGCCTGGGCCGCACCCGTCGGGTATTGATGGGCGACACGCTGCTCGAAGAATTCACGCCGGACGAAATCGAAGTGATATTTGCCCACGAGATCGGGCATCACGTCTATCGACACATTACCAAGATGATCGCGACCGGCGTCGTCACCAGTCTCGTCGGCTTTTGGTTGTGCGACCGCGTGCTGGTTT
>DASYDU010000005.1:0-4612 GCA_036499445.1 Lacipirellulaceae bacterium
CCTCAAATCGGCGGCGGCGCCGATCCAGGCGGTATCGCCGTAATCGACCCCGTTGCGGGTTCCGTGACCAAGGTCTTTGACCTTGCAAGTTTCGGTATAGCCACTTGTGGGCCAACAGGTCTGGCGCTGGGAAAGGGCAATCAAATGATGATTGGTTGCTCAACCGGCCAATCGATTCTCTTCGATCCGACAGCGAACAGCGGAAATGGAGCGGTAATCGCGACATTTACGCAGGCGATCGGCATTGATGAACTCGCCTTCGATCCGACACTTGGGCTCTTCTTTTTGGCCTCGTCCATGAATGGAGTGAGCGTGATCGATGGTATTGCTGACGACTTCCTCCAGCAATTGCCCACCTTTGCTGGCTCGCATTCTGTATCGGTGGATCCAGTCTCAAACGAAGTATTCGTCCCGTTGAGAAATACCACGACCATTGCGGGCTGCGTCACCGGTTGCGTCGAAGTTTTTGCCGCAGCGGTTCCGGAGCCGGGAACCTTACCGCTCATGGCGGGTGGCTTGCTTGCATTGTTCGGTTTCGCGTTGAGGCGTCGCACGCGGCAAGAATGATGGGTTGCAAAAATAGTGTACGGCGTGAATTCGTAGCCGATGCAATGGTGGGATAATAGCATTGCCCCCACCAAAATTTCCGGGCACACAACCTCGGAGCCCGGCAGGCGCACACTTGTATTCACGGGCATGAATTTCGAACGTGTCTACACATCAGCTGTGTTCGTGGCGCTTTTCCGAGCCTTTGCTAGCACTATTGGCTGGCGGACGTGCGGTGCTCCGCACATGCGTCGAACAATAATGAACCGTAGAGCCGTCGAGCCTTTCCGTTGATACGACAGCGGGTGCACCGCAGGTGCTATACTGAGCACAATGGCCATGCTTTGGCATGCCACGCGTAACGTTCATGAGTAGTAATGCCGGTTGCTGTTTGGTAGGGTGAATGGTCGCCATTAAGAAATCCCAATGTTACGACAACTGAGGCGTAATGTCGGCAGCAACGATCCAAGACGCAACCCACATGCGTGGTGCTGAGCGGGCGGACAAGTGGCATCACCCTCAAGCCCGTAGTGGGCTACGCGTCTTCAGTTGGTTGAGCTGACAACACCCCGAAACTCGTCATGCCGGTGTTGACGCCCTCGAGAACGAATGAGATCATAATCGACTTTTCTCTGTTTTGAAAACGCTCCAAGGGGATTGCGATATGGCCCTCAGCAGCGACAGTCTAACCGATAGCGGCCAAGGCAAGGGAAAAACCACCAACTTCTGGGTCCGATACGAGAACACGCTGGCCGACCAGACGAACGTCGTCAACAACGCCAATTCGCTGCTCGGCGTCGTCGAGAACGAGTTCACTGTCACCACCGGCTGGTTCGGGACGCCGAGCAGCAAGTTCGGGACCAGCCAGCAGCAAGAAGTTCGCCTCGATCAGGCCGATACCGCCAATTCAGACGGCAGCTTCGGATTTCCCGGCGCCAGCAACAACGGCTACGGCAATCCGATCAGCCTAGACTCGCAAAACCTGATGAGCGACGCGCCGCTCCCCGGGCAGCGGGTCGCCATGGTGTTCATGGCCGAGTGGGTCGAAGTTCTGATGGGCATCCGCGGCAACTGGAACGCCGGCGACAGCAGCGGCGAAGGCCTCTCACATTGGTCGGCCATCACTCGCTTCCAGCAAGGTCACGACAACTACTACGGCTCGTTCGTCGCGAATTGGCTGAACGGAACCGGCTCGCCGAATCAGGGAACGATCCTGCCGAATCCGGCGCGCTCGGATTGGGTCAATACGACCTTCACGGGCGCGACCGTCAGCGACGGGACGTTTGTCCATGGCGACGGAGACCCGGTCAGCTACGGCTGCGCGCTCGGCTTCATCTACTATCTTAACGTTCAGCTCGGCTTCAGCATCAACCAGATCATTTCGAACTACAGTTCTAAGCTCGCGAGCGTCTACCGCGCTCTGACCGGCGACAATTCCGACCCGTTCGCGATCTTCCTCGGCCTCCTTGAAACGGTTTATCCCGCCTCGGCGACGGCGTCGATATCGGGTCCAAACATAAACAATCCGTTCCCGATCGCCCGCGTGATCTTCGGCGCCGGCAAGAACACGTTCGGCAAGGATGAGGCGCAGGACATCATCAACACGCAGGGCGGCTACGTCCCCGACGCCTTCACGTTGTTCGTCGAGGGCTTCAGTAAGAACTCGTTCCAGTCGCTCGGCGTCTCTGTGGGCGCCTTTAGCGGGTCGTTCTTCGACCTGTCGGGGTCGGGAGTAACCATCAACCCTAGCCCGCTCGGCGTCAAATACGAAAGCGGCGTCCCCGATGCGGCCCCGCAGCGTATCGAAATCCCTTACGATCTTCTGCTCAGCAGCGATCTTCTCTCTCAATTTCCGACGAGTGGCGAGAGCACATTCGACCTGTCCATTGCGCTGAACGCTTCGACCGGTCAGGTCAGCGGTTCGCACGCTACGATGCAGTTCGAGCTGATCGCGGGCGCGGACCCCTATTTCACCAATCTGAACTCAGATCAGAGCAATGCGCCGTATCTGAGCCAGGATTTGCACGTCTTCACCGTCACCCCGGCGCTCAACGCGACGCCGATCACTGGCGTGCCGGCGATGGCCGACAGCGCCGCAGGCGCCTATGGCTACATCCAGAGCCTGCTTTCCCGCTGGAACTCTTCGGCCAACGGCTTCACCAATCCGAACGGGCCTGATCCCTTTACGACACTCCTTCCGGGCCAGGGCGATGCTAACCAGGGCGATTCGTCCGTCAATCCGGTGACGGTGCAGATCCACGGATTCCCGCCCAGCGTCACGATCAGCAACAATTACAGCTTCGCCATCGCGCGCGTTCGGTTGCAGGGGTCAGCCGGAGCGCAAGCCGACAATGTGCGGGTTTTCTTCCGCCTGTTTACGACTCAGACCAACGATACCGATTACGACGTCAATAGTGCCTATCTCTCCAACCCCGACGCAGCCGGTAAGCCCGGCTCGCCGCGCATGGGTGCCGGCAACACGACAATACCGTTTTTCGCCACGAACAATTTCTCCAGCCAAACCGACTATACGACCGGTCCCAACATCCAAACACTGACGATTCCCGACCACCAGGATAAGGTCTGGTGGTATTTCGGCTGCTTCCTCAATCTCTACGATCCAGGTAACGTCATCAACGGCGCACAGGTGCAGACCTACCTCAACGGCACCCATCATTGCATCGTTGCGCAGATCGCCTTCGACGACGCGCCTATCCCCCAGGGCGTATCGCCGATTTCCTGGGACCAGCTTGCACAGCGCAATCTTCAGGTCACACGCTCCGACAATCCAGGCCCTGCCGCCACGCATCGTATCCCGCAAACCTTCGACACCCGTCCGGGCAGGGCCGTAGTGCCGCCGAACGGGCCGAACTCGATCTATCCGGACGAACTGATGATCGAATGGGGCGACTTGCCGGCGGGCTCGGTCGCCTCGCTCTATTGGCCGCAGGTCCACGCCAGCGACGTGCTCGCACTTGCCAAAACCTTCTACCGCGTCTCGCCGCTCGGCATGAGCGACGCCAACACGATCCGGATTCCCATCACGCGTGGCGTCAGCTACGTCCCCATTCCGGCTGGCGCAGGCGAGAATTTCGCCGGCCTCCTCACGATCGAACTCCCGACAGGGGTACGAAGCGGGCAAGTTTACGACGTGACCGTCAAGCGGTTGGGCACGCGCATCGGCCAGGCACCACCACCACCGCCACCACCGCCACCCATTCTGCAAACCGCGGCGGCCATGTTCCACCCCGGCGGCAAGGCGAACAAGCCCGAGGCTGCTAAAGGCCGGTCCAAACAACCGCCCACGCGGCCGACCAAAGTGGAGCGGATTGCGCAGTGGCGGTATGTGGTCGGTACGTTCCAAATCCGAATCCCGGTGACGACGGCCGATCAGATTCTCCCCTCGGAAGAGACGACGCTTGCGATCATGAAATGGCGGCTGGAGCACATGTCGCCATCCAATCGCTGGCACCCGGTGCTCGTGCGCTACATCAAATACATCTCGGACCGGGTCGACGGGCTGGGCGGCGATTCCAGCGCCGTGCCGCCTTCGCTGACCTACGTGCCGCCTCTGCCTTTGCCGCTGCCACAGCGGCCCGAGCGGGAGCATTGCGGCAAGGTCTGCGAGGTGCTGTTCGACTGCCACGGTGAATTCACCGGCTTTGTGCTCGACGATTGCCGCGAGCAGCATGTGTTCCACAGCCGCTCCAAGACCGTCGGCAAACTGGCAGTGAAGGCCTGTCGCTACGGTATGACGCTCTGCATCGCTGTCGACGGCAAAGACCATGAGAAAATTCGCAAGCTCAGCATCAAGGCGTAGGCGAGTTGCGCCGCGTACCTTGGGGTCTCGGGATTCCGAATATTGAGTGGGCTCGCAAGCTGTCGAAGAAGCCTCAATTCATGACTCTTGGCGTCATCGCATGGGACCGATGCCTCGGTGCGGTGCTGTCAGTCTAACTCTAAATTGTCTCCGTTTTGGGCCATGGTGGACCCCGAAACTGGAGAGCACCCATGCAGTCAGTCTCCTTTAAACGGCATAGGTTTCCGCCGGACGTCATCCGTCACG
>DASYDU010000006.1:0-5758 GCA_036499445.1 Lacipirellulaceae bacterium
GTCCTCGACGCTGGCAGAATACATTTCGTGCGAAGTTGTCTGAACACGATGCAATTTCGAGCGCCCACAAATAATTTCAGCGCGCTATTTCGATTGTGCGATCTCGTATGAACGAACAACACAAGACCGCGGATCGCGAACGGCTTCATATTGTTCTCTACACGCGCGCGAGTTGTCATCTTTGCGATGACGCGCTGCGCTTGTTGGAAGCGCATGGCCTCGCACCAGAATGCATTGACGTCGACGCCGATCCGGCGCTCCGCGAGCGGTTTGACGCCTGTGTGCCCGTCGTGGAAATCGACGGACAGATTCGGTTCCGAGGGCGGGTCGATGCGGTCTTACTTCGACGGCTGATCGAGCGTCGAAGGGCAGGCCAAGACAGTCAAGACAGTTAAGTCGCGGTATCCATCACCGCGAGCTCACACGCGGGATTTCGTCCAGCTTCTGTCCGGCGACCGCGTCGCGCCAACCTTGCCGGAGGATGGCGGAAAAGCTCACGGCGAGAAATGTGAACCAGCCGCCAAGCACGGCCGTGGAGAGCGCGCCGACGGCCACGCCGAGCGACGTAGTGCGGCCGCCAATCATCACTTCGAGCAGGACGGCCCCCAGGCAGCCGCCGAGAATGGCCCCGATCGCGACCAGTAATGGCAGCCGGCGAAGTGCCAAGCCATGCACATGAAGCGGCGACAACTGCATCGAGCAGCTCGGATCGAGCTCGCCGCCGTCGAGTGGCTGGAAAACGGCCGTATGTCTGTCCGCTTCAGCCCGCAGATGGCAACCGATGGCAGCGCCCATCAAATGCAAGACCACGACGGCAATCGCAATCACCAGCGCGAGCGAATTGTAGCTTCCATCCGGGAAATTGGCGAGAGTGGCCAGGAGGACGCTGACCCCGGTGACAAACCAGAAAAGGTGTCGCAGCCCGAATCGCAGGACCGGACGATTCGGCTCTGGAAGATCCGCCGAGCCATATATCTGCGGCGATATCTCCAGATCGCGATCAGCGGACGCAGTGGTTTTCGGGACTGCGGTCATGGCACATTTATTATCCGCTCGTTTCGCAAAGGCGGCAAGCTGGGACGAGAAGCGGCAATTTGATATGCTGGCTTTTGCTCACCTTAATTGTCCCATTCTTCGATCGAGCCATGACAATGCCATGGATTGCTGAACGTGCCGCCGAGATCACCTGGGACCGCCTGCAGACGCTCATGGACGAGACCGTCGCGGAGGCCCGGAGGCGGATCGGCGCCAAGCCCAAGCGCGTCCTGCTGCTGCCGCCCGATATCACGCGGATGCACTCGGGAGCGGGCCGGCTGACCGAAATGCTTTACTACCGCCTGAAGGACGAGGCGGAGGTCCACGTCATTCCGACGCTTGGGCAGCATGTGCCCCATACTCCGGACGAGAACCGGCAGATGTTCGGCGCGATCCCCAACGAGCGGATCCACGCCCACGATTGGCGGGGCGGCTGCGTAGACGTGGGCGAGATCCCGGCCGCGTTTGTGAAGGACATCACCAAGGCGGCGGCCGACTGGTCGATCCCGATTGTGCTCAATCGGATGCTGATCGAGGGGCGGTGGGACTGGATCATCAACGTCGGCCACGTTGTGCCGCATGAGGTGTTGGGCTTTGCAAATCACAACAAGAACTATTTCATTGGCTTGGGCGGCAAGTCGCTGATTTGCGCATCCCACATGGCGGCCGCTTGCTGCGGCATTGAGAATAATTTGGGCAGCTTGGTCACGCCGGTGCGGGCCTGCTTCAACAAGGCGGAGGACGACTATTTGGGAAGTCTGCCCGATCTGTATGTGCAAGTGGTGCTCGCCCGGAATGAGCAGGACAAGCTGGTCCACACGGGCGTCTACGTCGGCGACGATCTGGAGACCTATCTCGGGGCGGCCCGGCAATCGCGTGAGCAGAATATCACGGTCTTCGACGAGCCGGTGCACAAGATCGTCTGCGTGATGCAGGGGGACGAGTTTTTTAGCACTTGGGTGGCGAACAAATCGGTCTATCGAACCCGGATGGCATTGGCGGACGGTGGCGAGCTGGTGGTGATCGCCCCGGGGCTCAAACGGTTTGGCGAGCAACCGGAGGTAGACGCCTTCATTCGCAAGTACGGCTACGTCGGCACGAAGCGGGTAATGGACCTGTATCGGCACAATGCGGACATGCAGGACCTGGCCCATGCCACGGCCCATTTGATTCACGGATCGAGCGAGGGGCGCTTCAAAATTACCTACGCTCCCGGCCATCTCACCAAGGCCGAGATCGAGGGCGTGAATTTTGGCTATGCCGACTTCGGCGAGACCATCGCTCGCTACCGGCCGGATACGTGCAAGCAGGGCTGGAACACCACCGCGGACGGCGAGCGGTATTACTTCATTCCGACGCCGTCGGCCGGTTTGTGGGCGCATCCTTCGCGGCTCTCGGCGTGAGCGGGCAGCAGTTTTCTGTTGCCGCTGCCGGCGATCTGGACTAGGATCAAGCACAGCGACGCGAACCAACGAATCACCGCGGCGTAACACGTCCATGCGGCGAATCCCCCACCAGTTCCTCACGGGCCTTCTGCTCGCCATCTATGGCGGCATTTCGCTGCTGGGGTATGGCCTGCATGAGTTGGTGCCGGAGGACGCGCATCACCACCATGGTCTTCCGCTCGCTCACCAAGGGTCGGGACCGCCGGCATTCAAGACCGGCGGCAGTGTCGACGACGACCACGACTGCGATATCTGCGTCTTTCTGGATCAGGCTCGAAGCGCTCAACCTCAAATCCAAACGGCAATTGTTTGGCAGCATCTGGTCGCGGCAGTAGAAATTGCAGCGCCGCGCATTACTTCTCAGACGACCGAGCTTTCTCACGCTCCGCGCGGCCCGCCGATTATTCTCGGCTAACTCTTGGCTGCGTGCGGCACGATTCAATCGCGTCGCGTTTCTTCGTTTGCGCTTAGCGTACACGTGTTCGTAACCGCTTGCGCTCGTTTTTAACCGGGAGGTTTTGCCATGCGCGCTCGAGTAAATATGCGGGATCAGAAGACCCGAAAATCGCGCCGTTTAGGTTTCACGCTCGTCGAGTTGCTGGTCGTCATCGCCATTATTGGCGTCTTAATTGCGCTGTTGCTGCCGGCGGTGCAGGCGGCGCGCGAGACGGCTCGCCGCGCTCAATGCAAAAACAATCTGAAACAGATCGGCCTGGCGCTCCTTAACTACGAAAGCGCTCATCGCACGTTTCCCGCCGGATTTATTTCCCAAGCGGCCCAGCTCAATGGTATCGGAACCGGACCGGGTTGGAGCTGGGGTGCGCAGATTTTTCCCTACTTGGAAGAGTCGACGATGCAGGTCGATCTCAAGCGGGCGATTACCGACCCGTTTCATGACGCCGTCCGAATAATGACGCTGCCGGTCTTCCGATGCCCCTCAGATGCTGCCGAAGACTCGACGTTTGTCGTACGTGACGACGGGGGCGTCGAGCTGACCCGCGTGGCATTTGCCAACTACGTGGGCGTAGCTGGCACGTTTGAGGTGAGCGAAGCTCCGGATACGGGGACGGGCGTGTTGTTCCGTAACCACGGCGTCCGCATGAAGGACGTCACCGATGGCATGAGCCACACGATCATGGTCGCGGAGCGGGCGAGTCGGCAGTCGCCGCAGACGACCTGGGTTGGGGCCGTTACCGCCGCGATTATACCGCCGGTAAATCCGGACTTTGACAACGAAGAGGCGCCGGTGCTGGTGCTGACCAACACAGGGACCGCGGCCGAAGCACGGGTGCCAAACAACCATCTGGATCACGTGGAGGACGCCAACAGCGAGCATCCGCAAGGCGTGCACCTGATGTTTTGCGACGGCTCGGTGCAGACGATCAACAACGACATTGATCCGAGCGTGTGGGAGGCGCTGGGAACGCGCGCCGGCGGCGAGCCCAACGGCCCGTACTGACAGAGGATGCGGGTTATCTCGCTGGCAACCCAGATGGCCGCGCGCCTCATCGACTACTCCGGGGGCGTAGCGATCGCATCACGCACCTGGATCAATTCCGCCGCGATACTGATTGCGATTTCGCCCGGCTGGTTTTTGCCTAGCGCCAGCCCGATCGGACAGCGAAAGTTTTCGGCAATGTCGGCCGCGATGCCCGCCTCGGCCAGCTCGCGGAGCATGACTTTGCGCTTGGCGGCGCTGCCGATCACGCCGAGGTAGGGCGGATGGCGGTCCTGGCGAAAAACTTCCTCCAAGATCGGCCGATCGGAAGCATGGCCCATCGTCATGCAAACCACGAAATCGTTGTCCGTGATTTGGCCGACGAACTCCGGCATGTTGGCGGAATGAACTTTTTGCAGTTTGCCCGACTGCGGCAGCTTCGCGAGCCAATCCGCTCGCGGATCGACGCAGACAATTTGGCACTCCATTTCCAGGAGACAGCGGACGAGCGCCTGAGCGACGTGACCCGCGCCAAAGACCACGATCCGCCACGCCCGATGGTTAAACGCCTCGAAGTAAAGCTTTACTTCGCCGCCGCACGTCATGCCGACGTCGCGCTGCAGGTTCCACTCGACGAGCCGGCCGGCGGGGGCCGCCTTTTCTCCGAGCATCTGCTGCGCGAACTCGATCGCCTGGTTCTCCACCTTGCCGCCGCCAACCGTGCCAAATACCAGGCCCGCGCGGTCGACGAGCATTTTCGTCCCCGCATCTTGTGGCGTGCTGCCGATTGCCTCGACCATCGTCACCGAAACGAACGGCGCTCCGGATTTGGAGAGCTCGGCAAGTTTCTCGATGAAGCCGTGCGGCGTCGACATCCGGGCGGGGTTCAGGTTTCGGGGTTCAAAAGAGGAGCGGCCACATGCGACGGCTGGCCGTTTGTCGGCGCGCCATTCGATGAAATGCCGATCGCGGCCACTGGTCGCTTCGCGGGAGACTGTGGCGGCTCGAGCGCGGTCAAGCAGCGGAGGACCTCTTCGCCGGAGGCTGGCAACCGCAAGTCCATCCGCCGCGTCGGCGCCACGCAGCGGAGCGCGTGCTTCACCGCGGTCCAAACGCAAGTCGCGTGCATCAGCGGCGGCTCGCCGACCGCTTTGCTGCGGGCGATATTCTCTACGTTGTCGTCGTTGGGGAAAAACTCGCAATTAAAGATACGTGGCACATCCGTAATGGCGGGAATCTTGTACGTCGTCGGCGAATGGCTCAAGAGCTCGCCCTTGTCGCTGTAAACCAGGCATTCCGCGGTGACCCAGCCCATGCCCTGAATGAAGCCGCCGATCACCTGGCCACGGTCGACGCCCGGATTGATCGATCGCCCGATGTCGATCAAGAGGTCGACGCGCAGAACGGTGAGCTCACCGGTGAAGCGATCGATCTCGATCTCGGCCACAGCCGCCCCTTGTGTGAAGTACAGAAACGGATTGCCGCGGCCAGTCTCGCGGTTGTAGTCGACGCCCGGGGTGGCGTAGAAGCCGTGAGCCCCGAGATCGACGCGGCTCTTGCGGGCGAAATCGCAGAGCTCGCCAAAATCACAGCGCTGACTTGGATCGCGGCGATCAAAGACCGCGCCATCTTCGAATGCAACGCACTCTAGCGTCTCGGCCAGCCCCAGTTCAAGATTGGCGAAGCGACGGGCCGCCAGCGCCGCAAGTCGCAACTTGATCTGCCGCGCGGCATTCACGGCCGCTGCGCCATTGAGGTCGGTACCGGCCGAGGCGGCGGTCGGCGACGTGTTCGCATTCTTGTCGGTCGACGTCGGCATCACGAGAACGCGGTCCCAAGC
>DASYDU010000007.1:0-7654 GCA_036499445.1 Lacipirellulaceae bacterium
GTCGCTGCCGCTGGCGGTGATACTCGTCGTCCCGATGTGCTTGTCGAGCGCGCTGGCGGGCGTGTGGCTGGCGGGGATGGACGTGAACATTTTTGTGCAGGTCGGCTTCGTCGTGCTCGTGGGCCTGGCGGCGAAGAACGCGATCTTGATCGTCGAGTTTGCCCGCGATCGGCAGAAGGAAGGCGTGCCACTGGCCGAGGCGGCGACCGAGGCGGCACGAGTGCGGCTGCGGCCGATCATCATGACGTCGTTTGCATTCATCTTGGGCGTGCTGCCGTTGGTGATTTCGCATGGGGCCGGAGCCGAAATGCGGCGGACGCTGGGGACGGCCGTGTTCTCTGGGATGCTCGGCGTGACGCTGTTCGGCATCTTTCTGACGCCGGTGTTCTACTATGTGATCCGGCGGCTGGTTCGGGATCCGCAGATTCCGTCGGAACCTCATGGGGTGGAAAAGCAACATTCGGTGGACGAGCCCGCTCGCTGAAGCGAGCTCGCCGGCCGAGGGCCGCGGGTTTTGCGCGCGTGCTGGGGGGCCCCAGTCCGTGATGCAGAACCCTCTGGTTATGCACCGCTGGCGTACGGAGGAGCAAGTGAAACACGGTCGTTTCATGGTTTGGGTGTTGCAAAAACGGTTGTGATTTGGGTTGGAATGCACAGCTTTTTTGACCGGATAACGGGATCATGGGTCGGTTGTCCGTAGTCAGTAGTCCGTTGACGTGCGGTGGATTGGCTTGTTAACAACAGGCATCTGGCAACTGACGACTGACAACCGACAACTGACAGCTTTCAAAAAAAAGAGGCGGCCGCCTCGGAATCTCTGCGCGCATGCGCACCTGTTTTACGCCCAGGGGACGCGCGCAGTGCCATCCACGCGATCGCTGTTGGGGTAGTGGCGAGTGGGGAGTTCGAAATGGGAAATGCACATCCAATTCCACACTTCGGATTCAATAAACCACACTTTCCGCCTCGCTTCCGACCTTCGAAGTGAGCGAACCACTGCGGCTACCGTGTGAGGGGCTGCAGCTCGAACGCGGATCCATCAGTAACGAGCGGAATGCGCCACCGCCGAGCGAACGACGATCGTGCGGTGTTCTTCCTAACAGAAGCGCTGGCCCAATTTCAACGAAAAAACGGGTGTGGGATGCGAGATTTTCGCTGCGAGGAAAATAGCGCGTGGCCAAGAGTTGGGGATTGACTGGAGAGCGGAGAGTCGAGGGTCGAGAGTCTAGGGCCAGAAAAGGGAAGACGCTGACGGGGTGGAGGCCGCGCTCCGCTGCGCGTTGCGGCTAAACGGAGGTTTCGCTGCGTGGCGCGGTGGACTTGCCGGCAAGATACGACGGCGCGGGATGTGACAGCGCGGGGCCGACCAATGCTTTGCATCGGTGCCCGCCGCCGTTAAATCGAGGTTCCGCTGCGCGGCTTATTTATTTGCCGCTCATGGCGGGGAACATCTCGTTGACCATCGTGATGGCGGCGGGGCCGACCAGCACGATGAAGATGGCCGGGAAGATGAAGAGAACCAGCGGGAAAATCAGCTTGACGGCGGTCTTGGCGGCTTTCTCTTCAGCCATCTGACGGCGGCGGGTCCGCATCGAGTCGCTCTGCACGCGAAGAGCTTGGGCGACGCTCGAGCCGAACTTGTCGGCTTGGATCAGGATCGCGGCGAGGGCCTTGAGGTCGTCGACGCCCGTGCGTCCGCCGAGATCGTGCAGGACGTCGTTGCGCGGGCGGCCCATCTGCAGGTGTAAATTGCAGAGGCCAAATTCGTCGGCGATCACGGGGTAGGTCTTCTTCATTTCTTCGCTAACCTTGCGCATGGCCTGGTCGAGTCCGAGGCCGGCTTCGACGCAGACGACCATCAGGTCGAGCGCGTCGGGAAGTCCGAAGAAGATGTTGTTCTGTCGGCTGCGTTTCAGGAACCAGAGGACGACTTCAGGCAAGAAAAAGGCGACGCCGGCCGAGGCGACGGTGTACATCAAGGTTTCTTGCGTCATGCCCTGGGTAAAGTAGAGCGTGCCACCGCCGATGACAAAGCCAGCGATCCCGCAGATCGCTTTGAAGCCAAGAAAAACACTGGGGGCGAGCTCGCTTCGGAAGCCGGCATAGCTGAGCTTCGAGCGGAGCTTGCTTACATCTTCGGCCGTCTTCGGCTGGAGATGCTTAGCGAGTTTGGGGGAGGCTTTTTCGAGTAACCTGGTCATGCCCTCAGCACGCCTGGTGACGCCGCGTCCGTCGCCGCGGCGTCCGCTGGGCTCGCGGAGCTCTTCGAGCCGTTGTTCGGCGCGGGGCTTTCCGGTGGCGACGATTTCCAACAGCATCCAGGCTCCGGCGGCCACGCCGCCAAAGATGGCCAGCTTGGTCATCAGATCGGTACTGATCAGTGCTGCGGCGAGGATGAGGGTCATGGTACACTCGAACAACTAATTGCGCGCTCCGCTGCGCTGGCGCTTCGCGTCGCGGCTAAACTCGGATGTTGACGATTTTGCGGATGACTAAGGCGCCGAATAACTGCATCAAAACACCGCCGACGAGCATTTTCTTGCCCATCGGGTCGGTGAACAGGAGCATCAGGTAGTCGGGATTCATGCGATAGACGACGGCAAACAAGGCGGGTGGCAGGGCGAGGAGCACGATTCCGGAGAGGCGGCCTTCGCCAGTGAGTGCTTGGACCTGACCCCAGATTTGGAACCGCTCGCGGATCAGGCTGCCGATTTTGTCCAAGATCTCGGCCAAGTCGCCACCGGTCTGCCGTTGGAGGACGACGGCGGTGACGAAGAACTTGAGGTCGAGGTTGGGCACGCGTTTGGTCATGTTTTCGAGCGCCTGCTCCATGGGGATGCCGAGGTTCTGCTCTTCAAACGTGCGGCTGAATTCGGTGCCGACTGGATCGGACATCTCTTGCGCGACCAAGCTGAGGCCCGAGGCCAAACTATGGCCGGCGCGGAGTGCGCGAGCAATCAATTCGAGCGCCTGGGTCAACTGACCGGCGAATTTTCTCAGTCGTCGCTTGCGTCGCATCAGTAGCCAGATCATCGGCAGCACAGCGAGAAACAGGCCGATGAGGGGAGCGAACACAATATTCATTCCAACCGAAGTCGGCAGCACGACTCCCACAGCGGCCAAGGCGGCACAGATCAAAAGGAAATGCGGTACGGCGAGGTTGAGGTTTGCCTGCTCGAACAACAGGCGGAGATTGAGGTAGCGGGAGATGAATCGTTCGACGGCGCCCGTGCCGTCTTGGCGCATGCTGGAGAGCAAATCGCCATATTGGGCCGCGCCGGGTTTGCTCGATTTTTTACCGCCGGTGAGCACGCTGAGGCGGTCTTCGACTTCGGCCTCCTTGTCGCCGCGCATGACGTAGGAGAGGCCGACGACGAGGGCCGTGACGCCGATGAAGACAACGATGCAGACAATTAAAGGGGACATGGGTGTGGCAGCTGTTAGCTTTTAGCTCTTAGCTGTTAGCCAATCAGCCGAAAGCTAAAAGCTAACGGCTAAGAGCCAACAGCTATTGTTAATCTCTCAACATGATTCGTTCGCGGAAGGCGCTGGCGGGGAGGCGGACGCCGCTGGATTCTAGGCGGCCCATGAAGCTGGGCCGGATGCCGGTGGCGGTAAAGTGGCCGACGGCTCGACCCCTTTCGTCTACGCCTTCCTGCTGGTATTTGAAAATGTCTTGCATGACGATGGTGTCCTGTTCCATGCCGCAGATCTCGGTGATGTGAGTCACTTTGCGCGGACCGCCTTGCAAGCGGTTGACTTGAACGATCAGGTCGACCGCGTTGGCGATTTGCGTGCGCATGGCACGGATCGGCATTTCAAAGCCGGACATCATGATCATGGTTTCGATACGGGCGATGGCGTCGCGGGGCGTGTTGGCGTGGCAGGTGGTGAGCGAGCCGTCGTGGCCGGTGTTCATGGCCTGGAGCATGTCGAGGGTTTCGGCACCGCGGCACTCGCCGATGATGATTCGATCGGGCCGCATACGGAGACAGTTTCGGACGAGGTCGGTGGCCTTGATGGCGCCCTTGCCTTCGATATTGGCGGGACGGGTTTCGAGCCGCACGACGTGATCTTGCTGCATCTGAAGTTCGGCCGCATCTTCGATGGTAACGATGCGGTCGTCGTTCGAGATAAAGCTAGAGAGAGTGTTCAGCAGCGTGGTTTTACCGGAGCCAGTGCCGCCGGAGATGATGATGTTGAGCTTGGCCTTCATCGCGCCTTCGAGCAACATGACCATTTCGGGCGTGAGGCTCTTGTAGTTGAGCAAGTCTTCGAGCTTGAGCGGATTGGAACCGAAGCGGCGAATGGTGAGGCAGGGACCGTCGAGCGCCAGCGGCGGGATAATCGCATTGACGCGGGAGCCGTCGGCCAGCCGGGCATCGACCATCGGACAGACTTCGTCGACGCGGCGGCCGACACGGGAGACGATGCGGTCGATGACCTGCATCAGGTGCTTGTCGTCGCGAAATTGGACGGAGGTTTTTTCCAGCGAACCGCTGCGTTCGATGTAGATGTTCTTCGGGCCGTTGATCATGATTTCGCTGATTGTCGGCTCTTTGAGCAACATCTCGAGCGGGCCGAGGCCAAAGGTTTCGTCGAGCACCTCTTCGATCAGTCGATCGCGCTCGTTGCGGTTGAGGTAGGTGTCTTCGGTGTTGCAAAGATGCTCGACGACGAGTCGAATCTCGCGGCGGAGCGATTCGCCTTCGAGCTCGCCGATGCGCGACAGGTCGAGCTTATCGACGAGCTTGCCGTGGATGCGGCGCTTGATGTTTTCGAATTCAGCTTCTTTGTCTTTCTGCGACAAAGCGGTGGGGGAGACTGGCAGCTTGGTCATGGTGTGATTCTTCCCGTGAGCCCCTGGCGGGCCGATGTGACGCCAAACGCCAATCGTCCGGGCGCGCTCGTGAGCGGCCTGGAACGGCTGGCAAGAAAGGATAGCTCACCGGGGAAGCTGGGCGGGCAGAGTGGCGGTCGTAGACCGGTCAGGCCGGTCGAGCCGGCTGCGCGGATCGTAGAGGGGCTGGAAAAGGCAAGGAGCGGGGAGAACTAGGCGCCGCTTTTGGCTGGCCAGAGATTCAGCCAGCTGCGAACCTTGGAGCCCCCTTCGGCGGCTTGCTGCTCGTCCAGACTGCCGCAAAGGGCGTCGGCGAGATGATCGATGGACTGCGTGATGGCCGCTTTGGGGGCCTGCTGGACGAGCGGTACCCCGTTGTTGCGGACCTCGACCATCACGCGGTAGTCGTTCGGAATCTGCCAGAAGACTTCGCGACCGAAGGTTTCTTGGGCTTTTTTGAGGCTGATTTGGCCGATTTCGTAGCCGGCGCGATTGACCACGATCTTGATCTTGTCGCCGAGCTGCGGAGAGGCTTGGAACGACATCATCAGCCGCACCACGTTGCGAAGACAGGGCAAATCGAGCTGCGTGACCAAAAGGACATGGTCGGCTTCGCGCAGTGCGAGCATATCGATCTCGGCGAAGCTCTTCGAAATATCGATCACCAAATGGGTGAACGTGGCCTTGAGCAGGCCGATCACGCGGAGCATGTCGTCCGCGGTGACGAGCTGCGCGTCTTCCAACTGGACGGGCCGCGGCAGCAGATAGAGTCCGGAATCGTGTTTGGTGAGCGAGCGCTTGAGCAACGTGAGGTCGAGCCGGGCGACGTTTTGGGAAACGTCGGTGAGGGTGTATTCGGGAATGGTGTCGAGGAAAACGTCGGCATCGCCCAGACAAAGATCGAGGTCCAAGAGTGCGACGGAGTTTTCTTTATTCGCCGCGAGCGCGCAGCCCAAATTCACAGCGAGGCTGGTGCTGCCGACGCCGCCCGTGGCGCCGGCGATCGCGATTGTCGTGCACCCTTGCTTCTGGCCCGAGCCACTGCCGTGACGTTGGCGAGCGACGCGCTGGAGCGCGGCGGCAACGTCCTCGGGCTTCAGGGGCTGGGTGAGGAACTCCTTCGCGCCTGCGCGCATCGTCCGCAGGATCAAGTTGCCGTCGGTCGAGGTGCTGGTCGCAAGGATCGCGCAGTCGGGCGCTGACTTGGTCAATTGGGCAACCAGGTCGAGCGCTTTATCGGGATTGCTGTCGAGCGCGACGAAGCCGATGTCGGGGTGAGATTGGGCGACCACGTCGGCGAAGAACTCGTAGCGGGAGCACTCGGCCTCGAGCCAAATGGTGTCGAGGCCCAAGAGCGCGGTCTTGAGCGAGTCGCGCGAGGCGTCTTTGGGGTCAACGATGGCAATACGAAGGACGCTTCCCATGCAACTCAACGGGTCGGAGGTCAAGGGTCGGGGGTCGGCGAGCGATGCAACGTCAGCGCAGACGGACGCATCCGATCTAGGAAAAGGTACGTCAAACTACTGGGCGTCGTATCCGACCGGGCCAATGAGACTGCCCTCGGACGGCTGCGCCGAACTGTTGCCGTCGGAAGTATTGCCATTACTCATGTTCGGGTTATTCGGCTTAGACGCATTACGCACGAAGGTCGGAGCCCGCTGCGGGCTGAAGAATCGCGGTTGCGTGTATTGCGGGACGCCGGCCGGCCGCGTCGCCTGGCGGCTCATCTGGGCCGGGACGGGCGGCCGCTGCGTGGTTGGCCCCATGGGTGTTACGATCGCCGGCGCCGGCAGCGGCTGCACGCGCTGCGGCGGCTGAATCCTGGGCATCGTACTTTGCGGCGGCGAGGGAAGCGTCATCGTGTCGGGCTCGGCCGGGCCCACCGAAATTACACGGGGCTCGGCGGGCGTCGGCATGGGAGAAGTGTCATAGCCAGTGCCACCAGGCAACATGTTGCCATCGGTAATGACGGTGCCCATCGAGCCGTTCTGACAGCCGCTATTGCATGGTGCTGGGCCGCAGCCGGACGCGCCGCAGTCGTCGCTACAGGCCTGCATTCCGCGAATTGGATTGCATTCGGCTGGCACTTCTAAGTGGCCGCCGCAATAGAGGTCGTGGTTTTCGGGCGAGACCGTGGCAAACCCCGGTGCCCCGCTGGGCACTTCGCATGGTTCGATCGCATCGACGAACTCGGGCGTCACCATGATCAAGAGCTCGACTTCGTTGACGGTATCTTCGGTCTTACGGAAGGGAACGCCAAGGATCGGCACATCGGAAATGTACGGCAGACCGCGCATTTGCGACTCGGTACGTTGTTGAACAAGACCAGCAAGCGCGAAGGTTTGTCCAGCCTTCATCTCAACCGCCGTGTCGACCTCGCGCACCGTGAGCGCGGGAATAGTGAAGTTCTGGATCACGACGCTGCGGGTGTCGTCGATTTCGCTAATTCGCGGGCGGACTTCGAGGCGCACGTTTCCGTTGCCGAGCACGATCGGCAGGAAGTCGACCTGAGTGCCGAACTTTTTGAATTCGATCGAGGCGGTGCCGAGGCTTTGCGGCACTACAATTGGTATTTCGCCGCCGACGTTGAATTCGGCGGGTCGGCCGCTGACGGCGACGATATTGGGTTCGGCAAGTATCTTGGCGATGTTGTTTTGCTGCAACGCATCAAGGAAGGCAAAGAAACGAGCATTATGATCGACGATTCCGAAGGCAAATGTATTCCCCGTCCCCTCAACCGTTTTCGCGGCGCTGTCGAATTTGTTGATCACGCCGCTGATGCTGTTGACTGCAAAGCTACCGCCCCCGCCGAAT
>DASYDU010000008.1:0-2487 GCA_036499445.1 Lacipirellulaceae bacterium
AAGTCTTATCCCAGGTGGATTGGCGGGCTAAGTAAAGCGGGGTCAAAATAAATGTTTTCTAGGATTTTGCGCTCATTGACGATGGCGGTTACGGTGGCGACGACGTTCGGCGTTGTCGGGCACGCTCTCGCGCTGGACAACCTTTGGAATGGAAGTGCCAGTACGGCCTGGAATACCGCCGCCAACTGGACCGAATCAAACGGCAGCGGTCATTTTGTTCCCGACGGGTCCTTCGGCGAATACGCGGTGATTGGCACTACGGCCGCACTCGGCACTGTGAATGGCACAGCAGCTTTGACCAGTAATCCGAATCCAGGTAATCCGGTGGGTAATCCTGATGGACACATCGGTGGATTGATTCTGGGACGCGAAGCCGGATCGACAGGTACGCTGACAATTTCCGGTGGGGCCGTTTTGAACAACGTCGCGAATACTGCCCAAGACGTCAATGCGACGGGGCGCATCGCGATTGGTTCGGGCGGTCGGGGATATCTTACCATGACCGGCGGCACGCTGACCGGCACGCAATTAAATTTGGGCGGGCAAAATCTTGCTCCCATTAGCTCACTCAGTTTGAGCGGCTCGTCGACGGTCACGATATCTGGTTCGGCGACGTTGGCTGGCAATGTGACGGTTAGCGGTCCCAACGTCAATTTCAGCACAGGCGCTAATTCGATCAATCTCGCGTCGCCGGGTAGCTTGACTGAGGTGATCACTGGGGCCACGCATTCAGCCCTGTCTTCGACCAAGCCTTCGTTCCTGGGCGGGAATTTGTTCGTGCAGTTCAGCGGCACAACTCCGACGCCTGGACAATCGTGGAACTTCGTTAATGCGCAAGCCATTGGCGGCTCCTTCGCCAATGTCTCGAGTGTCGGCAATGTCGTTATCACGGCGGGCGCGCCTGCTCCTGTGTTGGGCGCGGATTTGCGGTTGCATCAGGTCGCGGGCGGAAATGGCACGCTTGTGCAACTCAGCTACGACAAATTGCTCGTCCTGCAAGTGAACCGCGACAGCGGTGAGTTGAGAATTACCAATCCACAAGGCGGCGCCATCAATATCGACGGATATACGATCAACTCGCCCACGGCCGGCTCGCTGGTCAACACCTGGAAGGGGATTTCCGGAGCTCCAGCCGCAGACTCAGCTTGGACCAAGCCCGTGACCCAAACAAACAAGGTCCTCGGCGAGGTCAAGCAAACGGGATCATTTAACGTAGGCGGCGTCGGTGCGGGCGGGTTTACGCTGGGGACTGGCTTTAGCAAGACCGCCGTTGATACCACGCTCGGCGCTGCGCTCGGCACGAACGGCGAAGACTTGGTATTCAAATACGACGACCCGGTTGCGGGGCCGATTTTGGGGCAAGTTCAGTACATCGGCACCCCATTCGAAAACAATCTTGTCCTAACGGTTAATTCCAACACGGGTGCCGCCACGCTGAAGAACGACTCGCAGCATACGCTGATGTTCGACGGCTATTCGATCCTTTCCTCGACGGGCAAACTAAGTGGCGGGGCCGGGTTTACGGGCCTGGGCGGGACGTGGGAAAAGACGACGGCGCAGGCGCCGAATTCCCTGTCGGAAACGAATCCTCATGCCCCGATCACGCTGCTGGCCGGCGCCACGATGCCGATCGGCTCGATCGGCACGGCCGGCGCGTTTAGCGCCGCGGACCAGACCGGCTTGAGCTTGCAGTTTGCCCGCGTTCGTCCTGTGTCCGGCGACTACAACAACAGCGGCGTCGTCGACGCGGCGGACTATACGGTTTGGCGTGATCATTTAGGCCAGGCGATTGCCCTTCCCAACGAAGACCCGACGACCACCCCCGGATCAGTGACAAGTGAAGACTACAATATTTGGAAGACAGATTTTGGTCGCAGCACCGGAGGGCTTATTGGCGAAGACACTTTCCGCACCGGCGTCGTCCTGTTCACGACGACCGGGCCGGGAGCAGGCGCCAGCGCCGGCTCAGCAGTTCCCGAACCAGCTACGAACGTTTTGCTGCTTGTTGGCTTGGGCGGACTGCTCTTGTTCGGTCGCAATGGCCTATCTAAGTTCCATCGGCAACGGGCCGGGGTGGTGGTCGCCAAGCGGAATGTCGGTCACAGAGGAGGAGCCAGGAACATGTGGAGAAGATTTGGATTCTGCGCCGTAGCCTTCAGTTTTCTGGCCGCTTTGTTCTTCGCCCCAGCCGCTCAGGCCCAGGTTGGCGCCATTGCGCTCACCAACGGCGATTTCGAGCTCCCCGGCCCTGCCGGCACGAAAGTGATTGCGTTTAATAATGATGGCACGCCCAACGTGGGAATTATTCCCGGTTGGACTTTCTCGGGTCCGGGCGTGGAAACGTTTGGCCACGACGGCACGGGCACTCCCCCCTCCACGTTGATCATGGGCGACTCGGGCACGGAGGGAAATGGCGGCACGATTGCCGGAAATGAACTGCTGCTCTCGACGTTCGACGGCAAGGTTTCTCAAACATCAGCCGTCAAC
>DASYDU010000009.1:0-12412 GCA_036499445.1 Lacipirellulaceae bacterium
GGCGCGAGTTTCCCGATCATCATGCGTACGCTGACATGGATCGGGAAGAAATTAGGCGTGCCGCCGCCGCGTCATCGGCCGAACTTGTCCTCTGCACGCACAAAGATCTGGTCAAATTACCCATCAATGATCTCGGCCAGCGGCCGCTCTGGGCGCTGACGGTCGAAATGCAGATTCGAGAGGGGGCCGAAGTATTGGAAGCGGCTCTAGATCGCGTGACGCAACAAGCCCATGATCACCGCAGTTAATGCACGACGGCGACCTGAAATCCAGCGACACCGATGCTCATTGAATTGCCACCACGATGGCATTCTCGAGATGTTCTTCTTCGAGCACGCCGAGGGCCGCGTGCTGAGCAAGCTGCTTCGTATAGTAAGTCGCGCAGCTCCCTTCAAGCACAATCGTGTCGCCCTTGATTCGCACGGCAAGATCGCGCACCCGCCCGGCCAAGCGCGTCTCAATTCGCTGTCGGATGGCGATCGCCAATTGCCGGCGGCGCTCGCTGCGGTGGTCGACTGCGCCACTACGCGATTCAACAAACGTCCCCGCCGGTCCCAGCACGACCTCTGTCTCGTGATCGCTGGCGGTCGAACTGATCGTGTCAAACGTCGAAATGCGAAGATGTGGCGGTTCGGCTGGCGGCGTGATTGGCGTCGCGGAGACGGCTACGGATCGTCGGTGTCCAGCATGGTGCATGGACCGTTCTCCTCCTCCGCCGTTGGTTGGCCCGCGACTCGTTTCGTCAAAACGCGCTCGCGGGAAATTGCGCCCCTGAAACATCGGTGCTCGCTTCCGCCATCGTCAACAGAGACCGCCTTTCCTTAGCGTTGACACAGTCCTTATGAATCCTCGAAGTTGGTCGCCGGCCGCCGAAACCGCTGGCCGTTCGACGCGGCCGATTGCTCTCGGTTCCGCGCCAATCGATGCCGAGAAACTCGTGTTCCAATATCGGATGAGAACAGCCGGCAACCGGCAATCTAGTCCCCTCCA
This sequence comes from Lacipirellulaceae bacterium, assembly GCA_036499445.1. Classification (GTDB taxonomy): domain Bacteria; phylum Planctomycetota; class Planctomycetia; order Pirellulales; family Lacipirellulaceae; genus DASYDU01. The sequence goes on from DASYDU010000009.1 coordinate 991, forward strand.
AGTGCCAATGTCAACACGATCTCGCGCGCTCGCCGCAACTTCTCAAAAATGTCACAATCGCCGCCAGCCGCGACCCGTCGCGAGATCCGAGTTAAGTGTTCGTACTGATAGCAATCTGGCCGCCGTCCGGTGACGATTGTTCGCCACGGAACTTCCTAGCTTTCATCCTAGGTCCCGCTTTGGGCGATCGCCTGGGAACCAGGGCGATCAGCAATCAACTGGTTTTGACAGTCGAATACGCTCCGCGCCCTCGCCTCAATCCAGGATTCCAGCTAGCTCGCAAAGATTGGCGGCCGCCACCGGTTGCGGGCAACTCCAGACCAAAAAAAACAGGGCCTCGCGGCACCAGCGGCCGGCCGGATGACCCACGACATATCCTGTTCCTTTTGCCGCCGAAAGCGCTGCTTGCGTAGCCCGCAGGACAAACGTGTTCGCCCGCTGCCGGAGCGATTCCTTGCTGCAGGCGGCCTCCCCGCGAACTAGCGCCAAGAGGTCGTCCTGCAATTGCCGGTGCTCGGAGGCAAGTGCGTCGAGCGGCGCCCGGATCTCGCTACGGCGCGCGGACTCGCCCACCAAAAACTCGATCGCGGCCCGGGCCAAGCCAATTGCCAGGGCCGAAGTCTCATATCCGCCCGCGTTGCCGCCCAGTCCGCTTTGCATGATGTTCGGCGCTGGCCCGGCAATCACCCATTCCGGCGAAATCTCGACGCCCGTTAGATAGACCGGCCCAGTCGAGCTGGCGGATAGGCCCACCAATGATAGCGGTTCGGCGGCTGCCAGGCCGGGCGAGTCTTTCGGCACCGCGACAAGCAATTCGCGATCGGTGGCCGCACCGTTTTCCACAACAGTCGCGGCAATCACGATTACGTCGGCCGCCCCCCCGCCTGTGACCCAAGGTGAGAGCCCTTCCAAACGAAAGCCGGTCGCCGTTTCCTCGGCCGTCAGCACCGGCCGGCCAAGATGCCGCCGGCTGGTGGTCAAATGCGAGATTCCGACGGTGGCAAACAACTCGCCGCTAGCAAGCCCGGGCAGCAGCCGCTCTTTGAGCGCCTCATTCGTACAGCCGGCAATCCGCCGACAGGCGCCTGTCCGCTGCGTGAGAATAAACGTCGTGGTTAAGCATGCCGACGCCAGCGCCAAATAGCCCAGGACCGTCTGCTCGTCACTCCAATCCTCGCCACCCCATCGGTCGTCCATAAACCATCGGTAGACGCCCGCCTCGCCACACCAGCTCAATTGCTCGGCCGGCCAGCGACCCGTCTGATCCAGCCCAGCCCCCGCATCGGCCAACTTCGCGCAGAGCTCTCGCAAGGCGGGGGCATCCGGAGAAGTGACTTTGGCAAGTGGCATGGCCGCGAATCGCTGAACAAGTTGCGGAGCCTTTTCAATGTATCAGCGCGAGCTAGCTACATGCTAACCCGCCGCTTCCGGCGTGAGCAGATTTGCATCGCGAGCGATCACCCAATGGCCGTCGGATGTCTTACGCAGGATTGTCAGCACATAGCCAGAGTGGACGACCGTTTTGCCGCCGCGAGGTGTAATAGTCACCTGCAATCGATTCCGCATCCACGCCCAATCGCCCAGAACCGTCACCTCCTGGATGTCGCTCTTTCCGTCGATCTCGACACCCTCCATTCCGGCGCTGCGGGCAGCGAACGCCTCTTTCCCAAACGGCTCCTTACCTGGCACCATAAATACGACATCATCCGCCATCAGATTGATTACAGTCGCCAGATCGCCTGCCTTGCTGGCGGCCATCCACTTTGTAATCAAGTTGCGAATCGCTTGCTCATCTTCACTCATGGCTCGACCCCTTTCGTTCACAGTTTTCGAGCGCTCGCTCAAAATACTTGCCCTTAAAGATACCAGCGCAAAGCGAATCAGCGCCAGTCCGCGCGACTTGAATGAGCGGTCGCCGACGGAATTGCCTTTTTAAAGGCAAATGGACGGCGGCTCGAAAGTGCGAACTCAATCGCACCCATCTACCGTCGAGACCGCCGGGGCGGTGCCCTGTGCAATCCATTACGAGTGGCAAGAACCTAGGATCCCGCGCCGGGAATGCTGGGCAAGCCGGGAATCGATTGGCCGGGAAGGCCTGCGGCGGAGGAGTCTTTCTTGTCGGCGGCCTTGTCTTCCTTCTTGTCCTTTTTCTTAATCACGTCGTCGCTGCTAAGGCGGACCTTTTGGAAGACGTCGTTCGAGACGACAAAATACCAATCCCCAAAGCGGAGATTGAGGTCTTTGACCGTCTGGCGTCCCTTGTCGAGCTTCTGCTGATAGTCGTCGAGCTTGTGCTGGTTGTCGGCCTCGATTCGCTTTCGCTCGGCGATGATCTTTTTGACTTCTTCCGACTTCTCGTCGGTTTTCTTTTCATCGGCCTTCTCATCCGTGGCAGCTTTCGCGTCGTTCTTGCTCTCATCGGCTGAAGCTGACTCGCCGGACTTATCCTCGCCCTTGGATGCATCTTTCGCCGAGTCTTTGTCCTCGGGCTTCGTATCCTTCTCACCTTCTGCCGCCGCCTTTTCGTCGACACCTTCCGGTAGCGCGGGAAGCTCCGCCAATTCCGGTTTCTTCACGGCGTTCTCGTCGAAGCGGGCCATCACGAACAGATACCGCTGCACGTTCTTGTCGTTCGACTTCGTTTTGGCGGCCGCATCCGCTGCCGCTTCTTTCGTGGGCTGCTTACCATCATTCCCCGTCGCCATCCGCAAATCGCCGAACCGCAGTACGTATTCCACGCCATTCACCAGCGTGCAGAGAACCTCACCCTCATTGGAGATGATGTCCTGCCCTTCGCCGCCGTTGCGCGCCGGAATGGCCGCGAAGCCACGCGAACGGAGGTCTTGTCGCGCATCGGCATTATTGAGAAAATCGCCGCCCGCCTTCAAATCAGCGCTCAAGCCGGCCGGCTTCTTCACTACGTCGACGATCTTTAGATCATCGAGCGAGGTCTTGAGCTCATCGAGCTTCTTCGCATTGAGCTCTTCGTCGTCGGCCAGTTTGAAAGCCGTGTAGTCTTCCTTACTCTTCTCGAACTTCTTCAGCTCAAGCGGCGTCCATTTGGCCGCCTTGTCGTCGTAGCCGAGCGTCATCTCGCTCCGCGGGTCCCAGGCAATTTGGATCGCCAGTCCCTGATCCGTCATTACCGGCTGCAACTCGGCCGAGTAGTCCTTGATCTCGATCTTTTCGATTTCCCAGGGGCTGAGCTTTAGCAGATCTTTCTCGATCCAGTCCTCGAAGTTCGTCGAAAGCCGCTCCGGGTTCAGGTCGACCACATAGACGACGTCGCGGCCCGCCTCGCGCACATAATGCTGATTCGGAGAATCCTTAACCGCTTTGCCGACGACAAGATCGACGAGCGGCTCTTTGTGAATGTCGGAGATCGTGACGTGCGTGCCGACGCCTTTTTGACCGACCTCGAGCTTGGGCGACTGCGGATCAATGACGCCATATTGCTCGTGATCGCCCGCGCTCTCGCTCACAACAGAGAGAATCTTACGATCCATCAGCGAAGTAGCAGCCTCGGCCATCTGCTTTTCGGCATCAGCCGGGTAGCCGTTCTTCGATGGGATCGTCCACAGACCATCTTGCTCGGCAACTTCAAAATCGCGGAGCGTCGCAGAATCCTCGTCGAATTTGACCACACGCAGCCGTTTGGCCTCAGCGGGATCGTTGAAATTCTTCGCCAGCACTTCGCCGACGAGCGTCTTCACGTCGAGCACCGCCGAAGATGGCTTCGTCGCCCATCCAGCCGCCAGCGCCACGATCGCCACGGCGACAAACGCGAGGGTCTTGTTCACTTCACTCATCGACTTCACCTAACGCTTTATACTTTTTTGACAGGATCACTGGATCGGCAGGATTTACAGGATGCGGAAACAGATAGTTCGAACGGTGTCGCATGTCGTGCGTTTGTGCTAATCCATACGCGCAAATCTCATCCTGTCGACCCTGAAAATCCTATTATCCTGTCGAACTGTTTACGCCGCATCCTTTTTCTTGCCATAGCGGAGTCGGCGCTTGTCGACGCCTTCCTGTTCGGCTCGGCGGCGGTGGAAGTAGACAAAAAACGCCAACAAGATCGGCGGAATCGGCGGCAGAAACACAGCACACAGTTTGTAAAAGTCCTGCACGCTGCGGATCTTGGCCGTCAGTTCGCGCTCGCTCTGCTTGACTTGCTTATCGCGCTCTTTCTCCAGACTGGCGATCTTCACATCGCGAGCCCGCTCCGCTTCGATCCGTTGCATGCCGATCATCTGATCTTTCATCCGCGGGTCGAGGTCTTTGCGGTTTTCGAGCTCTCCGGTCTTCTTCTGAAACTCCTCCTTAACGGTATCGATTTGTTGACCGGCATCGTTGATAAACGTGGTCTGATCCTTGAGAGATTGCTTCCGATAGTCGTCGGTCGCCTCTTCGATCTTCGTGAGGATGCGGTGCGGGCGAGTCCGCTTGCGGATCGCGACGAAGCGTTCGTCGCCGGCGAGCGAATCGAGCATGTTGAGCACGAACGTCACATTCTGGAATTTCCAGTCGATCAGCATCTCTTCCTTCTCGCCCATCTCACGCAGCGCAAAGATGATCGGCGCGATCCAGTCGATGTCCGCCACCAGCACAACGTTGATATTATTCTCTTTGGGACCGGCCTTGCCCTCGGCGGTTTCGGCCTTGTCCTTGACCGCGTCCGCCCCCTTTTCAGCGCCGCCGACAGTCAGGTCATCATCCGCGGCAACTTTGCCCGTGACGTGGGCCGCGACAATGTACGGTTGGTTGGTGGCGATCCGCTGCGATCCCAATTGACCGCCCGAGCGGAGCAGCTTCATGCAGTCACCATAGTTGAGCGTGCCCGTGTGTGGCCCAGTCACGGCCAGCTCCTGGAAATCGAGCTTCGACTTGGGTTCGGGCCGCCACGACCCAGTCAACAAAAACAAGACTTGCTTCATCCCAGCGGAAATCGGGTCGAGCGGATTGAACGGATTGATGGCGCCCTGCGCGGTGAGCCCGTCGTCGATAAATACCCAGAGCGGCGTTATCTGGTCGCCGGCCTTTGGCTCGGGATTGAAGTCCTGCCAGACAACTTCGTCGCCGTACATCTGAACGCCGAGCAGCTTCCAAAGTTGATTGATGTCGCCTTTCGGCTCGGCCTGGCCGCCCCCGAACATGCCCATCATGCCGCCGGGCGGCTGCTTTGGCTGCGATGTGCCCACAACGCCGCCCCAAAACTGCGGCAGCGGAAACGGATCCTCGAAAACCGCCGTCGGTTGACCCGCCTTCACCGCCGCGATAAAGTTTTCCATCGATGCTGGGTTCAGCGACGACGGCTGAACCGCAAGCAGCACGTCATAACGCTTATCGATCGGTTTCGAAGGGTCGACCTCCGCCACGTCGTATTGCTTCTTCAGCTCGGTGACGATTTGCGACTCCTCAGTCTGGCCCTGCATCGAAAAACCGCCAAACAGCGGGACATCAGTCTTCAGGATGCCGAGCTTTTTGCGCTCCTGCTGGGCAACCGTGCAGATCGAGCGGACCAATTCGTACTCGATCGGAATTCCCTTGTCGATGAACGGGATGACAACCTTGTCGAGTCCAGACGTGAACGCCGCCCCAAGGTAAATCTCTTTTCGAGTGCGCGCTCCTTGGTCGAGCGACGTAACGTCGTGGGGCTCGATGCCGTAGGTCCGCTCCGCAAGCGTGGCGTCTTCGCTGAAGTTTTCGATCTGATGAACGTCCACCACGATCTTACCGCCGCTCAGCGCGCTCAATTCCGAAAGCGTGGAGAGTAGATTGAGCTTGTGGGCCGCATACTCGGCAGGAACCTGTGGGCTGACATAGGCGTCGATGCGGATGGTGTTGATTTTGCTGTTGTTTCCCAGATCGTGGACCAACTTGACGGTGCTCTCCGAAAGCGAATTGAGCTTTTCGCTCGTCATGTCCACATGCAAACTGTTGTGGTGCGACAGAAACAAGTTGATGCCGGCGACCACTCCCAATAAAGCAATCGCCCGCATCGTATAGTGTGCCCACATCGAATCGCCATCATCCCGGCCGTGCCAATGCCTGCGTCCGATCAGCACCATGCTGATGTAGAGCATCACCACCGCGATCAGCACAAAGTAGCTGACGCCGCTCAGGCTGATCACCCCGCGCTGGAAATCGGCAAATTGCTCGACTGCGCTCCAGCGTTTGATCGGTGCCGCAATATTCTCCGGCAGGATCCAATCCGCCACGCCAAACAGCGCCAGCGGTAAATTGAAGATCATGCCCACGATGAAGCCGACCGTCAGATTGTTCGTCAGGAACGACGCCACCATGCCGATCGAAAGCATCGCCAGGCCGATGAACCAATAGCCGACGTATGTGCCGACAAACAAGCCGCCGTCCGGCGAGCCCAGTCCCCAACTGAACACCAGATAAATCGCGAACATCGAAAACAACAGCGACACCGTGTAGATCGCCACCGCCGCCAGATACTTGCCCACCACCACGTCGCGGTCGCTCGCCGGCAGCGTGAGCAACAGTTCATCGGTTCCTTGGCGGCGTTCTTCGGCCCAGATGCTCATCGTGATTGCTGGAATGAAGACCAGCATGATGAACGGCAGCCATTTGTTGAGTTGGTCGAGATTGGCCAGGTTGTTGCCGAAGAAATCCGGCGGCCAAAATGCAGCCAGTGCGCTGAGCACCACGAATACGCAGATAAAGACGTACCCGGTCGGGTTCGAGAAATAGCTGATGAAATCTCGCTTGAAGATCGCTTTAAGGACAGTGAGGTTCATAAGTAATAAAATATGGAGGTCAGCGGACGGAGGTCAGGCTTCGAAATAAGCAGTCGGATCCAAGGAAGCGTTAGCCTCTAAATCTCCAAGTCTCCTTGTCTCCCAGTCTCCTTGTCTTCGGATTATTACGCGCCCATTCGGGACAGTTGATAGAACCGCTGGTCGAGATCCTTTTCGCGCTCGGTAAGCTCGTCGGGCTTGCCATCGAAAACCACGAGTCCTTCGTTGATAAAGATCACACGATTGCACATCGCTTCGACCTCTTGCAAGATATGGGTCGACAGCAAAATCGTTTTTGTTTCCCCCAAGCGGCGGATGGTGTCGCGAACTTCGCGGATTTGGTTCGGATCCAGCCCGGCCGTCGGCTCGTCCATGATCAGCACCTCCGGTTCATGCAGCAGCACCTGGGCCATTCCCACCCGCTGCCGAAAACCTTTGGAGAGCTTGCCGATCGGTTTGCCGATCACGCTGCCGAGCTTGCATAGATCGATCACATAGTCCATTCGCTCGTCGATTTGCTCGCGAGTCATGCCGCGGGCGGTGCCAAAAAACTTGAGCAGGCTACGCGGCGTCATGTCCGGATAGAGTGGCCCATTTTCCGGCAGATAGCCGAGCCGCTTCGCCGCCTCGAGCCGGTGGGTCGACATGTTAAAGCCCGCGATCCGCGCGACGCCTTCCGACGGGGCCAAATAGCCGGTGAGCAGTTTCATGGTCGTGCTCTTGCCGGCCCCATTCGGTCCCAGGAATGCCGCGACTTCGCCTCGGCGGATCGTAAACGTGACGTCGCGACAGGCCGCAAAGTCGCCGTAAAACTTCGAGAGGTTTTGGGCCTCGATTGTCGCCGACTGGCCGCCTTCCCAAGTCGCGGCCGAATCGTCGGTCGGCACAGGTTTCTTGTTCGTTGCGACGGGGGTCATTGGGAATTGCTCCGCAAGCTGCAAATTTGGGTAAGGAGGGCCGGCGAGGGCGCCGGAAGCCAAGTTGGCTATCCGGGCGGGCAGAATGCCCGAATGGGTGCCGCCGGCGGTCGCGCCAGGCCGCCTAACGCTGGTAGAAGCCTAATCGGTGGCCCGGCCGAATGTCTATACCACACCGCTACGCACAAGCCAGCCGGCAGGTTCAAATCCAGCCAATCTAGTTCGCACAAAATCGATAAAAAATGGCCGACACGTCGGCCTAGGTGTGCGAATTCGCTGTGCGACGGGAATCTGCTTCAATAGGTGTGAACATATAAAAAGCGTATAATACCGGCATGGATTCAATTATCAGCCGCGATCCAAAGGTCATGCATGGGACCCCATGTTTTGCGGGGACAAGGGTGGCCGTTCGAACCCTGTTCGATCATCTCGAGGCCGGCTATTCCATTGACGAGTTCCTGTCGCAATTCCCCTCCGTCCGTCGCGAACAAGTGGTCCGCCTGTTAGAGAGCGTACGAGAAGACGTCGAACGAACGGTCGCGGCGGAATCCCGATGAAGGCACTTCTCGACGAAAACCTTCCACACCAATTACGGCAGGAGATTGCTGCACACGAAGTCTTCACCGTGGCCTTCATGGGATGGTCCGGTGTGGACAATGGCGAATTGTTGCGACGAGCAGTAGCAGAAGGTTTTGCTGCACTGGTTAGCAACGATCGCGGTTTGGAGTACGAACAGGACTTGGCCGGACTACCGATTGCCGTCATCGTCCTCTTAGCTCCGACAAACACGATCGAGTCGCTTCGACCCCTGCTCCCGCAATTGGAGAAAGCATTGAATGAGATTAAACCGGGTCAGCTTCGAAAGATTTCCTCCTCATAAAGTTCTCAGCCAAACCGCCAGTCGATCGAAGTAACCGACGCAGCCCTGATCGCAGGCTCCGCGCTCATCACTCTTAGAGCCATGGTAAAGATTTGTACAAGATTCGCCTGGCTCACTTATTTTGTTGCGCAGCTTACTTTAGTAGTCACGATCGCCTGGGCCCAACCGCCCGGAGACGCTGCCGTCCGCTGGCGCAATATCCTCGAACAGCCCAGCAACTGGTACGCCACCCCCGACGCCGCGCGAATTGCCGACAATGTGCTTCTTTACCAGCACGACAACGGCGGCTGGCCGAAAAATATCGACATGGCCCGCACGCTCAGCGACGCCGACAAAGAACACCTCCGCGCCACGCGCAATGATGCTGAAACCACAATCGACAACGGCGCCACCCACACCCAGATCCGCTACTTGGCACTCGTCCACGCGGCGACGGGCGACGAGCGCCTGTCTGATGCCGCAGGGCGCGGGCTCGAATACTTGCTCAAAGCCCAATATGACAACGGCGGCTGGCCGCAATTTTATCCGCTGAAAGCAGGCTACTACACGCACATCACGTTCAACGACGGCGCGATGATCGGCGCGATGCGCGTGCTGCGCAATGCGGCGGATGGCAAACCGCCCTACGAGTTTGTTGACGCGGACCTACGCGAACGATCCCATCGGGCTATCGAGAAGGGACTGGATGTCGTCCTCAAATGTCAGATCGTCGTCGACTGTAAGCCGACAGCATGGTGCGCCCAACACGACGAAGTCGATTTTCGGCCGCGCGGCGCGCGGGCCTATGAACTGCCGTCGCAGAGCGGCATGGAAAGCGTCGCAATCGTCGAGTACCTGATGGAGATCGACCACCCAAGTCCCGAGATCAAGCGCGCGATCCAGTCCGCCGTCCAGTGGTTCGAACAAGTGAAGATCGAAGGCGTCGCCATACGTTGGCAAAGAGATCCAAATCTGCCACGTGAGGGCGACCGCGTCATAACGCCCGACCCTACGGCCAAAGCGCTCTGGGCGCGATTCTACGAGATCGGGACGAACAAACCGATGTACGTCGGCCGCGACGGCGTCGCCCGCGAGCATCTGGCAGACGTCGAATACGAACGTCGCGTCGGCTACAACTGGATCGGCGAGTTCGCAGCCGAACTCGTCGAGAAAGAGTATCCTGCCTGGCAGAAAAAATGGGCCGACTAACGCGTTTATTCCCAGGCCGCCGTTATGCCCCGGGTTGCTCGTGTGCCGCCAGGCGATGGCCGTCCACTTCGTAATCGCGGACTTCAATCCCGGAAGCATTGAGCACGCGGGCGCTCCACATCGGCCAAGGCGACCAACTCGTGCGGCGCGATGCGTGCGGATTGAGCGGTAGCCAAATCGTCAGGCACGCGACCGATATTAGCACGAGCGCCATAATCGTCGGCACTTTGCGAATTCGCACCGCGCGCTCACCAACCGTTTCGGCCAGCAAATTGGCCCTGCGGCTCAAGAGCGACGCGTCGCCCAGAAATCCCAAGCCGGCCGGCAGAGCTGTCGGCGTCGGGATGCGGGCCTCGATCAGCCTCAGCAAACTTTGCAAATACACGGCGACTTCTTGACGCGAAACCACCGCCTGAGCGTCGCAGCGAAACTCCCGCGCGGCAGCCGCTTCACGCGACGCCCACCACACGAGCGGATGAAACCAAAAGATCGCCTCGACGATCCGCTGCAGAAACAGGCAAAGCGGATGTTGGGCCGAGAGGTGGACCAGCTCGTGATTCAGCACGGCCCGTTGCTCATCGAGCGGAAAATCGAGCAACAGGTCCGGCACAACAACCGCCGGCCAATGAAGTTGCCAGCAAAAGGGGCTGACGCAAATGGCCGAAACCCGTACCTCGATCGGCGTTGGTGAAATTCCCAAGTTGGCCATCGACTCGGCCAAGAGCCGGCTTAAACGTACATTCGGCTCTGAGTTTCGCACCAGTATCGACGCGCGCCACATCCCGGCCGCGATCGCGGTGAGCATCACGCCGACGCCCGACAGCCAAAGCCAGAACAGCAGCCGCCCTCCCGTATCGATCGCGTTCTGTGTGGATGCCGATTCCGACGTAACACACAAAGCGGCCCAAGTCACCGGGCGCAGATGCGGAAGCAAGAAGGCGGCGCCCGTCACCAGCAAGACCGAAGCGTGCAGCGCCGTCCAAGTCCAATCCGCGGCAGCCGCCGCTTGTCGCCGGTAGGTAATCCAAGCTACCACGCCAATCATTAGCGTGATCTGTACCGTGAGCGAACCGATCGTCTCCAAAAACGTCGCGGGACTCACTCTCGTGTCTCCTGTGCCTTGACTTTCTTCAAAGCGGCCCTGATCGCTTCGATGTCCTGGGTTGAAAACTCACCTTCTTCTAACATCCCGAGCACTAGCGTCGGCAGTCGATCTCGAAACAACACATCCTGCAATTCCGTCAGCACACTGCGGCTGACTTCCTCGCGCGATACGCTGGGCCGGTAAACATGGGCCCGGCCTTGTTTCACACGCTTGAGGACCTTCTTCTTGCTGTGGAGCAGGCGTAGTGTGGTCATCACGGTGGTGTAGGCCAGCTCGCGATCCAACCCGTCGCAAACATCCTGCACCGTCCCCTGCCCAAGTCGCCAGAGCACATTCATCAATTCGAGTTCGTAGCGCGTCAGTCGCTGTTTCTCCATAATTTGCTCCGACACGGTCGTCGCCGCGCCCCGCCCAGCATGTCAAGTGATCCCCAAGCCTTTTAGGCCACCAAGAGCAGCCCCTCTCGCTTTACCCGCCGCTTCACTAGCCCAGTACACGGCATGGACTGCTCGCGTTTTACTATATCCGTCGTTGTCAGCGCTTGCAAAGATCAACCAGCCCC
>DASYDU010000010.1:0-3728 GCA_036499445.1 Lacipirellulaceae bacterium
TTTACGGTCAGAGCGTCGGAGTTTCCGGCTTGGGAATCATTCTCGCCGCGATCGTTTGGACGTGGCTATGGGGGCCGATCGGCTTGGTGCTGGCTGTGCCGCTCACGGTCTGCCTCGTCGTCTTGGCTCAGTATATCCCGCAGCTGCGTTTCATCGCCGTCCTCCTCGGCGATCAGCCGACCTTGACGATGCACGAAAGAATCTATCAGCGGCTCCTGGCTTTCGACGACGACGAAGCTCGCGAGCTCGCCACGAAACAGTTGGCAAGCTCATCGCTCGCGCAGCTCTACGACCAAGTCTTGATTCCGGTGCTAGTCATCGCCGAACGCGATAAACAGGCCGAGGTTTTGCGCGACGACCAAGTTGAGTTCGTACAGGACTTCATGGAGGACTTGGTCGAAGAAGTCGGCCAGGCTCCGCAGCCGGCCAGCACAACTGCCGAGCCCGTGAAACACCTCGAAACGGAAGCCGCGCCACTCGCGCGCGTCCTTTGCGTTCCCCTCCATGATCAGAACCACCACACCAGCACCTTGATGCTCAGTCAATTGCTCACCGCCGAGGCCTTTCACGTCGATCTGGGCTCCGTCGACTCATTGACCAATGAGCTGGTCGACAACGTGGCGAAATTGGGAGCCGACGTCGTCTTCATTTCGCTATTGCCGCCGGCGGCTCCCCGCCAGACGCGCCTGCTGCGTAAGAGGTTAAGAGCTCGATACCCGACCCTGCCCATTATCGTTGGCTATTGGAACGGCAGTGATGACGCCAACACTCTCCGGCGGTCCGAGACCGACGCGAATTTCCAATTGGTAACAACCCTGGACGAAGCGGTCGCCGCGGTTCGCACCGCTGCCCCGCAGTTTCGACCTACGCCCGTCGCGAGTGCGGCCAGCTAGTCACAGCCGGCAGTTTCAACGCAAATCCTTGCCGCCTGATACACCGCAAACCACCTACTTTACCCATTGCTGCGTAGGTCAACGGCGGGCGAGCGATAAAAGCCGTCAAAACCCGGTTGAAATCCAAAATCCATCGATTATGTTCACAAAGTCGGACAAGCATTAGCAAGGTGTTATAAGGTTGGCGCGATGACACGTCTCAACAGTGGTCCTAACTTTCGTGACTGCCTTTCTGTTAGCGAAGCGGCCGAATTCCTGGGCGTGTCCAAAGCGACGCTCCGCAATTGGGACCGCAACGGCAAGTTGAAGCCACGTCGCCATCCGCACAACGACTACCGCATTTATTTGCACGAAGACTTGGCAGCGATCCTCCGCTCGGCCGATCTTTCGACCGCATCCGAAGACCAGTTTGCGCCACCCGTCGACTGGACGGCCATGGGCGATTCCGAGCACTTCGTCCAATTTTACGAGTCGGACGAATTCCTCGTCGAATCCGTGAGCGATTTCGTCAGCGCCGCCTTGTCGGGCGGTGACGCGAGCATCGTCATCGCCACAACCGAGCATCGAAATGCGTTGCAAAGAACGCTTGTCGCGCGGGGCCTGGACGTGGCCGCGGCCATCGAAGCCGGCCATTACCTCGTTCTCGATGCCGCGGAGGCCTTGTCGAGATTCATGATCGATGGAGCGCCCGACGCCAAGCGTTTCAACGACACGATCGGTGAAGTCATCTCCCAGTTGTCAAACGGCGGCCGGGGCATCCACGCGTTCGGCGAAATGGTGGCCCTGTTGTGGGAGGCCGGCAATCGGGATGCCGCCGCCCGCCTCGAGCAGCTCTGGAACGACTTGCAGAAGCAACAACGCTTCAAGCTGTTTTGCGCCTACCCAATTGCTGGCTTCGATGACGAAAGCGACGCGGCGCAATTCCGAGACATTTGCGGTTGCCACTCCCAGGTCATTCCCAGCGAAAGCTATTCCAATTCCGGCAGCCGCGACCAGCGTCTCCGCGAAATCACCTTATTGCAGCAGAAGGCGCAATCGCTCGAGGCCGAAATCGTCCATCGCCAGGAAATCGAAGAGCTGCTTTGCGTCCGTCAACGTGAGCTCTCCGATTTCTTTGAAAACGCGATCGAAGGATTGCACAAAGTCGGGCCGGACGGAACGATTCTCTGGGCCAACAAGGCCGAGTACAATCTCCTCGGCTACACAGCCGAAGAGTACATCGGCCACTCGATCACCGAGTTTCACGCCGATGCCGAAGTGATCGCCGACATGCTCGGCAAACTCCAGCGCGGCGAAACATTGGAAAACCATCCTGCCCGGCTTCGCTGCAAGAACGGCAGCATCAAGCATGTGCTCGTCAACTCCAATGCCTGCTTTGAAGACGGCGAATTTGCCTATTCCCGCTGTTTCACCCGCGACGTGACACAGCAATATCTCGCCGAGAGCGCGCTCCGCGAGGCCGATCGCCGCAAGGACGAATTTTTGGCAATGCTCGCTCACGAGCTCCGCAATCCGCTGGCGCCAATTCGCAGCTGTTTGGAATTGGTCCGCGTCGGCCAATCGGACGAATCGGTCGCCCAAGATGCATGGAGCGTAATCGACCGTCAAGTCCGGCAACTGACCCGGCTCGTCGATGACTTGCTCGATGTCAGCCGGGTCACCCGGGGCATGATCGAGCTGCGGAAGGAGCGCGTGGAATTGTCGGCCCTCATCCAGAGTGCCCTCGAAACGAGTCGTCCACTCATTGACGCAGCCAACCACGAGCTGACAGTGAGCTTGCCGCCGGAGCCCATTGTCTTGGACGCCGATCCCACGCGGATCGCCCAAGTCTTTGCGAACCTGCTTAACAACAGCGCGAAATACACGCCGCCCGGCGGACGAATTCAAATCCAGGCCCGGCAAGTCGGTCCGAACGTCGTCGTTGTCGTGCGCGATAACGGCGTCGGCATTTCCCGCGAAGGCCGCGACTGCGTCTTCGATATGTTTCGGCAAGTCGACCGCTCGCTCGAGCGCTCCCAAGGCGGCCTCGGAATTGGGCTAACCGTCGTGCGGCGACTCGTCGAATTGCACGACGGCACCGTAACGGTCCAGAGCGACGGCCCGGGCGCCGGCAGCGAATTTATCGTCGAGCTGCCCGTTGCCTCTGCCCACCGCGTGCCCAAGAAAATTTCGCCGGCATCGCCGCAAGCCCGCCTCTCGAAGCTCCGCGTCTTGGTCGTCGATGATAATCGGGACGCGGGCCAAACCCTTTCTCAGATTCTGCAAATCAAGGGACATGACGTCCGCCTGGCCCACGATGGCGCCGAAGCCATCGACGCCGCCGCCGAGTTCGAGCCGCAGCTGATCCTGATGGACGTCGGCATGCCCGAAATGAACGGCTATGAAGCGACACGCCGCATCCGACAGATGCCCTTCGGCAGCGACATCACCATCGTCGCCCTCACGGGCTGGGGACAAACCGAAGACCGCGAGCGTTCCGCCGACGCGGGCTGCTCCGGCCATTTGGTAAAGCCCGTCGACTTCGCCGCTCTCGAACGCCTCATCGCCGACGTCGCCGCAGCGACGCCGTGAGCAAGTCGCGCCCCGCGACGCGGCTAAAGCGTGCCTGAGAGGATAGGGACAAATTCTCCCGATCCCGTCTGTGGGAGGCGTCTCCGACGCCGATTCCACGTGAATTCGTGACGCGGCATCGGGCTCTGACCCGAATGGCACTTGAACTTTCATAAGTTCTTACGCTGCAAGTCGTTTGTATTCATGTCGGGGTCGTTGTAGCAGGGCGTGTGGTTTGGGCCGTCGTTTGATGCGACGGGGTTCGAAGCGGTCGGGTCGATTGCC
>DASYDU010000011.1:0-24006 GCA_036499445.1 Lacipirellulaceae bacterium
CTCAGCCAACCGATTGAGCGCCAGCCGGTCCGGGCTGCCGCTCCATCGGAGGGCAACCCTTTTGCCGATGAAGCTCCCAAGCCCCAACCGTCGGCCGAGAAGCTGAATGATCCGTTTGCAACCGACGATGGCGGGGCTGCGGCAAGTCAAGAGCGCGGCGGCTCAACGAAAAATGGCAAGACCCCGCCCAGCAAATTGATGGGAGTCTTGGGCCGCGTACTGCAAAGGACGGTGCCCTTGCCATCGATCGACGGTCTGCGAAACCAGCTGCCTCAAACGTCTGCCGCGCCGAGCGATGGAACCCCAGCGAATAATGCCGAGCCGGGCACGAAACAGAATACCACGCCAAGCCAGCCGAATAACTCCGAGGACCCGTTTGGCGGGCCGTAGAGATACCCGAGTCAGCACCGCGTTTCGGCCGACCGGTGCCGATCCGATTTTGCCTGGCACAGGCAGAGACATTCGGCCCCATTCCTACGCTTCAAGTTCTCCCTGCAATTCCCCTGCGCTTCGTCAGTATTGGCCATGTCTTACAACTCGTGCTATCTTCGAGTAGCCTAGAATATCGGACTCCACGCGGCAAAAAACGATCGCCGCCCAATTCCCTCCGAATCGAGTGAAAGTCAAAATGTGTCGCCGTGAAAGAATTGCCGTCATGATCGTCGCGTGCGCGCTTGCGCTTGGTTCGTTGAGCGTGGGCTGCCGTCAATCGTCGTCGACCAAGGTCGCTCAAGTCGACAATCGTCCCGCCGCTGAAAAGAGTTTCGACGAGATTGCTTTGATCATCAAAGGCGCGCTTGAAACCGGCAACGGCGGAATCCAGGGTGGTTTTGTTTCGGAACAGCCCAATGCCCGCAGCCATTTTTCCGTCCATAACAGTGTGTCCTCCGCAATCGTCCCGCCAAATAATCCGGATGAGAATTATCGAGCAACAATTACTGTTAAGAGCCATACTTCGTACTCGCTACTGCGGATTCCAGACAGCGATAAGAAAAGCGGCGATACGGACAAGCAGAAGAACACAAAACCGGATTCCGGTACCGGCCCGCTCGACAGTTCGCAAGGCGCCAATCCCAACGGCGAAGGGCTCGACGATAGCCCCGCCTCCTCATCGTCAAAAGCCATCAGGCCGTTGCCGGGGCACCCCGAGGATTCGGTCGCCAGTTTGGCCGATGAGGAAGAACGGACCTACGAGCTGGCCTACGAAAACGGCCGTTGGGCACTCAAAACGCCGCTCGATCTCAAGACGGAACTATCCGTTAAGAATGCGTTCGACTACGCGCTAAAATTGCAGCCCTGACCGCCACAAAGTTCCCGGTCGCCGATTTTACCGTATGGCGTTCGCGCTTTTGCCGGTATCTTGTGGATGCACTTCCTCGGACGCATTTAGGCACAGGCGTCTGCCTGGAACTCCTGTGGTTCTCGAGTCATGAGCCACGACCATTCCCTCCACTGCACGATCTCGCATGGTTCGACTCACGTTTCACGGCGCCGCCCGCACCGTTACCGGATCCAAGTATCTGCTGGAAGCTGGAGCCGCTCGCGTGCTCGTCGATTGCGGTCTGTTCCAGGGGCTAAAACAGTTGCGGCAGATGAATTGGGAGCCGACGCACTTCGACATCAAAACGCTCAACGCGGTCGTATTGACCCACGCCCATCTTGATCACACTGGCTACCTACCCAAGATCGTCCGCGAAGGCTTTTCACGCCCGGTTTATAGCACGCCGGCTACCAATCAACTTACCGAGCTGATCTTGCTCGATTCGGCTCATTGCCAGGAGCAGGATGCCGAGTACGCCAATCGCAAAGGTTTCTCGAAGCATAAACCCGCGCTGCCGCTCTACGAAGCCCTCGACGTCGAGCGAACGATGAAGCTATTTCGCGAACGGCCCCGAGGCCAGTGGTTCTCGCCCGCCGAGCCGATTTGGATGCGCTATCACGACGCCGGCCATCTCCTCGGCTCGAACATGATCGAAGTCGAGATTCGCGATCGCCAGCCGCCGCTACGGATTCTGTTCTCCGGCGACGTCGGGCGCTACGATGGGCCGCTCTACCACGACCCACAGCCTCCGCCGCCGTGTGACTATCTCATCTGCGAGAGCACCTACGGTGATCGCGACCATCCGCCTGGTTCGATTCTGGACGCGCTCGCCGAGGTCGTCGGGCGAGCAGTCGAGCGCGGCGGCGTGATGCTCGTGGCGGCGTTTGCCGTGGGCCGCGCACAGCAATTGATCTACTTGTTGCAGGTGCTGCTCCAATCACATCGCATTCCAAACGTACCAATTTACCTCGACAGCCCGATGGCCTGCGACGCCACGGCGATCTATCGTCAACATCCAGAAGATCACGATTTAAGCGAAGGCGAACTAGACGCGGCCAATCCCATCTTGGACGGTCCGCACGTCCATCTCAGCTGTTCGACTGAAGAATCCAAAGCGCTAAACGGAATTACCGGGCCGGCCGTGATCATCTCAAGCAGCGGCATGATGGACGCCGGACGCATTTTGCACCATCTTCAGCACCGCTTGCCGAGCGCTCGCAACACCGTCGTGATCGGCGGCTACATGGCCGAAGCCACCCGCGGGCGACAGCTGCAAAACGGCGCCCGTTTCCTCCGGATCCATGGCCGCGACGTACAGGTCCGGGCCGCCATCGAAACCGTCCCCGGCCTAAGCGGTCACGCCGACCGCAGCGGCCTCTTGCGCTGGCTCCAGCCACTCCCGAACCCAAAACAGGTCTTCCTGGTCCACGGCGAGCCAAAAAGCGCCGAAGCGCTCGGGGCGACGCTTCAGGCCGATCGAGGCTGGAATGTCGTGATTCCGGCCCTCGGAGAAAGCCACGATCTAGGCTAATCCTTGTGGACTACACTAGATTATCACTTAAGTGAGCGTTTTCTTGTCGAAGCAGATATTGCCGAACGAACATTGCCAAAAGATCCATGTCGAACGAATTGCGTCCCTCACTTTCTGAACTGGCTCCGACGAGCGCCGATGGCGACAGTAAAGCCAACCTGGCAGCCATTCTTGCCTCTCCCAGTTACCAACTGGCGGAATACGATATCAACTTCCTCAAGCGCGATGAGATCCGCCCAGTACGGATGCACCTGGAGTTGCTAAAGACCGAGACGCTGCTTCGCGATCACGCGATTAAATCCACGGTCGTCGTCTTTGGCAGCGCTCGAATTCCTCCGCGCGACGTGGCCGAAGCGGAGCTGCAAGCGGCGAAGCAGGCCGCCAAAAAGTCGCCCGCAAATGCGCAACTACAACGGGCAGTCACTCGGGCAGAAAGCATACTGGCCAAATGCCGATACTATGACGAAGCTCGACAGTTTGGCAAAATTGTTTCTACCGCTTCACAGATCGAGAAACGTTGTGACTTTTTCGTCGTGACCGGCGGTGGCCCCGGCATCATGGAAGCCGCCAACCGCGGCGCGTTCGACATCGGCACCAAGAGCATCGGTCTGAATATCGATCTGCCTCACGAGCAGGAGCCAAACGCCTACATCACGCCCGATCTCTGCTTCCAATTCCATTATTTCGCGATCCGAAAGTTTCACTTCATCTTGCGCGCCAAGGCGCTGGTGGTTTTCCCCGGCGGATACGGCACGCTAGACGAGCTTTTCGACACTCTCTGCCTCCGTCAAACGAAGCGGATGCAGGCCATCCCGATCATCCTCTACGGCCGCCAATACTGGGAATCAATCCTCGATTTTCGCAAGATGGCCGACGAAGGCATCGTCGCCGACGAAGACCTCGACCTGTTCTCCTACGCCGAAACGCCCGAGGAAGCCTGGCAAATCATCGCCGATTTCCACCACATCAAATAAGCCGCTCGGAGGGTTGTAAAATGTGGGAGGGCTCCCGGAACCCGATTGGGCGTTCTGGATTTCTCAATGGCTGACACCGTCGAACAACGCGTGGCCCTGGTAACTGGCGGAGCGGCCCGAGTCGGCAAGGTGATCGTCCGCGAGCTCGCCGCCCACGGCTATTGCGTGGCCATCCACGCCAATCAGTCGCTCGACCGCGCCACAGAATTCGCCGCCGAGCTGAATGCCTCCGGCCACGAGGCAGCCGCGTTCGCCGCCGAGCTACGCGACGAAGACGCCACGCGGGCCATGATCGACCGCGTTTGCCGCCATTTCGGCCGGCTCGATCTGCTCGTAAACAACGCCGCGATCTGGGCGCCCACGCCGCTCGCCGATGCTGCGGCCGACGACGTGCGTCGCTTCTTCGAAGTCAACACCGTGAGCACGTTTGTTTGCTGCCAGCATGCCGGCCTCTTAATGGCCATCCAGCCCGAGGGCGGTGCGATCATCAACATCGGCGATTGGGCCACCGTGAGACCTTATCGAAATTACGCCCCCTATTTCGCTTCGAAAGGCGCAATCCCCACGCTCACGCGGGCCTTTGCCGTCGAGCTCGCGCCGCGCGTCCGAGTCAACGCGATCCTGCCCGGGCCCGTGATGTTGCCTGATGAACTTTCGCCCGAGGTCCGCGAGCGAGCGATTGCCGGCACCTTGGTCCGTCGCGCCGGGCGGCCAGAGCACGTCGCCCAAGCCGTACTCTTCTTGGCCCAAAACGATTTCGTCACGGGTGTCTGTCTGCCGGTCGACGGCGGCCGCTCAATCGGCCAGGTCGATTAGGCTTACCGCCATATGGCGTTCGGAGGGCGAAGGGCTCCGCCGAGCTAATCGCCCTGTCCGCTCCAAGCTCAGCAGGAGCCTCGCGCTTGCTTTTGAAACAAAAATCATGTTTTTTCGTCGCCCGAAATCCGCCAAATACCACAACTGGCACATTTTCGCGTGCTTGCCCCGTCGCCAAATACGGGCATAATTGCCGGATGCTCTGGCGTCTGTCCCAGCCTGTCGGCTAAATACTCATCTCTGCTCCCGGCGCCGAACGCCCCGCCACCGCTAGAAGAACAAGACAAGGAAATAGACGATGACCATTTCGCGATCGCCGGCCCGTTCGTTGTTCTTGCTGTTGGGCATCGTGGCGCTCACTACGACTTCTGCCAACTCGCTTGCCGCGCCTCCCAAAGGCTCCAATCAGGCGGCCGCCGCCGACGCCGTCGTCTCCGACAAGCAATCTCCATCCGATCCCTTCGCCGTCCCCGATGGCTCGACGGAAGAGATTCTGTCCTACATTGAAAAGATCGCTCATCCCCAAAAGCAATTCGCCTCACAAGACGAGATGCGCAGCTACTTCAGCCGTGCTTCGGCGTCAATCGGCGCCGGAGCCGAAAAAGTCCTGGCCGCCGCCGCCAGCGCCACCGACAAGCAGGTCACCGACGCCATCGAATGGAAGGTCGAGTCGCTGCACATCAAAACCGAATTGGGCGATGACAACGCGGCCAAGCAGACGGCCGACTTCCTGGATGGACTGAAGTTTGCCAACCGGCCGACTCTCGCCGATAATCTCATCAAGATTCACCAGAATTTTGAACTGACGCAGTTCCAAACGAAATTGGGTGCCAAGCTCCGCGCCTGGCCGAGCCTTTCCGCCGCCGAACACAGCGAGGTCATCAATCAACTCGGCTCCATCGTGAAAGCCGGGGACGCCACGCCAGAGAAAATGGGATTGCTCATCGAGATCTCCGATGTGATCGGCGAAGGCGACGCCGCGCCGCTCGCCGGGCGGATGCTCAACGAAGTGCTTCCCGCCTTTCGCGAATCCAAAGATCCAAACATCATCGGCGATTTGCCGCTCCTCGAAGGGATCGCTCGCCGGCTCAACCTGCCAGGACACAAGCTCGAGCTTTCGGGAACTTACTTAGACGGCAAGCCGCTCGATTGGGAGGCCTATCGCGGCAAAGTCGTGCTCGTCGACTTCTGGGCAACTTGGTGTGGGCCCTGCCGCGCCGAAGTGCCCAACGTCCTGGAAAACTACCGTAAGTACCACGACAAAGGGTTCGACGTGCTGGGGATCAGCCTCGATGAAAAACGATCCGACGTCGAACAATACATGAAGGAATCCGGCGTTCCTTGGCGGACTACCTTTTTCGCAATTCCCGATCCCCAACACAAGCAGGCGCCGCCGATGGCGCTCAAATACGGCGTGAGCGCTATCCCTCGCTGCATTCTTGTCGACCAGAAGGGCAACGTCGTCAACCTGAACGCTCGCGGCAACCTCCTCAGCATAGAACTACAAAAGCTCCTCGGCGGCCCAGCGGCCGGCGCCAGCTCGGCGAACTCGCCGAGCGAAGATGAAAAAACCGCGCAGGACCGGTAAGCACGGCTTGGCGGAATAGTTCCGTATCTATCTCACGCCTCTCTCTGAGAGAGTCGTGCGACCCGTTATTCTTCCGCCGCCGGCTCGTCCCCAGCATCGCTATCAGGTGCCATTTCGCTAACGATTCCTTCCTCGCCACCGTTCTCTTCTTTGGGCACGCGCACAATCGCCGCTAGCGCGTCGCCTTCGTCGAGCGACATGATCCGCACGCCCTGCGTGTTGCGGCCGATTGGGTTGAAGTCGCTCACCGCGACGCGCTGAATCTTGCCTCGGGCCGTCATCATCATCAGTTCGTCCGAATCGTCCACTCGCACAATGCCAATCACCGGGCCGTTACGCTCGGTCGTCTTGATGTCGCGCAGGCCTTTGCCGCCGCGATTCTGCGTGCGATAGCGGAAGCCGCTCGACGATCCCTCCTCGCCACCGTCCGCCGTCTCTTCGGCTTCGACTGCCGGTCCGTCTTCCTCCCCGGCACCCGGATCCGAGTCCCCAGCCCCCGCCTCCGCGTTCGGCCCAAACGGCGTTCGTTTACCGTAGCCATTCTGGCAGGCGGTGAGCAGCGTCGCCGTCGGATCAGCCACCACCATTCCGACCAAATGGTCGTCCTTCGACAGATTGATCCCTTTGACGCCACTCGTGTTGCGGCCCATCGGCCGGGCGTCGCCTTCGCTGAAGCGGATCGCCATGCCGGCCGTCGTCGCCAGCACGATCTCGTCGCCCGTTTTCGTGATCGCCACGTCGATCAACTCGTCATCCTCGCGGAGCTTGATCGCGATGATGCCGCTCTTGAGCGGTCGGCTGTAGGCTTTGAGCTCCGTCTTCTTCACCAGGCCCTTGCGCGTCGCCATCATCAGGTAGTGGTCCGGCTGCTCAAAATCGCGGACGGCCCGGCAGTCGGCGATCTGCTCTCCCTCGGCCAGATTGAGCAGATTCACCACCGCCCGGCCTTTGCTCTCCCGCGACAGTTGCGGCAGGTTATACACCTTCTGCCAATAGACTTTGCCCTTGTTCGTAAAGAAGAGCAGATAGTCGTGCGTGCTCGAAACGAACAGGTGCTCGACCGGATCGTCCTCGTCGGCCTTGGCCCCCTTGATACCCTTCCCGCCGCGCCGCTGGGCACGATACACACTGGCCGGCGTCCGCTTGATGTAACCGTTGTGCGAAATCGAGACGACCATCGTCTCTTCTTCGATCAAGTCCTCGATATTGACGTCGCCGATCTCTTCGCCCGATAGCTCGGTACGGCGCTCATCCCCGTGCTTGCGGGCGACCTCTTCACAATCGTCGCGAATCATCTGATGAATTCGCTTCTCGTCGCCCAGGATTTCCAGGTAGCCGCCGATCTCCACCAGCAACTTCGCATGCTCGTCGGCCAGCTTCTCTTGCTCAAGATTCACTAGCTGCCCGAGCGTCATCTTGAGAATCGCCTCGGCCTGGACCGGAGTGAGCGAATATTCGTCGGCCACGCCGCGCTCTTCTTGGAACTGTCCGAAGCCCTCGTCGCCCAGCGCCCGCTGCATCAAGGCGGCCGGCGTCTTGATTTTCATCAGCGATTCCTTCGCCTCGGCCTGCGTCTTCGAGGCCCGAATCACGCGGATCACTTCGTCGATGTTGGCGTGCGCGAGCAACAACCCCTGAACTGTGTGCTTCCGCTTGCGTGCCCGCGAGAGCAGGAACTGCGTCCGCCGGCGAATCACCGTGAAGCGATGCCGGATGAACTCCTGCAGCATCTCCTTGAGCGAAAGTGTCCGCGGCTTGCCGTCTACCAGCGCCAACAATATGATCGAAAATGAGTCCTGCAGCGGCGAAAACTTGTAGAGTTGATTGAGGACGATGTCCGGATCGGCGTCTCGCTTGCAATCGATGACGATCCGCACTGGCTCCTTCAGATCGCTCTCATCCCGCACGCCCGAGATACCGGGGATTTTTCCCTCGTTGGCCAGCTCCGCGATCTTCTTGATCACCGGGTCGCGCGTCTGCTGATACGGAATATCGGTAACAATGATTCGGAAGCGGTCGTTCTTGAGCGTCTCGACGCGAGTCTTGGAGCGAACGACGACCGTGCTGCGGCCCGTCTCGTAGCCTTTCCAAATCGCGTTCTTGCCGCAGATGATGCCGCCCGTCGGAAAATCCGGACCCGGAATGTGCTCCATCAATTCCGTTACGGTGATCTGCGGATTATCGATCAAAGCGACGAGCCCGCGGCAGACCTCGCGCAAATTGTGCGGCGGAATTGACGTCGCCATGCCGACCGCGATGCCGCCCGAGCCGTTCACCAAGAGGTTCGGAAACTTCGACGGCAACACCGTCGGTTCCAAGTGCCTTTCATCGTAAGTCGGCACAAAGTCGACCGTGTCCAACTTCAGATCTTCCAGCAACAGCGCCGCATAAGGCGACAGTCGAGCTTCGGTATATCGCATCGCCGCCGCGGGCAGCCCGGCAATCGAGCCGAAGTTCCCCTGCTTGTCGATCAGCATGTGCCGCATGTTCCAGTCTTGAGCCATGCGGACGAGCGTCGGATAGATCACGCTCTCGCCGTGCGGATGGTAATTACCGCTCGTGTCGCCGGAGATTTTTGCACACTTCACCCGGGCCGCCCCCGGCGTGAGGTTCAGGTCGTTCATTGCGACCAGAATTCGCCGCTGCGAAGGTTTGAGGCCGTCGCGAGCGTCCGGCAGCGCGCGGCTGACGATCACGCTCATCGCGTATGTCAGGTAACTGTCGCGCAGCTCATCTTCAATCGGCAGATCGATCAGCCGGGCGGCGATCGCCTGAGCTTGCGGATCATTAGCTCCATTCGGCTGGTCAGGCTCCGTGGGTTCGGTCGAGTCAGTCGACACAGGCGGGTCCTTATGGGCGAGCTCGCTTAAGCGAGCGAAAGAGCAATCTGTCGCTCTATCCCTGCTCCATCAGCAGGCGAAAAAGCACGCCTAAATTTACCAGTTTTTCGGCCTTCTCACAACCGCCCGCGGGTCCGCGCGGTGCCACAAAACACCGACGAAATCGCGCATTTTCACCGTTGACTTTCGACTGCTTCCAAGAATGGTCCATCTCGATACGAAGTACCTGAAAAGACACGCTGTGTGCCGACCAGAATAGGAGCGCCGAGAACTGCTCTGGTATCTCACACCACGTACTTTAGAATGAACCGACTCACTCCAAAACCGAAGCCCGCGTGAGCCAAGACGAGCGACGCCACGCCTCCGATCAAACCAATCATGCCCATTAGCGCCGCAAACTTGGCCAACGACGAAATCAATCTCAAGGACCAGCGCCTCGCCGCATTCTTGGCTTGGCTGATCCCGGGATTGGGCCATTTGTATCAAGGCCGCACCGGCAAAGGCATCTTGTTCTTTGTCTGCATCGTTGGCACGTTTCTTTACGGCCTCTATCTAGGTGATGGTCGCGTCGTCTACGCCTCGACGCCGATCCTTTCCCGCTGGCAATACTTTTGCCAAGTCGGCGTCGGTTTGCCGGCCCTCCCCGCGGTCGTGCAGAAGTTGCGCGCCGATGACGGCAAACCACCGCTACTTGGCGACAATTTCGAGCGACCGCCCCGCATGCAGGGCGATTTCACCTCGGTCGACCAATCGCATCACACGGTCAGCCATCCCGACGAATTGGCCAAGTGGAACCACGATGGCAACGACATGTTCGAGATGGGCACCGTCTACACGGTCATCGCCGGCCTGCTGAATATCCTGGTGATCTGCGACGCCTATGGCGGCCCGCTCGTGATTTTCCCGCCGGACGACAAACTAAAACCAAAAGAGCCGAAGAGCGGAAGAACCGTAGATCAGTAGCAATTGAATCAACGCTGTTTTTGCTGCTCCTCCAGTGCTCTTCCGTTTTACCGCTCTCGTTTCCCGATCAAGCGGAGATATGTCAAAATGGCCGGTCTCGATGCAATTACGATCACAACCCTGCTGGGCTCGGTTATCGGCCCCTTGCGGATGTGGTTCGCCGTGCCGATTATCGTCAGCGTCAGCCTCGTCTATTCCGCCACGCGGCACGAGCAAATGCCCTCAATCCTCAATCATGCCGCCCGCTTCGGCATTTGGATCGTGGTTTTTATGGCGATCGTTTTCGCCGTGCTTCAGGCTATGAGTTGGCTACAATAGGGAAGTCGCAATCCGTCTCCGCGACGACCCAGTAGGCGCACGATTTCGCGCTGCGATGTCCAACGAACGCCAATCACATCCTGAGGCTGAAATCAGCCAGCCGCCGGCCGAGGCTCCTACCGAGCGCACCTCCGCCTACGAAACCGATCGGTATGTTCCCGAGCGCGGCGAGTTCGCGTCTGATGTACGGCTTGCCGACTCGGAGCCCGCCTCCGATGTACAACTGGCCTCGTCCGTCACGGGCGCTGCGCCGAGTTTCCCTGCGCCGGCCACGCCGACTCCCGCCGCCGGACCGGTACGCGTGGCAAAGCCGCCCGTGCGACGCGGACAGCGACCTCCCGCCCTGACACCCGGCGAAAACATCGACGATTTTGAAATCATCCGCATGCTGGGCAAGGGCGCGTTCGGCAACGTCTATCTCGCTCGCCAGGTCTCGCTCGACCGCGAGGTCGCGCTCAAAGTTTCGGCCAATCAGGGAAGCGAAGGCCGCACGATGGCCCGGCTCGAGCACGCCCACATTGTGCAAGTCTTCTCCGAAACCGTCGACAACGCCACGGACCAACGGCTCCTCTGCATGCAGCTCGTGCCCGGCGTCGGCTTGGAAAAAATCATTGGCGCTCTGACAACGGGCGGCTATCAACCCCTTCATGCACTCCTATTCAACGATGATGGCGAGGTCCCCGCGGCCGTCGAGGTCGAACCAACCTGGACCGGCGCCGATCTTCTCGGTGTCATTGACCGCAATTCGTCGCTGCCTACGGCGCTCGACCCCGCGGCGCTCCGTGACCGCGAAGCTCTCAGCCACATGGACGCCTACGAGGCCACCGCCTGGATTGGCGCCCGCTTGGCCGAAGCGCTTGACTTCGCCCATCATCACGGCGTCTTGCATCGCGACATCAAGCCAGCCAACATCCTGATCAGCCCCTATGGCCGGCCCATGCTCGCCGATTTCAACATCTCATTGCAAACCGCCGCCGACAACGACAACATGTTTGGCGGCACGGTGGCCTACATGGCCCCCGAGCACCTCGACGCCTTCAATCCGGAGCACCCCAGCCAGGCCGACGCCGTCACCGACAAGGCCGACATGTACTCGCTCGGCATCGTGCTCCACGAGCTCTTAAACGGCAAGCAAGTCATTCATCTGCCGGATCGCAACGCCGGCATGGCCGACACGCTACGCTCACTGGCCGAGCAGCGTCGCACCAAGCCGCCCACGGCCGCCGAAGGCCCACCTCATGCCGGCAAGACCTTGCAACAATCCATCTGCCGTTGTCTCGCCCCAAATCCAGTCGATCGCTTTGCAAGCGGCGCCGAGCTGGCGGCTCAGCTCGAAGGCTGCCGACATCTCCGCATCGCTGAGCGCGAGCTGCCATCACTCACCGGCATCTACCGACACATGCTCGAAAAGCCGTTTTTCTGGTTTATCCTGCTGGTCTTGCTTCCCCAGTTGGCCGCGAGCGTCCTCAACATCACCTACAACATGACCCAAATCGTCGGCGAGCTCACTGCCGAGCAGCAGCAGCTCTTCATGCGTGTAGTGAATATCTACAACGCCGCCGCCTATCCTGTGGCGACCGGGATATTTGTTTGGGCGGTATTCCGCGTCCGACGCTGCTGGATTGAGATGCATCGTGCGACGCCACTTGCCCGCGGCGCGGTCGCCGAAGGTCGCCGCCAAGCGCTGCAATTGCCGCTCTGGGTCGCCGGACTGGTCGCGGTCGCCTGGCTCCCCGGCGGAGTAATTTTCCCCGCGATCATTGCTTGGCGCTCTAGCACGCACTTAGACGGCCAAGTATGGGGACACTTCTTCGTGTCCTTTAGCTTGTCGTGCTTGATCGCCCTTGCATATTCACTCTGTGGCTCGCAATTCATCGTCGAGCGGGCGCTCTATCCACGCATGTGGGACGATGTCCGCGATTTTACCGCCACCACGCGCCGCGAGCTGACATCGATGCCCACCCGCCTCTGGTGGATTCAGGTTCTCGCTGTCTCGGTACCCTTACTCACCGCCATTCTCCTTCTCCAACTCATCTCTGTCGAAACGCATCATTCATTCCGGTTTCTTGTCTCGGCGTTCATTGTCCTGGGTTTGATCGGATTCCAGCTCGCTTCGCGTGTCACGCGCCACCTCACCGACACCGCCGCCGCGCTCACCGGCATCAAAGCCTAGGCAACGGCACATGGCAATGCTCGCCGAAATTGCCGAGAGCAGAAGAGCAGAAGAACGGTAGAGCAATAGAGACGAAGACGATGTCTTACTCCTGGTCTTCTGCTCTTCTGTTCTTCCGGTCTCCTGCTCTTGCATTACCCAGCAATCGTCCGCCCGATCCAATCGGCCAGATCGGCGAAATACCGTTCCGGGTCGGCCTCAAATTCCAGCGTGTGCGCCCCGTTCGGATATTCAATCAGCGTCTTGTGTGTCGCGGCTGATCGTTTCAGAAACGCGCGCGTGGGCGGGTTCGCGACAATCCGATCGCGGCCGCCGAGCATCAGCAGCGTCGGCGTGTGGATGTAGGGCGCGCTCTGGCGCGCGAACCTGGCCAGTTGCCGATCTGCCTGGGCAAAGCGAATCGTTACTTTCTGTAGCGTCAGCGGATCCCGGGCCACGTAGTCACGCCAGCGTGGCGTTTCGGTGAAGAGCGGCGCATGCACCAGCGGAATCTTCACTCGCCGTGTCCGCACCCGCCGCGGCAATGGTGATCCGAGCGCCAGTCGCTGCATCAAACCCGGCTCAAAATGCGAATACAGACCGGGGCAGAGCAGGGCGAGTCCGCGGATCAGCCCCGGATGCTGCCGTGCCACCGCTGTCGCCAGCCGGCCGCCCCAACTAATGCCGCACAAAATCACCGGCCGCTCTTTGCCAATCTGCGCCAGGTACTTCGCCACATCGTCGATCCACGTCTCGTAGCGATCGACGTCGCCGCGACGGTCCAGGTTGACGCCCGATCCGCGCCGATCCAAAAAATGGACCTCAAAATCAACGCTGTTCAAAGAGTGGCAGCTGCGCGTGTACCAGCCGCCGTGGCTCGCCACGCCATGCAGAAACACCACCCGAGCCCGCGGCGGGTCGACGGCGTTCCACACGCGAACCGCGAGCCGCCGGCCGTCAGACGCCGTGTAGAAGTCGAATCTTGGCAAGAGGCCGGACAAAGCAGATTTCCTGGCTCACGTAGAGGAAGTGCCGACGATATCAGCGCAATACTCCATCGTAGCATCGCGACGCTACGATCCTGCGCGCTGAATTGCCGCTACGAGCCCGGCTCATGTCACTGGAAACTGCCGTTCTGCCTTCGTAAAATCCGCCAGAACGGTTGTGTCGATCGTAACGCCCAAGCCGGGCGACGTGAGGGCCCGCGCGCGGCCGCCATAACCGAACGTGATGTCTTCTCGGGTCACGAGCCGGCGAAACAGATGGCGGTCGTAAGAGCCCTCGAGATACCGTACGCCCGCCACCGACGACGCCCAATGTCGTCCGGCCGCCGACAGGATGCCCGACTCACCAGGATGGCACCCGAGCTGATAACCAAGACCGGCGTCGCGCGCAATGGCCGCCAATCGCAAGCTCGCCAAGTATCCGCCACATTTTGACAAGCGGATGTTGAACAAGTCGCAAGCGCACAGTTCGATCGCACGGCGCGCATCCGGCTCGCCCGTCAGTGACTCGTCCAGCATGATCGGCACCGACACTTGCTTGCGCACGTCCGCTAGTGCCGCCAATTCGGCATGCGCCGCCGGCTGTTCGACGCAACTGACCTTTAATGTCAATAGCGGCTCCATTTTGCTACTCACTTCCATCGCTCGCCACGCGCCGTTCACGTCGATCCGCAAATCGATATGCGGGCCAATCCAACGGCGAATTGTCTCCATCCGTGCCGCGTCGTCGTCCCCCTCGCGGCCAACCTTAACCTTGCAATCGCGAAAGCCGTACAGGCGACGGACCAGCGCGCTGCGGCGGAGATGGCTGCCCCCGGCATCAATCACGGCTCCATAACGGACGATGCTTTGCGAACCACGAATCGGAGCGGCCGGCTCGTAGTGCCGCGTGACGGCACTCACCGGCTCGCCAAACAGCCGGCCAAAGGCGTCCAGCGCGCTCAACTCGATCGCACACCGCAATGCGTTGCCGTAACAGCCACGTGGATCATCGCGCATGGTCGCCGGCCGAAAGCCTTCGCACAGCCGAATTGCGTCGGGCCAGGAATTACAATCCGCCGCCAATTGCTCCGCCACCCGCGTCGCCGCCAATTGCTCGATGCACCCGCTCGCCGTCTCGCCGGTTACGTAGCTCCGCGGCACGCCCTCGCCCCAGCCCGTTGTGCCATCCGCGAGCTCACAGCGGATGAAAACGTTTTCGCTCTCTTGCCGCGTCGCCGTCGCGTGGACAAACGGTCGCTTGAGCGGTAGTGAAACAACGTAGGCGGTGAGGTGGCGGATGCGCATTGGCTAGACGACAGCCGCGAGAGGCTGCGATTCCGGCGCGGCCTTCTTGCCAGTGTAGTCGTCGAGCGCGATCCGAATGCCCTCGCGAAAATCGACCCGCCCTTGGTAACCAAGCACGCGCTTTGCCTTGACAATCGAGTAATCGAGATTCAGCGTCATGAATTTGATCTGCGCGGCCGTGAGAAACGGCGGCTTTGTCGCCCCGCGCAGCCGCGCCATCCCCTCAATCGGCTTCACAAGCATCCGCGCCACCCACTCCGGCACATGGCGCGGATGAGGCTTTCCCAAATAATCCGCGATCGCGTTCACGAATTCCTCGCGCGTCACCAATCGCTCGTCGTGGATGTTAAACGTCTCGCCCAGTGCGGCTGGATTCTCAAGCGCCAGAAAAACTGCGTCGACCAGATTTTCCACGTATGTGTTGTTGAGCACCCGGTCGCCGCGACCCAAGAACTTCAGCTGACCTGATTGAATCTTTTCGATGAACCGCGGCAGCGCGTGACGGTCATTCGCTCCATAAATCAACCCGGGCCGCAGGACCACCGCCGGAAAGCCGTGCTCCTTGATATGGTGATTGAGCAACGTCTCGGCCTCGGCCTTGGTCCGCGTATAACCGTCGAGGCCCACCGCGTCCGCCAGCGTCGTCTCATCCGTCCCGTAGTGGTGTCTCGCCGGGTACACGCCCAGCGAGCTGACTTGAATCCACCGCCGCAACTTACCCGTCTGCGCGGCCGCGTGTACCAAATATTCGAGCGCCACCACGTTCAGCGCCCGATATTTCTCGGCCGGCCCCCAATCGCCGACGTGAGCCGCCGTGTGGATCACAATCTCGGCATCGGCCAGCGCCGCGAGAAATGCCTCGGGCTGCCCCAAATCAGCCTCGACAAATTGCACGCTCACGCCGTCGAGCAGGCTGCGATCCGATTTCGGCCGGACCATCGCTTGCACATGATAACCGGCCGCCGCCGCCCGTCGCGCGCACGCGCTCCCCACCATGCCCGTCGCGCCAGTGATCAGGATGGTGTTACTCATACGAATGGGCGAACAGGAGATAACCAATCGAGCCAACCGACCGTCACTACGGCGCGTGCGTTGAAAGCTGTGCGATTCGCTCCGCGAAATTGACGTCGCCCACCAGGCATGGATGCTTGTATTCCTCGAAGTTGCCCCGGTCGCCGGTCCGCTCTCGTCGCAGCGCGTTCCAGGTCCCATTCGCCACTTCGCGGACCTGCACCGGTAGCAACCGCCCACTGCCACATTTGTCGCCGTATTCTTCGTTGACCGCTGCCAGATTCAATTGGACCCGATGGGCCAACTCGTCCGTCCGACCCCGGTGCGCCGGCGATTCCACCAACAGCACGTAGCGCGGCTGCTCGTCGATGATCGGCGCCAGCGTAAACGTGTCGATCGGTAGCGCTAGCTCCGCGAAGCTCATCTTGACGGCGCGAATCGCCTGATGCTCGCTGAGCTTCTCGCCGGTAAGATTCGAGAAATTCTTTCCCTTGTTGAGAAACTCGATGAGCGGCGCCTGGCCGACGAAGCCGACGCAGCGCACCACATCATGGATGTCGTAGCGATAGAGGCCGCCGGAGGTGGTCATCACGATGTAGTACTCCCGGCCTTCCTCAAGTTCGTGCCCTTCGAGCACCGTCGGATGGGCCGAGTCATGCTCCTCGACGGGTATGAATTCGAAGTAGTGGTGGTAAAAGTCCAACAGACCGGCCGAGGTGCCTCCCGTGAGCGGAATCGTCATCCGACCTTCGCTTGCCGACAGGCCGTGGTCGCGGATTTCCACGTCGCCATATAGCGCGGGAAGCTGAGATAAATAAACGTTGACCGAGCCGCCCATCCACACAGCCAGCACTGACAACTCCGGCCACGCGTGCCGCGGCAAGAGCGCGCCATGTTGCGAGGCCAGCCGGTCCAGTTCGCGCGCCCGCTCCGGACGGCGGCGCAAAATTCGCCGTGCGAGCGCCCGACGGACATACTGCGGCACGTCGCACGACAGCGACCCATCGTGAATATCGCGAATCAGCGATTCCTTCTCACGGTCAGCGCGCCGCGCAAATTCGATCAGCGTGCTGGGGTTCGCGGTGATGATGATGCCGATGTCACGACGCGCCAGGGCAAACCGTAGCGAAGTATAGTGCTTGGCCGCAGAATCGTGAATTTGCGAGACGACGCCGGGCAGCAGAAACGCCCGTCGCGTTACCCAAGGCCGCGTCGCTGCCGCTAATCCGCTGATTTGACCACAGGGAACGCCCGACGGGGCGCGAAACTGTTGCCAGTCGCTCGAGAGCTGCAAAGTTTGCTGGTTCAGCAAATCCAAGTGATCGCCGTAAACGCCCGCGCCCCAAATCTTCCAGCCGCTCTTATACTCGTCGAGCAGCTCCTGGGTGATTGGCAGCCGTTTGGGGGTTCCGGTCGTGCCGGAAGTCATGGCAAACATCAAGATTCGCGTGCCGGGCGCAAACAGGGCGGTCACTTCGCCATTCAATACCCGCTCGATGTACGGATGATGTTCGTCGTAACCGGCAACTGGTTGCCGGCGGCGGAAGTCGTCCACGGTGCGGATATTCGTAAAACCGAAGTCGCGGCCGAAATCGCTGTTGGCATTGCGGCGAATCTTCGCCATTAGCGCCCGATGCTGGAATTCACGTGCCCGCCACGCATGAGCTTGAAATCGCTTCAAGCCAAACCGTTTCCAAGCCAGGTATGCGTAGCGGAGCAGCATGGTTCAGCCGCGGTCGATCGCCCGAGTCCTTGGCCGGAGCCAAATGGCCCCGGCCGCTGAAGATGCCTTTCATCCTCAGTTAAGATTTTCGGGCTTCGATTCAATTGAACTGGAGGAAGTCGAACTCTGGTCGCAGCACACGTATATTGATTCAAGTCCAGGGTAATTGATCACACCGGCCACCTCGACCGGCCGCATTTCGACCTCCTGCCGCCGCTTGCCGCTCAGCACGATCGGCACAAGCTTATCATGCCCGTTATCGCGCAAGACTCCTTCCCCTTGCCAAGGCTGCGTGACCTGGCCCTTGGCTACCGACGTTAAGTGCAATGCGGCCGATTGTCGCAAGTGATGCTGGTTGCCATCGAGGTACATAGCCACCAGCTTCTTGCCCAGCCGCGAGAGGCCGCTCATCTGCAGCGCCTCCCAATACACACGGTACCGATGGGCCGCGTCCCGGCAGTATTGCTCCCGCCGCTCCGCACTCCATTCTTCCGGCGTCGCCAAATTCCGCCGCGCCCCCTCCAACATCTGCTCGAACATTTCCCGATTAGCCGGGTCTTTCTCCCACCGCCGCACGCGCAACCCCGCCAATTGATACAGCCCGAAGTGAAACAGCCACGCGAACGACGATTGCCGCATCGTTCCAACGATGCACGATTCATAGCCCATCGCCCGAATCAACTTGGGGATCGAACTCATATAATCCTTCATGGGTCCCCAGCCATAGCGATTTGCCATCCGAATCGTCGAATCGTCGAAGATGATCTTGATCGAGAGGCCAGGCGGGTAGATGGTCGCCACCTTATTGTGCCAGGCGACTAGATGCGCGAGCGCGAAAAACTCAGCCCAATCGGCGTGCGTGTGAGCCACCGATTTGGGGTTCTTCATCGGCGCGTAGCCGATCATGATGCGAATTGGCTCGCCGCGTGCCACCCAATGCCGCACGCGGGACAGCAATTGGCCGTAGTCCTCGTCGCTCGGCAAGGTCCCCACGCGAAATGCGCGGACCAGCATCGTGTCGAGCGTCGCCTTGGCCAGTTCG
This sequence comes from Lacipirellulaceae bacterium, assembly GCA_036499445.1. Lineage (GTDB taxonomy): Bacteria > Planctomycetota > Planctomycetia > Pirellulales > Lacipirellulaceae > DASYDU01. Next base: position 18,571 of record DASYDU010000011.1, read on the forward strand.
TCGGCTTGGCCTGCCGCCACAGCGAATTGACTCGGCGCTGGCGTGGGACGCACAAAGACTTGCCTCAGCTCGGCAACCGCCTTCGCCGCCAGTGCGGGGGGAGGCGAGGCTTCATCTTGGGCGCCATGGGGGGCGAGCGCGGTCACGGCGCTGTCTCCTAAGCAGCAGACTCGGTTGCTGTCGTTTCCCGCAACCAACTTGCCATTCCCTGCAGCCCCTCCGCGATTCCAACTCGCGGTTCAAAGCCCAACTCGCTCCGTGCGCGCCCGATGTCAACGTGGCGTGACGTACCGAGAAATCGCAGCGCGCTGGGACTCACTGGCCCACTTCGTCCCAACAGCCCAAACACGGAATTCGCCAACCTTGGCACAATTGCCGGCATCACCCGGCTCGGCTCCGGACACCCCATCACGCGGGCCAACCCGCCCACCAATTGCCCAATCGTGGTCCTTGAGCCGTCGCTGATATTGTACACTCGGGAAGTGGACGTTGTCGCATGTCCCGCCAAAATCATGGCTTGTGACATGTCGGACACATGGACGAGCGGAACAATATTCTCTCGACTGCCAATGTACATGAATTTTCCGCGATAAATCGCTTGCGCGAGCTTCTGCAGATTGCGGTCGCCCGGCCCATAAACCAGGCCCGGACGCAGCGCCACGATATTCAGTCCGCCGGCGATTTCCCGCTCGGCCAACTCCTCGGCCGCGATCTTTAGATCGACGTGCAGATCGCCGGTCCGCCGCCGAGGCAGATCTTCGTTGGCGTTTTCAAAGCTAACGCTCCCGAGCACGTTGATCGAGCTCATCAGCACCACCCGCGCTGCGCTGTCGGCCTCCCGGACCGCATTGAATAGCACGTCGACCGAATTCAGATTTGTGCAGCGAATTTCGTCAGCGGGAGCAGTAGAATGCGCCGCCGCACAGTGATAGACGACGTCGACCCCGTCGATTCCTTCTCGCGCGACGGCCATGTCGCACGCATCGCCCACGAGTGTTTCCTCCCCGAGGTCAAGATAGAGTTGTCTCTTTTGCTCGTCACGATAGAGCGCGCGGACTCGCTCGCCCCGACCCGTGAGGTCAGCCACCAGATGACGGCCAATGAATCCGGTCGCGCCGGTTACGAGCGATGTCATAGACTGCTCATCGCGATGGCTCGCACGATTCCGCGTGCTTTTCCTGTCCCACTCCGACTTCGCGTCATCTCAACGGAGAATAGCTCTTGCGGTGTCCATCTGTCAGGATGGAAAGTATAAGGGAAGGGCATATTGCCGACAACTAGCTGGAATTGGCCACTTCGCCGCTCGCGAGCATCTTCGCATGAAGCTTTCGCCATACGCACGGATTATTGCTTCTCTCGCGCTCAGTGCCGGGCTTTTGGTGTTTCTCGTCTGGCGCATTTCGCCCAAAGCCCTCGCCCACGCCGCCGCCGACGTCGACTGGAAGCTCCTTGCCCCTGCGACGGTGGCCTTGGTGTTCGCTCTCTACCTTTGGGATGCCGTCTGCTTGCCCACCGTCTACCAAATCGACGATCGTCGCGTGAGTTATTGGCGATCGCTTTACCTGCGTGGGCTTTCTTATCTCGGTGGCGCAATCAATTACGAGCTCGGTCAAGCCGCGCTCGCTTGGGGAATGGCCCGCGAGCAGAATACGTCGATGGTCAGCATGCTCTCGCGGACCATCGTGCTCGCCTACTACGACTTTGTCGTCCTGCTCGGGCTCGGATTTGCCGGGTCGCTGTTGAGCGACGATCCGCGCATCGAACGCATCCGACTAGTGGTTGCGGCTGCATTTTCGATCGCGCTGGCAATCGCGCTCGCGGTCTGGTTTTTACCTGACGCCCTGCGAAAGAAGCTCTCAGGCACAAAACTCGGCGAGGCGTTGACCGGCTGGAGCCTGTCACGCTCTCTCCGATTGATCCCGCTCCGCTGCGTCTACTTCAGCATCTTCGCCGTCTACGCCGCGGTGGCTCTTGAATCCTGTCATGTCCCCGTCGACCACATGGTCGTCGCCAGTACGATTCCGCTGGTCCTGCTCGCCGACACAATTCCTACCATCTCCGGTTTGGGAACTCGCGATACCGCCTTGCAATTGCTGCTGCGGCCGGATAATCCGGAAGCCCTTCTAGCCATGAGCTTGATCTGGTCGACCGGCCTGATCATCGGCCGCTCCTTGATTGGTCTGGCTTTCCTTTGGGGAAACCCGTTTTTAGGCGGCCCAAGCGATAAGCGAGGCGCGCCATGACCGATGCCCCGCCCGCCAGCGCCGCCGACCGCCGCCTCACAATCCTAATGACCGAGGGCTCGAGCCTTTCCTCGCGCCAAGCTCTTTATGCGCTCGGCCCGCGGCACACGATTGACATCCTCGACCCATCATCCCTCTGCCAATGCCGCTTCTCGCGCTACGTGCGCAAGTGGTATCGCTGCCCTCACTACGCAACCGATCCGCGCGGATACCTAGCGTTTTTGGGCGAGCGACTTAAGAGCGGCGAGTATGACGTCCTCTTTCCGCCTCACGAGGAGGTTTATCTACTCTCGCGCGTGCGAGAGGCGCTGGCCGAACGTGTCGCCCTCGCCATCCCCGAAATCGACAGTGTCGTGCGCCTGTTCAGCAAATTGAATTTCCTCACGCTACTCAAGGAATTGCAGTTGCCGCACCCCGAAGCGGCAATCCTCGCCGATCGCGCCGAAGTTGATCGCTGGTCCGATTTCCCGCGCTTCGTAAAGCTCGACGCGGGCACCGCGGGGCAGGGCGTGCAGCTCGTCCGCGACCGTAGCGAACTGCAATCAGCCCTACGAGTCTTCGAAGAGCGCGGCTTGTGGCGCGATGGAACGCCGCTGATTCTGCAACGGCAGGCAACCGGTCACCAATCCGTCGCCCGCGCCGTCTTTCGGCAAGGAACGCTGGTCGGCGTTGACATGAACGAGCTCTGCCTCCGCGGCGTCGGCGGCTCGGCCGTGGCCCGCCAATCCTGCCACCATCCGATCGTCGTCGACCACCTCCGCCGGCTCGGCGAGCACCTCCGTTGGCACGGTCCGCTCTTTGTCGATCTATTCTTCGACGCGGCAACAAACACGCCGTGCTACATCGAAGCCAACCCACGCATCGGCGACACCGCCAACGCCACGCTCGCCGGCGTCAACCTCTGCCAACTCTGCCTTGGTATCGCATTGAAAGACGAAACGACGATTAACCAATCCGCAATCGGCAATCCGCAATCCGCAATTCCTCCCATCCGCTCCCACCAAGGCTTCCTGATTCTAATGTCCAAAGCCCTCGACGGCGCCAGCCGGCGCGACCTCGTCCGCGAAATGTGGCAGCAATTTCGCGGCACCGGCATTTACGAAAGCAGCGTCGAAGAGATGACTCGACCCAAACAGGACTGGCCGAGCACGCTGCCCTACGTCTGGATCGCCGGCCAGCTACTCGCGAGCCCATCGCGCGCCGCGAAAATCGTCCGCGGCACCGTCGACAACTACTCCCTCACCGCCGACGCCGCCCGCCGCATCTGCGAAATACCGCTGGCTGATCTAGTCGCTAGTTTGGGCCGCTGGCCCAACGACCAATGACAAACGACTAGCGCCCCGTTATTTCGCCAATTCCGTCTCGATCGCCGTCACGACTTCTAGCGAATCGGGCTGCGTCTTTGGCGTGAATCGGGCCACCAGCTGGCCGTCGCGATTGAATAGAAACTTCTCGAAGTTCCAAGTAATCTTTCCGCCAAGCTTCGGGTCGGTCTCCTTGGATGTCAGATCCTTATACAACGGACAAGCATCGTCGCCGTTCACGTCGACCTTTGACAACATGTCGAACTTCACGCCGTAGTTCTTCGTGCAGAATTCGGTAATGTCTGCGGCAGTGCCCGGCTCCTGTCCGCCGAACTGATTGCACGGCACGCCGACGATCGCCAGCCCTTGGCCCGCATACTTCTCGTGCAGTCCTTCCAGCGGCTTGTACTGCGGCGTGTTACCGCATTTGCTCGCCACGTTCACCAAGAGCACCACCTTGCCGCGATACTTGTCGGCCAGATTCACATCCTGGCCTTCGAGCGTCTTCATCGTCTCGTTGAGCGGCGTCGAGCTCTTTTCGACAGATGCCGCGCTTGCCAAATAGTTCATCACAAAGGCTCCTGCAAATACGAACGAAAACACCCCGACGGCAATTCTCATGGCCTGGTTCTCCGGAAAGTTGGCGAAAGTACGATGACGGCGCCCACCATGATATCAAAACGAAGTCGGCGCAGGCAGGAGGCGCACGAACGGCGTTGCGGCCATAGATGTTCTAAATGTGCGCGTGCGTCACAAAGCGTCATTTTCGGCTGTATTTCTCCATAGAAGTTCAAAATGGGCTGGGGCGCTGATCATCTATGGGGAGGGGATTGGAATGACTCGTGACGAAATCCTAATAGCGAATGACGAATGTGGGTTGGGGTGCGAGGTCGGCCGCTCGCCATAGAACGCCTTAATGTGTGTGAGTCAGAAAGTGCTATTTTCGGCTGCATTGCTCCATAGAACGCCAGAATGTGTCGGCGCAAAAGGGGGAAGGCGGAAGACAGAGACTGGAAGGGCATAACAGGAGGAAGCCGAGGGAAATTGTTGATTGATGATCGAAGATTGATGATTTGTGTTTGTGGGAGCGCAGTAATTGGCAGTTCTGGCCCTAGACTCTTGGCTCTGGACCCTCGACATTATATGTGTTCATGTGTACATTTAGTGTGATCCTAGGGTAGCGACTTGGCTGGGGGATGCAAGAAGTATTTTTGGCCAGGCAAGAGTTATACCACAGAGGGCACGGAGAACACGGAGAAAACAAACGTTCGAACCGCTGATGAACGCTGATAGAATGGTGCAGACGAACAGCAGAGCGGTGATAGAAAACCGTGGGGAACGAGCGGCAAGTTAGGCGTCTGGAAATCCCAGCCTCGCGGACGTGCGTCAGCGGCAAAGGCGCCTTGTTTGTGAAGGCGTTTTTGACGCATGCGGAGTACGAGAAGAATAAGTGGAGGAGCTGACAAATGGACACGGTTACCTACGGCGAATTGCTTGCCGAGTGCCAGCCGCGGCCGATTCGTTCTGCGCGGGAGCACGCCCGCACGCTGGCGATCGTCGAGCGGCTGATGGACAAGCCGCGGAAGACGGCGGCGGAAAAGGAAATGATCGAGCTGTTGGCGACGCTAGTGGAGCAGTACGAGGAGTCTCGGTGGCCGACGCCGAACGCTTCTCCGGGTGAAGTGCTCAAGTTCTTGATGGCCGAGCAACAACTGAGCCAATCGGAGCTGGCCCGGCAATCGGCCGTGCCCCAATCGACAATCGCGAACGTGATCGCGGGCCGGCGGCAACTGAGCAAGACGAACGTGCTAAGCTTTGGCAAATTCTTCGGCGTTTCTCCGACGCTGTTTATGGAGTGAGTCGTGGCGTGACGATGGGTGGTCGCGGCG
>DASYDU010000012.1:0-15038 GCA_036499445.1 Lacipirellulaceae bacterium
GGGCGATTGCAGCCGCAGTGCGAGCGAGCTGAAAATGCCCTGCGTATCTTTATAGTCGTGAAGCAGCACGACCGGCGTGGCGTCTTTGCCGACGGAACTTGGGTAATACGTGATCGATAGGTCAACTCCGTCCTTGGTCTGGAGCTTTACGGGCTCGGGAGGGCCACTGCGGACAGCTCGCTGAGCGCGGGCCGGGGGAGCAAGGACAAGCATAAGTCCAACCGAGACCAGCACCAATCGCCGCCGAGTTACCATGTCGAGTTCCGCTAAAATGTGTCAAATTCTGATCCGCCAACCGCCGTTTATGCTGCAGTTTCCGGCCCGGATCCGCAGCCAAGTCTGTCACTTGTCATTCTAACCGAAACCGCCCGATTGGAATGGGGGTTTCAAGAATAGCGGCGCGCTGACGATCGCCAGAGCTCACGGCCGTCCCGGACCGTTGTTCGAGTTGCTAAAACGCCATCCCCCGTCGAAAATACACATAGGCGACGATTTGCCGATTTCTCGCGACTCATAGACGCTGGCGAGCGGTGTCCGGAAAGACCCAAAGGCGTCCTCACTTGTCAACAACCGAAGAAATGCCTCGCGGTTGGCGGTTCGGCGTGAGCCAAGCGGCTACACCGCGCACCGGTGACGCGACCGCCTTAGCACTAAGCCTGGTCTTCCATGCGACGGCGCTTTTCGCCTTGGGAATGTTCACGCTGCTGATGCCACCCCTGCCGCCGCCTTTTGCGCCGCGGCCGCTGGAAGTCGATTTGCAGCCGGTTCCCGACGAATATCGCACCGATCAAGAGCTTCGCATGAGCGCCGAGCCACAATCAGAAGTCGGTAGCATGGCCCGCGGCGGTATCGGCGATCCGAGTCCTCAGGCGCCGATCGAATCCGATGAGACGAGGATCGACACGGTCGCTCCGCCGCTTTCCGACTCGCTGCCAGCGACGGCTTTGACGGGCGTCGCCGGCGCGCTCAAATTGGATCAGCCGGTCCTCGCGGCGCCCCACGTCGCGGACAACCTGGTCGTCAAAGGCGCGGGCAGCGTCGGTGCGGCGGGAGCTGTGGGCGCTGTCGACCGCATCACCAAAGAGATTCTTGCGTCGCTCGAAGAGCGGCCAACGCTTGTCGTTTGGCTGTTCGACCAATCGGGCAGCCTTAAGATCCAGCGGGAGTCAATCGCCAAACGCTTCGATCACATCTACGAAGAGTTGGGCAAGATCGAGGCCTCGGGAAATCGGTCGCTACAGCGCCAGCAGGACAAGCCGCTGCTAACGGCCGTGGCTGAATTCGGCCAATCGATCCAACTTTTAACTCCCAAGCCGACCGACGACCTCAAGGAGATCAACGCGTCGATGCAATCGATCACGGATGACACCAGTGGCCGGGAGAATACATTTCAATCGGTCTATTTCCTGGCCGACAAGTTTCACCACTATCGACTGCAGTCGCCGCGACGCAACGTGATGATCGTCGTCTTCACCGATGAGGCGGGCGACGACCCCGAGCAGCTGGACGCGGCCGTCGACGTCTGCCGCAAGTACGAAATGCCAGTCTACGTCGTCGGGGTGCCGGCGCCATTCGGTCGCGAAGAGGCGTATCTCAAATACGTCGATCCCGATCCGAACTTCGATCAAACGCCGCAATGGCTGCCCCTGCATCAAGGACCGGAGTCGCTAATGCCGGAACGAATCAAGCTGAATTTTGCCGGGACCAGCCAATACGACGATCCGATCGACTCAGCCTTCGGCCCGTTTGGTTTGTGTCGCCTCACGACGGAGACCGGCGGCCTCTATTTCACCGTGCATCCGAATCGCAAAGTCGGAGCAGCGGTCTCGGCTGGGGAGACAGCCCAGTTTTCGACGCATTTGGCCGCCTTCTTCGACGAGCGGATCATGCGCGTTTACCGCCCAGACTACGTGACGGCCGACCAATACAAACAGTTGCTCGCGCAAAATCGCGCTTGTGCTGCGCTGGTTGAGGCGGCTCAGCTCACTTGGACTTCGCCGATGGCGGATGTTCGCCGGCAATTTGTCAAGGTCGACGATGCTCAATTCGCCCGTGAGCTCTCGACCGCGCAGCGTAGTGCCGCGAAAATCGAGCCGCAGATTGAGCAGCTGGTCTCGACCTTGCGGAAGGGCGAACCGGACCGCCCGAAAGTGATGAAGCCGCGTTGGCAGGCTGGTTTCGACCTGGCACTCGGCCGAGCGCTGGCCGTCGAGGTCCGCACGGAGGGCTACAATGCGATTCTTGCCGAGGCCAAGCAAGGAATGAAATTCAAAGATGAAAAAAACAACACGTGGGTTCTCCGTCCGGCAAAAGAAGTGACGATCAATAGCGCGCTCACCAAAGACGCGGCCGACGCCCGTAAGTATCTCGACCGCGTCGTGGCCGACAATCCGGGCACGCCCTGGGCCATGGAGGCGGCCCTGGAGCTAAAATCGCCGCTCGGCTGGGAATGGCGCGAGCGATTCACCGACGTCGCCGAGCGCAAGGTCCGCGCCGACAGCAAGCGTCCGCCGCAGCCGGCGGCGCCCGTGGCGCCACAAAAGCCGCATCGAGATCCGCCGGCTCTGTAATTGGGTTTGAGCCGTCTTCGACCCCGGAGTGTTGCGGTAACCAACCTATGCGGCCTCTCCTTTCCAGATCGTTTGAGCTAAAATGCAACTAGAGGCTTCGTCACAGCCTCAAAGTTAATTCGGAGGCAAGAGTATGGACCCGCAACCAATCGACGCCGTGTTCGAGAATGGGATTTTCCGGCCACTTCATCCGCATGACCTGGGGGTGCATGACGGCGACCAAGTACGCCTCCACATCGAGCAACCAGTGCTCCGAACATCGATTGATCTGGGTTGCGCGGTCTTCGATGGGCTCTCATCTGCAGAAATCGATGAGATCGAACGAATTGCGCTGGATCGCAGCCGGTTCTTTCCCGTCCGGGAAATTGAATGATGGACAGGAGGACAATACTCGATACAGACGTACTTTCGGCCTTGATGCGGCGACATCCGCAAGCATTGACGCGGTCTCACAAATATTTATCTCAATACCCGCAACTGTCCTTTTCCATCGTTACGCGATACGAAGTTCTTCGGGGTTTGAGCGCCAAGGGTTCCGTCGAACGATCGACTGCATTTAACGAGTTTTGTGCCACCTGCGAAGTATTGCCACTCACTGATGCAATTGTGGTCCGCGCGAGTAACATTTACGCTGACCTCTATCGACGGGGGCAGCTGATTGGAGACGCGGACATCCTGATTGCGGCGACGGCCCTCGATGCCAGTCGCACATTGGCGACAAACAATCGGTCGCATTTTGTTCGAGTCGCCGGCCTCACAATCGACAATTGGCTTGAACCGCCTGGCATCAAATGACAGCCAGCATGGCATCCTTAAGCCCAGGCGCGCCTATTGATTCGCCATGCCGTCCAGCGCGAAGCCCGCGTTCGGATCGTGCTTGTAGAAGAATTCGGCAACGCGGCTGGCCACGATGTCGTCAAATTCATGCTCAAACTGCTGGACCGACTTGTCTTGCGCCGGAATGCCGCTGTTGTTTGGATAGAGAACTTCACCCAGGTGGTGATCCCAAACCAGCTTGCCCTTCTGTTTCATGTCGTACACCGAGACGGTCACATCGGCCTGACCTTGGTACAGCGTCTTGCCTTTGTAGAGCTCGTAATTGTTCAGCTCGATGTAGACGACCTTGTCGGCGTGGACGGCGTGGGCCAATTCTTTGAAATCGCCCCAGTCGTTATCGTCCACCCAATTGTCGACCTCGCGCGGATTGACGATGTCGGCCCCTTTCAGATTGTCCACCATCAGCTCGCTAACGCGCTGCGCAATGTTGCGCGATGCGCCCGCGTGTCGATATTCGTGCGAAGATGGCGGACGGCAAACCACGACCACGCGCTGGTCTTTGAGTGCGTTACACTCGGCCGGCACGACGTTGCCGCCATCCCAAAGGTAAATGCCCGTGGCCAACAGCGGTGCGCATCCGCCCGCCGGCACCATCGATCCGGCGGCCAGGATGAGGGCAAAAAGACAGGCGGCGTCTGGAGTGCGACCGTGAGAACGTTCCATCGTTTCTCCTCAGCCCGATTCGATTCGAGCATAGTCCGTCAACCGGCTTGGCAACGATCGATGTATGTCGCGCGGCAAGCACGCAATCGAAACGCGACACAATGGGATCACTACCTAGGCAGCCGTTGAGTGAGATGAGTAGTTGGCCGGGCAAGTCATTGCCGGCAGATGAGCGGGCGGAGGATAGCTAGACGCTCAGAGAGCGGCAAGGCGGGTTGCGGCCCAATCATCGAGACCGCCCGCCGACTGTGCTATCGTCGGCCGCGGGCCTGCCGCTAGCCTCTCGCAACTGCACAGAACCGCTCCAGAATCTGAAAGAGAGGCGCCGGTGAGAGTCGAACTCACGATGGCGGATTTGCAATCCGCTGCCTTAGCCACTTGGCTACGGCGCCTGGTAGTGTTGAACTGCGAAGCGTGCAAACGCGGACTGTGCGGCTAATTGCCGTCTGCCAGCATTGCCATCGCCGGCGTGTCCGCTCGTCTCGCTTCGACAAAAATTTGCCTTACCCGTTTCGTCCGGGAAATGCATCCGTCTTTCGTAAAAGTTAAGCGATTGGGGAAACCTGGTCAAGTTCGCATGCTGCGAGATATGCCGCTGCCGGATGCACATCGCTATGCCCTATTTCGTCGTTCGGAGCGGCGCGGCATGCGTGGCAGTCCAGTCCGGCTGCAAAGCGGGCGGCGCATAACGGTAATAGACTTCGAGGCACAGAGTCGACAGCGCGGTGCTATACACGCGGCCGCCATAGCCGCCCCAGATACACTCCGGAGCCCAGCTGCCGGCCTCCGCCCCCTCGCTCGTCTGCTTGGCTAGCAGGACACCGCTCATCGCATTGTTCCACGCCTGCCAGGCGGCTGCATTTTGGTCGCTAAGCTGCTGCTGCCTGTGTAGCGCCAGGGAGGCGTAATACCAGTAATACAAATTGACACGGCCGGGCTCGGGCACCGATTGAATCAAATGCCGCGTGGCTTCGACGGCTGCCGCATCATCCCCGATCCCCCCCAAGGTTTCAGTCGCCAATTGGCGGCAGTAGAGCGCTTCGGCAGTCATCGACGTGCTCGCGGGGCTGTCCGATCGATAGCTAGCCAGTCCGCCGACTTGCCCTCGCCGAACACTGCGGAGAAATCGATCGGCGCCCGTCCAAGTCTGAGGCGGGACGCTGATCCCGGCACGTTCGGCGCTCCATAAAGCCATCAACTGCCACCCGAGCTGACTCGTGTCGCCCAGGTCGCCCGGCCGATATCGCCAGCCGCCGGTCGATGGATTTTGGGCGCGGAGCGAGTAATCGACCGCGCGCTCGACGGGGGACCGGAGCGCCGGATCGCCAGTCATGGCGAGCGCTTCGGCGAGCGCAAATGTAGCCATCGAGTGGCAGTACATCCTCGCGTAGAGCCCGGCATCGCCGCCGAGATTTCCGTCGGCGGCCTGTCCTCGGACCAAGTAATCCAGTCCCTTGCGGACTGTCGCTTGATTGTCGCCAGCGTGCTGCGACTGGCCGGCGCCAAGAAATGCCAAGAGTGCAAGCGCGGAGACGCCTGCGTCGGCGTCGGCGCCCGCGCCGCCGCGGTCTTGTCCTAAGACGGCCATTTCGCGTCCGGCGCCAAACCGGCTGGCGTCCCAGCGGCCATCTGGCGATTGAGATTGAGCGAGCCACGCGAGCGCCGCGTTCACGGCCGACTCGGTATCACGACCGCCGCCGCCCTGCTCGGCCCAATGCAGCCGATCGCTCGCGCCGCCTCGGCGAGCGTAGGGATTCGTTCCCGTGCCAAGAGCAGCCGCTGTTGGGCCAATGCCAAGGGTAGTATCACCGGGTGCCGATGCGTCGGCGTCCTGGGAAAGATCTGGCTGGGTTGTGGTTGCCGAGCTGGCAAGTTGCGCATTGGCATTCGCGGAAATAGCCGTTGAGGGTTCGGCAAGCGTGCCTGCCGGAGGCTGTGCCAGTTCAGCATCGGCAACTTGTTTTGCCGGCGTCGATGGCACGTCCACAATCGCCGGTGAGTTCTTGGGCACTTCGGGTGGAGGCGGCAACAGATCGGGCGCCTCGACGGGTGTCGATCTTTTCGCGTCGGCAGCTTCGCGCAGCTTCGTTGCCCGCGCGCTTGAATTCGAAGACGCTATTTCATCGCTTGCCGGTTTAGTTTCCGACGACGATGGCTCCACGACTTCGGTTGCCAGCAATTGCGGCGGCAGGACTGATGCGAGCGTGCCGCCGCTTCCGCCGGCATCGTCGACGAGCCGGACATGAATCGGCGAGCCGCCGTCGCCATGCCCTACGCCGTCGCCGGCCGCGACAAGCCGAATCGTCATTGCCAAGCTGACGAACATTAGATGCACGAGCAGCGACAAGGCGGCGCACCGCGCAAGGGGATGAATCCGCCCCCAGTGCCGTCGCATCGCGAACATCGCCGCAACGCTCACCAGGCTGAGCCCTGTCCAAAGCAGGACGCGCAGCGGCGGCATCGTCAGCAGATGTCGCAAGAAGCCGGCCGCAAATAAAAAAGTGTTCATGTCGGGCGGCTGCGCGGCCGGGCATTCATCGTGATGAATTACCGCACGGTGGTATGTTCGTCGCCATCGGCGGTGCGAACGGTGATGCCGAGATCCGAGATTTTGGCGGCGCGGCAGGCGCCCAGCGCCGAGGCAACGTGCTGAAAGGGACAAGCTGCGTCGCCACGCACGATGACCGATGGATCACCGGAGGAGGTATGGGCTGCGGCAAGTCGTGTCGTTAGCTCGGAAAGCGTGACCGCTAGGCCATCGAGATCGATTCGCCCGTCGGCAAAGACATTTATCACGCGGGGCTGAGGCGGCGAAACGGCGTCGCCTGCCTCGGCAACTTGCGGAACTTGGACCTCAATGTTCCGCTCCATGTCGTTGAATCTGGCTGCCACCATGAAGAACATGATCAGCAGAAACAACACGTCGATCATCGGCGTGAGGTTGAGCTGCGGCTGCTCGTCTTGATGAGTCTTGAGCGGCATGGCGAATTGCGGTTCCCTGTCTTTAGGTCAGCGCTAGGCCGCTTTGCGGCGTGGCACGGCCAGTCGGCCCGCCTTGCGTTCCTCCAGGGCCTCGGCAGAAATCAGATTCACGAGCTCCTGCCCGTAGCCGTCGATTTCCATCACCAGGCCATCGACGCGGCCCACAAAGTACAAATAGAGAATCATGGCGGGAATTGCCACCATCAGGCCGGTGGCCGTCGTCACGAGCGCCAAACTGATGCCGCCCGCGAGCATTTCCGCGCGGCCCGTTGCCGAATTCGAGGCAATGGTGTTAAACGCCTTCATCATGCCCCAGACGGTGCCGGACAGACCCAACAGCGGGCTCACCGTCGAGATGCCGTTTATCACGCGGAGATAGCGGCGCAACACATTGCCGACGCGCTCACCCTCATCGAGCACGGCTTGCTCCACCTCCACGGCTGGCTTGCCCCACTTGCGAATCGCGGCGGCAAACACGCGGGCCACGTGGCTGGCGTCTTCCTCACAGCGCTCGAGCGCGTCCGTGCGGTCGAGCGCGCCCTCGCGAAGCTGCAGCAACAACCGCTGCACAAACAGACGTGGCACGACTTTTCCTCGCCGCAGCGTGATTAGCCGTTCAAATGTAATCAGCACCAGCAGAAACGAAGCCAGCGCGAGCGGAATCATCAGCGGCCCGCCGGCGACCAGCATGTCGAGCAGGCTGCGAGTGGGCACGGCGACGGAGTCCGCAAGCATGACGACGACGGTCGGTGCCACGAGCATGAGAATCCCCGGCGAAGACTTGGAGACTGGGAGACGCGGAGACTAGGAGACGCGACTTCGGCGATTCTCCCAGTCTCCTTGTCTCCCAGTCCGCTCGTCTTGGTATAGTTTCGTCATGCGAACCCGTGAGCAATTGCCAACAGGTGCGACGATCAGAACTGGGCGTCCGCCCCGGTATCGACGTTGCCCACCATGTGCAAGTGGTTATGGTCGACGTAGATGACCTCTTCGGCCTCGTCGTCTTTGATCGTGTAGGGCACCGGCCAGCCGATGTGCCGCACGTCAGTGTAGTAGATCGTGCACTTATAATGGGCGTGGTGTTGCTGTGCCGGGCCAATCAGAGGATAGACTCGCGGCGGATCAACGTAGTCGGCAATCTTGCTCTTTACGATTCGCACGTTGTTCCGATTCCGTTCCCAAAGCATCGGCAAGCCGCTTTGCACGGGATGTGCCTTCTCGAGCGCCCGCATGACCTCATCGTCACTCGGCGGATCAAGAGCGACGGGCGGCCCGCCCGATGTGATCGGGCCCAAGATCGGCACCCGTTCGTAGCGCTCCTTTTCCCATGCCTTGTCTTCCTTGATCTTTTGGAAGTAGGGGCTCACGGGAACCGGGAGCCCGAGCATGCCAAGGCTCGGACCTTGCGTCACGATACCCCACATGCAGCCTGAGCTCGTGAGGACCAAGAGCGCCAATCCCAACATAGCGATGGTGGTCATCCGTCGTGCCATCGTTCGTCCCTTGTGTCCGGTCGTCATAGCGGTTGAGTGGATCGAAGTTTGTCACGGCATCGCCGGCTCGGCGAACCGCAATCTTTCACGGCACGGTCGAGCAACGCCCGCCGCGCCGTCAGTCGTTGTTATCGTGTTAGTCTGGGGTAAACTTGCGGGTTTTTCCGGTTATGACGAAAAAAGGGGCAGCACTAGCTGTCACCAGGTATGAATCGAAGCAGCGCAAGCAAAAACCCCGTCGCGATTCGAGTTCGCGACGGGGTATTGAGTGTTTCGGGATTCGATAGAAATCGACTTGCAGAGGTGGATCGCTTTGAGTTGCAAAGCCGACCACCGCTGCGCGTCGGTGCCCGCGGCGATTAGTGATTCGCGCCGCTGTCGCTGAAGTCGAGGAACCACCAGCCGTCGTCCCATTCGAGGGCCACCTTGCGCCAGCCAAGCGGCACCTGCGGGTACGGATAGAACGGGCCGATGTACGGCCAAGCCGTCGGCGAGTATTGCTGCGGATAGGTCACCGCGGCGTAGTTCGGATACGCAGCATAGCTGGGCCAGGCATAGCCCGGCATTTGGGCGTTGTCGTAGCTGGCGCCGCGACCGCCGCCGCCGCCAGGGACAAATCCACTCGGCGAGGGCCCGCCGCCTCCCATTGGGCCGCCACCCATCGACGGTCCGCCCGGACCGCAACCCATGCAGGAAGCCTGCACCGGGCCAGGACCTTCGGCGCTGGCCTGCTGGACCGGCATCCGGCCCATCGGCATTGGCATGTTGCTGCGGCCGGCCTGAGATGATCTCAATGGTCCTTGAGCCGACGCCTGATTTACCGGCATATAGCCCTGGTCCGCTTTCTGGCGCGGGTACTTCGCGCTCAGCTGGCTGGCCTGACCCAAATTGCCACCCAGTTCGAGTTGGCTATTGCCGCCACCGCTTCCGGCCGCATCGGCAATCGATAGATGGTTCACCACGTTCTCGACCCCATCCATATGCCTGGTGAGGCCGATCGCCGTGGACAACTGCTGCTGGTTGGTAACGGTCCCGGAAAGCACGGCCACGCCATCGTGATACTTAACGCCCACGCGGTAGTCGTGCAGCTGGCCGCTTTCTTTGAGTTGGCTGCCAATCATTTGGGCCATGGCCTTGTCGTCGGCAGACTGGGCGGCAGCTGGCAACGCCGGCACCAATACGCACAAGGCTACTGCGGCCAAGAACGCCGTTCTATGCATGTCATCCCCCTTAAGTCGATTTGCGGGAGGCCGGAGCTCCGTTGTCGGAAGTCTGGAATCGAGGTGCGGTCAGGCAATGCCGAATGGCGCCTGTCCGCTCAGGTCCGGTCCCTGGTTTTCTTTCGGCTGCCGGTCGTATTGGAAGGGAGTCTTTTTCCGATTTTGACGGTCTTCCGGCGCTAGCGTCGCGGACTGCGAAGGCTGCGGAGAGTTTGCCGGCGCCAGAGAAACTCGCCCCGAGGACGCGGTAGGCAATCTGCTAGCTCAAGTGGGTCTGACCGCCAGAGTGATCCGGTTCGTGCGTGCGGCTGAAATCGACAACCGCCAGCAGCATCATGGCCACCACCGTCATCCCCGAGGGGAGTCCCAGGCCGCTGTCCGGCTGATGGCAATACCAGGCGCAACAGCCCACGGCCACCATGCCCAGAACAAATGCCAGCCACACGAACCCTTCGGCCCGCGATCCAGCCGAAACTCGGGTGCCCCAGGCAGCCGCAACAGCGATCAAATGGAGCGCGATAAGCGCCAATACGGCGCAGCTTGAGATAAATGCCATAGTTGGTTCCCTCCAAAGTGTGTCGCCCAAGTTCCTGTTTTGCCGGTGCCCGTGTTCCATCCGTGGATAGCGAGTTCCGGCAGGCGACTGATTGGCGTCGCCCCTTAGAGCGACTTACGTACCAATCAAGCTGCGGTTTTCTGCTGCCAGCCTAGGCCGGTCATAAGGCATGACAGTATCTAGAGTTGCAATTCAAGAAAAGATCAATCCACAGCCCAAGTGCCGTACGCGGCGATGTGTTAAAGCGTAACGATATTGCAGATTTTACATGCTCCGGCATACCGGTTGCTTTAGCATCCGCCCTGGTAAATCTGCGCGCTCACGGCCACTGGGCTGTGTCCCCAGCCGCGAGTCGCCGGTAACCATTTTTGCGTCTTCGGACGAAGTCGCGAGCCTTAGTAGGGCCTCGCGCGTTACAGGTTGCGCAACGTTTGTGCGCAAATACGACTAGTAGAGCACTGTAGCCGATCGTCGGCATATTGGGCCGCGGGCGCTGGATTTTCGCTTCCTTTGGGCGACAACATTGTCGCGCAAATGCGGCGATGCCACGGTGCCACGCCGATTGGCGTCGAAGGTTTTCTTTGGCGTCAGCTAAGCCACGGCCCGCGTGCGTTCCGGCGGATGGGCGGCCTAGCGGCTTTCACCATAATGGTGAAACGGCGTCACTATTTTCATGACTTCGCCGTAACCACTTTTCTATGCCAGGGATTGCGGCGCAGGTCCTACAAGTAGGGTACCGGTAACAGCGCCTTATGAGTTCACCTGTCTCAATGTAACTATTTGCGGCAAAAGTTGTTTGCGCTTTTCGGACGCCTCTCCCCGGAAATGGGATCGCCACCGCTTCCGATATGCCTCGGATCGAACGGCCGTGAGCACCTTCTATCATATCGATCTTGCCCGGCGCCGCGAAATCGGCTATTTCCTGGCGAGAACCGGTGGAGGGGATCGCGGCAATGGGGGTACTCCCGGCCTTTTAATGCTGCCGCTGATAGCTGTTTTGGCGCGCCAGTTGCATGCTTCCGTACCTCAAGACGCAATCCCTCGACCGAAAAGACCGCACGATCGCGGCGCGAGCAGGATTGTGAGATTGCTTCACGGTAAGTGGAGTTCGCTACTGTCCATTGATTGAGAAGGAATTCAAGCCATGCGAACCAGAAACTGGAACGTCTCGCTGGAATCGGACCCTGAACAGGACGAATTGCTGGTCGACCAAAACGCAGCAACCCGCGCCGAATACCGCCGCGGCCGCTCGTCGCGCACCCAGAAGCGGCGCACTTCGCGGCGCACCGGCTCGCATCCGGATCTCGGCATCTCAGCCCGCCGCCGTCGCCGGTTCAGCTGGTGAAATAATCGGCCGCACGGCTCATACAGATGTGCAGCGCCCGCTAGTCTGCCGCGGGGGAAGTATTCCCAAATAGCACGGCCTACATACTATTTCGCTGGAAGCGCACTGCTTCCCTGAGCCGTCGTCGTCCCTAAAAGCCGCTGTAGTTCCGGCTCCAGCCCCTCGAGATAGATGTTGTCGCTGACCACGTTGCCCTTCTGATCCACCAGGATCATGAGCGGCAACGTCATCACGCCCATGTCGTTCGCCAGCCGGCCGCTGTCATCGTAGATTTGCGCCCATTTGGTCGGATTGGCCTTCAGGAAAGTTTGCATCGCCTCGGGCGTTTTATCCAAGCAAACACCGATCACATCGAAGCCGCGCGCGCCGCCCCACTTGGCGTAGACGTCGTTGAGACTATCCATCCGCTCCTTGCAGTGGTCGCACCAGGTGGCCCAGTAATAAATCGCCACCACTTTGCCGTGGTAAGGAGCAGCGGACAAATCGATGTTTTTCTTTCGCACGGTGTCCATTCCGCGCAAGACAATCGGCTTGCCCTGGGAACCGAGCCGCGTGAGCGCGCCCCGGGCGGTGGCGGCTTGCGAACTCTTCGAAAATCCGTCCACCAGTTTTTGATACCACTTTTGCGCGTCGTCAGTTTTACCGCCGAATTCGTTGGCCATCCCTAATTGCAAGAGCGCCTCGGCTGCGTCCGAGTTTTTCGGATACTTGTTGGCAAAGGCCTCCAGATCGGCGAGCCATTTCTCTTGAATCTTGGCCAGGTCCGCATCTTTCGCTTGTTGGCTTTGCGCGTACGCCGCCCACATCCGGCGGAATTCCACGTAGGGAATCACCGTGTCGTTCGGGTTGTTCTTCGCCAGTTTGTCGCCCAGCTCTGTCAGCGAATCAATTCCCTGCGGATAGTTTCCGCTTTGAACTGCCGCGCTGAGTACGTCGGCTAACTGCTTGATCCAATCACTGCGCGAGTCGTCGTCGGTCGCCGTGCTCGCCAGCTTCTGCAGAATGTCGGCCCGCTTTTCGGTCAACGTCGCCTGATCCGCCGGCGCCGTCTTTTCCGCTTGTTGGTCCAGCTTTTCGAGTTCGGCCATTAACTGCTGCATTTCATCGGAAGGGCCGCCGGCAATACCAGCGCCCCCTGCGTCCGGCGCGCTCGCGGCCATCAGCCCGCTTGGCTGCGTTTGGTTGTCGGCGCCCAGCGTCGGCACGTCCAAGATCTTCCAGGTTTGACCAATCGAGACCATCGTTCCCAGGAATAGCTGATCGTGCTTATCGCCCGTTTCGACCAGGGCCGAGGCGTTGTCGAGGATCGTGACATCCTTGGTCGAGCCATCGGTGCCGGCCGGGATCGTTGCTGGGCGCGAGCGGTAGAAATCGGCAAATTCGGTCTTCGGAATCACGAGCTTCTGCTCGGCCGCCAGTTTGGAAAACGCCGCCGGCGCCGCCTTGAGTGCGGCAGCTAGTCTGTCGGCTTGCGGTTTACTGAAACCGACGCTCGCGAGCTCATCCGGCGTGAGCAACAACAGCTCAAACCGCTTTTGATCCTTTGTCTTGAGCGCCCAAACCAGCTCCTCCGCGACTTCGGGGGCGGAGATCGCCTGCCAATAGTCGACGCGACCGTCTTGATTCTTGTCGATGCCCCAGCGTGTGCCTGCCGTTTGCAGCCAGCGATATTGGTCGGCTTTGCCGTCATGGTCGGCATCGATATCGCGGTAGACCTCGAGGCCGCCACTGAAGTAGCACCATAGGTCTACGACGTTGTCGCCGTTGGTATCGGCGAAGCGCCGCAGCGTCTGACCCTGAGAGTCGCGCACGACCCAGGCCGTAATTCCGGCCTGCTTCTCGGCCCGAATAGTGCAACCGGCGACTTCTTCTTTAGTTGGCTTCGCGTAGGCTACGTTCGGCTGAATTGGCGTCAGCGCGAGTGCCTGGGCAGCCGATGGGGCGTCGGCCCGGACTGCGCCGCAAGCCAAGCTGAGAAAGCCATACGCGGCCCATGCCACGGCCAGCCGGCAAATCCACTCTCGTTGCATCGCTCGTCTCCCGAATCTTCTGGCCGAGGGCCAATTGATATCGCGTCGCGTAAAGTAGTCGCTGGCAGTTGCCATAGCGGGCCCGGAATATACGTCAATCGGCGATTTTGGCGAAGCCGGCTTGCCCACCGACTCGAGCGATCCTATCCGCCCCGCGGAATGAACCCGAATTGTGCCAATCGCATCTACGTTTGACACATGGCCAACGATTCCTAAAATGGGCTGTTCTTTGTATGTGCTATCGTTACGAAGCTATCGGCTTTCCGGCGTCGGCGGTCGGCTTTCGGCCAAATCAATTGGAACAAATTGCTCAGCTTGCCGATAGCTGATAGCTATATGCCGATAGCGCATACGTCCTTGCCGGTAGCACCGTTTGCCGGGCGCGTAGCTCAGTTGGTTAGAGCGCGGCCCTGATAAGGCCGAGGTCCCAAGTTCGAGTCTTGGCGCGCCCACTTTGGCTGGATGCTAGATACTGGGTTCTTGATGCTGGATTTCACCTAGCATCCAGAATCAAGCATCTAGCTCCGCGGGGCCGTAGCTCAGTTGGGAGAGCGCTAGCTTTGCAAGCTAGATGTCGAGGGTTCGAGTCCCTTCGGCTCCACTATACGCAGTAAAGACTTACGTCAACGGAGAAAAGTTGATCCTGGCCGTCTAGGCATGTCGGACACGGTTCTGGCGAATCCTCAACCACAGGTTGGATTTTCCGGTACTCGTAGTGTGTCCGGTCGCTAGATGACATCCAGGAGCAACTCCGATGGCAAAGTCCGAAAAGTCCGCAAAATCGAAACAACTCAGGCAACCCACCCTCAAGCATCGAATCCGCGACGGCCGCGATTACTTCTACGCCAATATCAAAGGCGCTCAGTACGTTTTTGGCTATGTGTCGCGGGAGGACGCTGAGCGGCTTTTCGCTGCCAAGCAAAACGAGATTGTGAACGCCCCGCCGGAGCCGCCACAACGGCCGCTGCCGACCCTGACCGTTCAGCAAGTGCTGACCCGGTTCGTTCAGTGGATCGACTTGGACCCCGACAAGGCGGACACCACGCGGGATTTCTACCGCCGGCCTATCGTCGGCCTGCCAAAGTCCGAAAAGCCAAGCAAACGCAAGGTACGGCCGTTCGTGCCGTTCCTGGAATGGCTCGACCAGAAACACCCGGCTTTGCCCGTCTCCCACTTTGGTCCCATGTACGTCCACCAGTGGATCAAGGAACAATTCGACGGCCGCAAGCTGAACTACCGCATAGCGCTAATGCGACCGATCAAGGCTGCCTTTGCATGGGCGGTAGATCAACCGGAATTCGACTCTCGGCTCCCGAAGAATCCATTGAAGGGGTTGAAGGTG
>DASYDU010000013.1:0-26301 GCA_036499445.1 Lacipirellulaceae bacterium
TGCGCATTCGCTCCGTGCGCCGCACGTCTCGCTCGTAGCCCGCCAGCATCGCCGACATTCGATTCACCGCCTCGCCGAGCGCGCGAATCTCATCGTCGTCTGGCGCGAGCGCGATTTGCGTAAACTCGCCGCCGCCGATCCGCTCGACTTGGCGTTGCAGTCCCGCCACGCGACCGGCCAGCCGAGCCCCGGTCAGCCACGCCAGCAGCACGACCACCGGCATCGCGATCGCCATGAAGGCCAAGGATGGAAAGACCGCTTGTTGCCACGCGCGTCGATATTCGTCCTCCGGATAGAGAATGTGAAGCTCCGCCGCGACGTCGCCAAGCTTCGGCGGCAGCGCAACGACGCTGTGGAAAAACGACTTGCCGTGGAGTTGCTCGCGCCTTTCCCAAGCAATGTTGGGAACAGTTGGTGAAGCCTGGGTGCTGCCCGCGAAATTCGCGCGCCCAAGCGCCTGACTTGACGCAACAACTTTCCCGTCTGAGTCGACCACGATCAGCTCCGCGCCCGATAGCGCCTTCATTTGCCGCAAGACCGGTGTGGTCAGTGGGAAGCTCGCAGCGTCGACGATCGCCGCCACTTCGCCGATCTGGGACTCAATCCGAGCCTTCGCGGCCCGTACAGCCAGCCACGCCCCCAAGCCGCCCACCGCAAACACCGTTACCACCATCACGGCGGCCATCGGCAACATGATTTGGTTTCGCAGGGGCCAGCGCATGGCGAATCGTCCGACCAAGGAATGCGAGCGAGAACCCACATTTTATAACCGCCCACAAGCGCCAGCAATGAGCCCATTTGCAATTGATTTCCTTCATGCCGCCTGCTGTATTGCTTGCCTACCGCCCAATCTGCGAGCCGCGTTTTACCGCAATTGTTCGCGTCGCCGCTCAAGTGGTAGATTAGTCGTTTTCACCCTTCAATCAGCCCGTCCAACTTTAAAGGCATAACCATGTCCACAGAACTCTGGCAGAACCTCTTCGTTCTCACCGTCCCGGTCCTGGAAAAAATCATCCGGCCGATCTTGGTCTATGTATTCTTAATCGTCGGCCTCCGGCTGGCCGGCAAACGCGAGCTCGCGCAGCTCAATCCTTTCGACCTGATCGTCCTGCTCACGCTTTCGAACACAGTCCAGAACGCTATCATCGGAAACGACAATACGGTCACCGGCGGCGTGATCGGCGCCACCACGCTGCTCGCCGTTAACTACCTGGTCGTCCGATTTCTCTATTCACATCAAAGTTGGGAAAAAGTGATCGAGGGCGGCAGCGACACCCTCATCGAAGACGGGAAGGTTTTGCATCGCCATTTGGAAAAAGAGCTGCTCACGGTCGCCGAACTCGAAACCGCCGCCCATCGCCAGGGCTTCCGTTCGCTCGAAGACGTCGAGCGCGCCGTCCTCGAAAACGGTGGCACCATCTCCTTCTTCGCCAAAACGCCCATGCCCGATGACATTCGCCACGCGACGATCCTGTCTCGCTTCGATCAGCTGACCAAGGAGCTAACATCCCTCCGCGAGTCAGTCAGCCGCGCGGCGGGATGAGATTCCGTTGGGTGCCACTGTTAACTTGTTAGCAGTGCAAATTCCAGCCTACACCTTGCTTCGGGTGCCTGAAGACGAGCGGGCACCGAGCCGGATGCTTGGTCGCCGAGCCCGCCCGGCGCAGAACAAGAGAATTCTTTGCCACGATGTGGGAACCCGCAGGATGCGCAAAACCTCGGCGATCGGCGGCCGGCACGGTTAAAATCAACGATCAACAATCAGCGATCGTCGATTCCACTACCGAATCATCCGCGTCAGCTCGGCCGTGCGGCCCGGCGCTTCTGGCCCGATCGCGACGCCCAGCCAGCCGTCCTCCAGCACCAGCTGCGTGATCATCAGCCCGCTAAGCCGCGCGTCCTGTGGGTCCTTGAGACGCACGATCGGGATCGGCTTGTCTTCGGCCAGCACTTTGTTGAACACGCCGTGCATCCGCGAGCGGTCGCTCGTTCGCAGCTTCCCTTCGATTCCGAGCGCCCCGTCGCGTACCAGGTTCGCCTCCAACCCGTTGATCTCCGATTTGTAATAGGCGTGTACGCGGAAATTGTGGGCCGTCTCTTTATCGAGCGTGACTTCCGCCATGTCGAGAATCACTTCCAGGTGATTGTCGGCCACGCGGATTCGCACTGCATCCTTTTCCGCAAACTTAAACGTCGTGTCTTCCTTGACCTCGATCGCCTCTTGCTGACGCAGCCGTGCGATCTTTTCCCGCAGCGCCTTTTGCAGTTCCGGCGCGGTGTATTGCTTGCCGTCGAGGCCCAGGCTCGCCGTGGCATTGGTAAAGGCCGACTCGTGAATCTGCAAGCTGGCCAGGCTGTCGGCCGGGGCACGGGGCCGCGGCGTGTGCGCGGCCAATTGGTCGTCGCCCGCCAGTCGCAGCCGGGTGACGATCCGCTCGTTTGTTGTCGCCAGCTCGATCGGCGTCAGCGTCAGTCCGATTTCCTGGAGCGGCCCGGTCACGCGGTCGTGAAGCTGCTGCTTCAGTCGCTCGACCTCTTCGCCGGCCCGGCTATTCATTTGCTCCTGGACGCGACGCGCAACTTTGAATTCCGTTTCGGCCTTGGCCTGTGGACGTTTTTGGTGGTATTGCTGGATCGCCTGCTCGCGGGCAAATTCGCCAATGAGCGGCATCCAGTCGTACTCGGTCCGCACGCCGACCAGCCGACTCTCGTTCGATGCGTTGACCGTGCTTGCCCCCATCGCGACACCTTCCTTGTCGACGACGATCGGCTTGTCGGCAGTAAACTCGGTCGTCCCCAAGGTGTGCAATACGGCCGAGCCGCCGTTGGCCAGCGTGTCGGAAGACACAGTGCCATTCGACTGCAGGCCCAGATTCCAGCGCGCCGTGTCGGGCGCCAGATTGATGCGGCTCTCGGCCACCGTTTGCGACATGCCATGAACTGGGGTCCCTACGATCCGGTCATTGACCGACTGATTCTGAGGCTCCGGTTGCGTCACGAAGCGGCCGAGCAGCGCCGCCGTCACGGCCACGCGAATGTTTGCATTGCGATAGTTCTGCTCGATTTGATCGGCCAGCGCCTGCTCGTTCGTGTCCGTCGACTGGGCGAGCTCGCGCTGCCGCTGAAGGATGGCCCGCGCAATCCGCGGCGTCCGCGTCCGCTCGTACGATTCCAGTTGGTCGCTCAGCGATGCCAGATCGGTTGGTTCCGTCCCCTGGCCCGACATGACATTCGGAGTCGCGCTCCATGGCACTCGTGCGGCAAACCGATTGGCACCTGCCGAAGCGACGACGAGCTCCCGCATCAGCGACCAGCATTGCACGCGGCGCTCGAGGCCCCAGTGTGCCCGCAGCAGCTCGGCCCGCAAATGGTCGTCGTCGGTTGCATCCGCCAGCTCAACTGCCTTCGACGCCAGCGCGGTCAAGTGGCTCAGCCGGGCGCTCGCCTCAGTAGCGCCAAAGTGGTCGTTCTCCGTAAGTTGGCGGAGCTCGTCGAGCGTCTGATGCGCCCAGTCGGCCGAGTATGGCAAATCGGCCAATACCTCCAAGCGATTTATCAGGGCGGTCGGCACGGACCAGGGAGTCGAGAATTTCTCCGGCGAAATCGCTGGAGTCGGCTCTGGCGATGCGGCATACGAATTTGTTGGGCCGGCGTCGGGGAGCGTCGGATATTGTTGCGCGAGTGCCGAGCCATCGCCGGGACCGCTCAGCCGCACGGGTGTCACATCGTTCGGCTGATTTGCGGACGTCCGCGACGACTCATGTCCGAAGCGAGGCGCGAGCGCGGCCAATTGATCTGGCGACAACTGGCTCAAGTCATAGCCGGCCTGGCGGAGCACGGCCGTTACATACGCCCCAGGCACCGCAGGCTCTGTCTCCGGGGGCGTCCGCGACAGCGTCGGCGAATTCGGCGCGGGCGGCGTCATCAACTCCGCAAACAGGTCGGCATCGCCCGGCTCGCTCGTTTGAGAATAGCTAACCGTCGGCTGCGGACGCGCGGGGCCGAATACGAATTGGCTCTCTGTGCCGGACGAACTCGGGTCGGCGTAGGTGGGCGACGGCGCGGGACTGCTTGTCTGAGATCCTTCCAGCTCGTCGGCCGAGAGCCAGTCGGTCACTGCCCGCCTGGATATGTGCGACGTGGCGGTGTGCCGCAATGCTACCGGCATCTTTCCCTCGAGATCGCCCGATTGCCAGTAGAGTGGGATCGCCAGGCAGAGCAACAGCAGGCAAACCAGGGCGCTCACGGATGGCCAACGGCTTCCCTTCCGACGGACTTGCATATTCCCCCCAACTCTTGGCCAAACCCGATCTCGCTGGCGCAGCCGCCCTCGAAATTAGGCGATTGCCGGTCGCGATTCCCACGCTTCGCAGCGCCGGCGCGCACTTTGAGACGAAAGTCTTGGCTATCAGATAGGATCGGAAGCTTGGGTCGATCCCTTAAAATGAGTACGCCCGAATCAGCAGAGTCGCCTGCTAGCACGAACGATTGCGCCGGCAAAGGCTACCCAATCGTCACAGCGCAAAGAGAAGGGGCCGCGCACGGGCCACGGCCCCAGGGGGGTGTAAAAACTCTTTCTGTTCCGCCACGATGCCCATCAAATCAAACGGCCCCGCGGCACGAAAGCTCGGTCCAGTGTGTCTTACGACACTTTAACTTCGATCTTTTTCGGCTGAGACTCAGGCCGCTTGGCGATCGTCACCTGGAGCACTCCGTTGGTCAGCTCCGCTGTGATCGAATTCGGATCGACGGTTTCCGGCAAAGACACGGAACGCGTTACTTTTCCATAGCCGCGCTCGTTATGCCAGTATTTCCGTTCGCCTTCAGGTGCCTTGCGTTCCAGGGCGACTTCCAGCGTGCCCTTGTCGAAAGTCAAAGTCACGTCATCTTTGCTGACGCCCGGTGCATCAAGCTCGACGCGGAACGTATCTTCGGCTTCCCAAATCGAAGCCGGGGCGTGCCACAAGCCAACTTGCTCGGCACGGAAGAAATGATTGAACAAATTGTCGAATTCCGGCAGAGTCCCCGGAAACAACTGACCGACGCGATTTTTCCGTAGCGTGGACATGGAAATACCTCCTTCTTGCAAAATGAATATTCTCTGTTCGGATGCCGGCTCAAGCCGCGTACCGGTTGCTCTATTGATTGCAGTGGCGAGAACTCTCGCACCAATCGTTGAGTCGAAAGATGATCAATGCACCCGTTGTGCCAATGAGCACCGTGAAGAATTTTGCCTCACTCGGATTTGCCGCAACCGCAAAGAAATCAAGCAGTTAAAGCGACATATTCAAACGAGGCAGGCCCATTCCTGTCATTTTGACAGCAGCAAGAGTGGCACCCGCTCATCGGGAAGCGTATCGCCGAATGCCAAACTGGCAGGTCTAAGTGGTCGTGGCTGCGTACTAATCCTGCGTCACGACGTACGATCCGCTGAAAGACACCAGCGGGCCCTCTGGACCCAGGATCTCGACTTCCAGGTCCAGTTTGGCCTGCTTCTTGTCGTCGAGCATTTCCACGAAGTATTGGCGGGACTCTGCCGCCACGGGCCGGCAGAGCGCCAGGATCTCCGCCAAGTTTACGGGTTGGTGATAACGGATTGTGCTGCGGCGAATGACGACGTTACCTTTTCGGTCAGCTTCTTTGAGCAGCATAAAGACCGAGCCCCAGCCAGCGATCGTGCAAACCGCGTTCAGACTCCCTGCAAACGCCGTCTGCTGATGGTTACGGTTTGGCCCCAGCGGCAACCGCATCACGAGCCCCTGGGGGCCGCCACCGTGGACGCGAATCCCCATCTGTGCACACATGGGGATTTCGCGTTCCAGCGTGGCCTGCAATTCGTCGAGCAGCGGCGATTTAGCGGCAAAAGTTTCGCTGGCGGTGGGAAGGGCCATATTGCTCGATGCCAGTCAGGTTCGCAAACAGCAAGAATCGATTCCGTAAAAACGACGGAAAACGCCAGTGGTATCGTAGTTGAAGTTGCGCCGTCACTCCAGTGGGACAAACATTCCGGCTGCGACCGGGCAACAGGGAAGCGGTCGCCGCTACAGCTTAAGCAACATCAAAATCGAGTAGTTCAGCAGATTCGGCTTCGCGCCGTCAGGAGTGCTGTCGTAGCGATCGGTGGCCGAGATCTTGAGGCTCAGATTCGATGGCTGAGCCAGAGCCACTTCCCAACTGACTTCCGAGACGATGCGGTAATTCACAGTCTGTTCCAAGTCCGGGTAATACTCGATTTTGGCGCAGACTTTGTGGGCACTTGTAATCTTTTGATCGTAATCGACGCCCGCCAGGCCTTCAGGCGTCCAGTCTGTATTTGGACCGCCAAATTCGCGCGAGCCGCCCGCACCCAAGCGGCCTGTCAGATTCAGCGACGGTTCATTCCAAAAACGATAGCCCACGCCGGAGTCGAGGTTCGTCTGCTCGTCATACGCCTGGAACTTGTCATAGAACGCGTCGACTTTGGCAAACAATGTCCAAGGCACGCTATCGTCCAAAAGCCAATCGTTTTTGACATTCAGCGTCGCGTTGTTTTGCGTGACCAGGCCCTCGGAGACGGTGCGGTTATAGTAGGTGCTGAAATCGAACTTCGAAAACCGCGACTCGCGCTTGAGGGCCGTGCCGGCGCGCATGCTCATCGTGTCCGATGTGCCGCTCGATCCATTGAGCCCTAGCTCGACACCCATATCCCATGGAGTACCGAACCATTGCGACGGCGAGTGCCAGAGCGTATCGTCGCCAAACAATCTGCCATCGGGAAGTCGGACGCCGCCAACTTCGACTTGTGTCTGCCTGTTTTGAGCGTCGGCGGGGCTCGGAAGCTCGTCGATCGCAGGGGCGGGCCCAATCGTAGTCGCCGGATAGGGCGATGGAATGCCAGGTGCATTCGCTGGCGGCGTCCAGGGCGCCGATGGTGGCTCCGCCGCATCCGGGTGCGATGGCAAAACCATCATCGGGCCCATCGGCTGCTGGGCCCATGTATCGCTGGCCGCAAGCCAACGGACCAGGAGCACCAGAGCAGCAAAAACACGGGCGCGCATCGCAGCAGCCTTCATCGTGAAATAGCTCAATGTCGGGCGATGGCTGTCGCAATTCAGCGAGATTGGACAGGCAGCACGGGAGGAGTCGCGGCGATCAGCGCCGGGCAGACACTTATAGCGACCCGTGACGCGTCGCTCAAGTCGGTTAATGGCATGACGATAGCACTCGGAGCAAATCTGCTGCTGGCAAGAAACCAGCGAGCCGAGAGGTCCACCGCTCCCGGCCCTAGCCGGGGTCGGGACGACTCGGCTCGCGAATCCGCCCGTCGAAGGCCGACGATTGAATTCTATAGCTCGACCCACCCGATGGCCATGCAAGATCGTAGGCGAGACTTGGAACTCCCAAAGAAACAAAAAAGGCCGGGCTTCCGCAGAAGCCCGGCCTCGATCAGTGACACCTTAAAGCAGTATTGCGAGAGACTTAGTTGCCGCAACCGCAGCCATTGCTGCATCCGCCGCCGCAACCACCACAACCACCACCGCATCCGCCGCAGGCCGGCACCTCAATGGTCTTGCAGACCATGTGGCGAACCGTCACGGGGACGTCTTCGGTGTAGGTATAGGGAACACATGCCGTGTAGGTCTCGGTATGCGTCTCGGGCACGCAGGTCGTGTGGCACACCGTGTAGGTCCGCGTCTTCTCTTGCGGCACGCACACCGTGTACTGGCACTCCTTCGATTGCTGCTCGGTTTCCATGTGGCACACTTTGTAGTCGCAGCTGCGAGTCTCGGTGCGATACTTGCAGACGCAGACTGACTTGGTCCGCTCTTCCTGGCGGGTCTTGCAAACGCAGACCGACTTGGTCCGCTCTTCTTGGCGAGACTTGCAGACGCAGACTGACTTGGTCCGCTCTTCCTGACGGGTCTTGCACTCGTTCACGGTACGGGTCCGCTCTTCTTGGCGGCTCTTGCAGACGCAGACGGTGCGTGTCCGGTCTTCTTGGCGGCTCTTGCAGACCTTCACGGTGCGGGTCCGCTCTTCTTGGCGGCTCTTGCAGACCGTGTAGGTGTAGGGCTGATCCTCGGTCACGCTGTGATAGGTCGTGCAGGGCACTTCCTTCGTCGTGTTTTCGGGAACCCAAGCACGGCGGCAAACAGTGTGAGTGCAAGGACTACTGGAACCACCCGCTTCGCCACAGCCGCTGCCGGCCGCGTCGCCGCAACCGCAACCGCTGGAGTTTCCGCAACCGCCGCCACAACCACCACCGCAGCCGCCGGAACCGTTGCCGCAGCCGTTACCACAGCCACCGCAACCGCCGCAGTTCGGCACTTCTTCATTCGTCGTTTCCCAGTGGCCGCCGCAGACCGTAACGGTCTTCATCGAGGTCTCGGGAACGCACTTGGTGACCTTTCGCGTGGCTTGCACCTCTTCTGTATACGGGACGCAGACCGTGTAGTTCTGCTCTTGATCCTCGGTATACGGCACGCAAACCGTGTACTTCTGTTCTTGCTGTTCGGTGTACGGCACGCAAACCGTGTACTTCTCTTCGTGGCTTTCGGTGTAGGGCACACAGACCGTGTACTTCACTTCTTGCTGTTCGGTGTAGGGCACGCAGACTGTGTACTTCACTTCCTGCTGCTCGGTGTACGGGACGCAGATCGTGTACTTCACTTCTTGCTGCTCGGTGTACGGCACGCAGACGTTGTATTCACGGGTCTTAGTTTCCCAGACCGGCTTGCAGACGTTATAGGTCACCGTCTTGGTACGGGTCTCGGGAACCATGACCGTGTAGGTGCAAGTCTTTTCTTCCGTGCTGGTCTCATGCTTATACGTCGTGACGGTTCGCTCACGCTGTTCCTGCTTCGTGCCACACTTGGTCACCGTGCGCATTTCTGTCGTGCATTCCGGCTCCCAGACGGTCCGGGTGCATGTTGCCGGGGCGCAATTGCTGCCTGAAAAGGCCGTGTCCGCACAGCCGGTCGCACAGCCGCTATCATCGGCCCGAGTCGGAGCTTGAACCGTTACTGACGCCAGCACAACCGCGGCCGTCAGCAACCCAAAGTAACGCATCATTGAGGGGTCCTCCATTTCAACAGACTGGGACAATTAAATTCAGTGTGACCGCGAACCAACCGAATTTTCGAGCCGCGGGCGACTCGGAGTCTGCGGTATCTGGGCGTATAACACTGATTAAACAACACAGGGAAAACGACCTGATCCAGGACTTAGCGACGCGTCGTTGATCTTCAACGACCACACGCGCTAGAAGGGGCAACCCTCCCTTTTTGTAGCTCGCAACCTTCGCGAGCCGTTCCTGTTTGGCCTTCCATTGAACAATGCTAGCCCTATGGAAAACGCACGCCAGAAAAGCCAACTTAGAATACCTAGATTTACAACCAACTTAAAGCGGTCGGACGGAAATTTCCGACTTTTCCAGTAAATTGGTCAAAATGTCGGCGCGATGGCGGCTGGTGGGGTTGCCACATTGCGAGACAAGATCGGGACCGGAACGCACCGTCGTACGCTAACTTCACTACGACAATTGCGCCGGCACGCTTAGGCAGGAAAGAAACGCAGAAAGTGCTTCGAGGGCAACTACGTCGGCCGCGGCGGCTGGAAAGCGTTTTGCCTCAAGCAGTTAGGCCGGAAGCGCGCATTCTCGAACGCCAGGTGAGGGCCCGAGATTCGGATTGCCAGACGAATGAAGTGATCCCACCGAACGGTGGTCACTGCCCCTTAATACCCAACAATTCCACCTCAAATACTAACAAGCTATTGGGCTCGATTGGTGGTCCTGGCGGTTGGCTGCCATACGCCAAATCGGCCGGCACGAACAATTGCCATTTGTCACCGACGTGCATCTTCTGCAGCGCTTCGGTCCAACCGGGAATTACGCCGCCCACGGGAAATTCGGCCGGTTCACCTCGGCCATAGGAGCTATCGAACTCGGTGCCGTCGATCAAAGTGCCGCGGTAATTGCAGCGAACCGTGTCGTTAACCGTTGGCGATGCACCTTTGCCCTGCTGCAACACCTTGTACTGCAGGCCGCTGGCGGTCACTTGGACGCCCGGTTTTGTCTTATTTTCCGCCAGGAATTTTGCCGCGGCCTGGCTGTTCTTGTCAGCGACTTGTTGCATCCGCGCAGTGCCCTTTTGCTGCATTTCCTGTTCGAAGCGCTGCTTACAAGGCATGAGTTGGGCTTCGGTCCATTTCGGCTGGGCGCCGCCGAGCGCATCTTTGATGCCGGCAATCAAACTCTCCAGGTCCGGATCGATCTCGTTTTCGCGAAGCCCTTTGCCAAAATTGCTGCCGAGCAGGTAGCCAACCTGCTGGTGATATGTTTTCTCATCGATTTGAGGGACGGCCATTGCGTTGCCTGGAACACCGCCCTGGCCAGGCTGGTTAAGTTGCGCCTGCGGCTGATTGGATTGAGGCGCGCCGCCTTGGCCAAAAGCAACGGTGGAGACCGAGAAACCAACGAACCCGGCGAAAATCGAAAATCGAATGTGTAACATGGCGGTATTCGCAATCGTGAGCGGGGTTTAAGTAGTCGGGGTGAATGCCGAAATCGGCCAACGGCCGGACAAGCCAAAACGATAATTGTAGGCATATTCGGTCGGTTCGCTATACTAGAAATGGGGCTTGGGAGAAGTCGGATAGGTCCTCGCCGGGATCGAAGGCGAGCAGCCGATTTCTGCGGCACGGTCGGGCGGCGACAGTCGGCACGTTCTTCCGCGATAGCATGATTCGTGTTTATTCCATGGTTGGTTCTATGTTCCCCCCCTTGCCCGCGCCCGTTCTGAAAAGCGCATTGCGCCGATCGACTTTCCGATCGGCGTTCACCTTGGTCGAGCTGCTGGTTGTGATCGCCATCATCGGCACCCTGGTGAGCTTGTTACTACCGGCCATCCAGCAGGCCCGCGAGTCGGGTCGCCGAATTTCGTGCGTCAGCAATATTAAGCAGTTGGGGATCGCGCTACAGAACTACGAGTCGACATACCATCGATTGCCAGCGGCCGGGACCTATGGGGACCTCAGCGAATCGCTCTACTACAGTTACCAGTACTGGCGTATCGAACTGCGATCGGGCAACAACTACAGCTGGATCACAAAGCTGTTGCCTTATATGGAGGAACAATCGCTTTACGATCAGTTCAATTTTTCGGCCAAGGTGACACAAAACACCAAGGATCCGCAGGCCCAACACCTGGCGATGCTGCTCTGTCCGACCGACGACGCGCGCGGGCGATTCTTTGAGAAGCTCGATGCGGACTCGGCACGAACCATTCAATTTGGCAAATCAAACTACGCAGCGTTCGCGAATGTCTATCACATCGATAGCTTGTTTTATCCGGCCGCTATGAGCCTCTTTGGTCAGCCGCTTAGTCATATTACCGACGGCACATCGTCGACCCTGGTATTTGCCGAGATTCGCACGCGAGACAATTCTCACGATCAAAGAGGCGCTTGGGCGTTGCCTTGGTCCGGATCGACGTTATTGTCGTTCGACTTCCACGCAACCGTGCCGCAAAAAAGCTCAAGCCAGACCGCCGACACCTATGCTCCCGATCCTCGGAGTCTCGGATATACGCAATACCCAAATAGCCCCATTGGCGATGTGCTTTATGAGTGCCCGGACCCGATTGGCGAACAGTTTGACGGCATGCCCTGCAACACTGAGTTCTGGGGCTACATTTCCGCTGCACCGCGCAGCATGCATCCCGGCGGAGTAAATGCCGTGTTTCTTGACGGACACGTCGGCTTTCTACCCGACAATATCGACGAATATGCGATGCTTTACATGGTGGATCCCGTTGACGGCCAGCAAATCTCTGAGCACTACTGACTTCGATGTCTATGGCGTCGCAGCGCGTCGTAGCAATCGGCAATTGACACCGCAATCGTTTCTTTTGAGCTCACTAGCGGTATGATTCGACGCCTTCTCGTTCCGGCAATGTTTGTCGTCGGACTCATCCTGGTGTTGGTGGGTGCCGGCTGGAAGTCGATTGCTCCGCCTACGATGTACTGGAGCGAAGATCAGTCCCGCGAATATACGAAGGCATTTGCCGCTGTCCATGCGGCTGAGGACAGCGGGGGCCGCGTCCCGAGTGCTGAGGCAGCGCACCAATTCACGGACGCACAGCAACGGTTTGCCGAAATCAAGAGCGATCTGGAACATGCACGGACCTTGCGCGACAGGACCGGCACCTATTTCGGCGCCGCCGGCATGGCCATAATGCTGGCAACAATTGCGGTCTATAAGTACTTCGCCGGTCCTGCTTGAAACTGCCCTTTGGATTGCCTGCACTCGGGGGCCGACAATGGACGGCGTTGAGCGCGCTCGAGTTTTCCTCTATATTGGCTGGTTTGCCCATTCGGACGAGCCGCTGGCGGCAACCAGGCCGCGGCATTTGCCAAGGTCCATCACGGGCACTTGACCGCCGAAAACAAAACCCGAATCGAAAAGAGTACCACCGTGACCAGCCATTTGATCACCCCGCATGGGGGCACGTTAGTCGATCTCTTCGTTTCCCCGAGCCGCGCAGCCGAAATCAAGCAGCAGTCTCGCGACTGGCCCTCTTGGGATCTCACGCCGCGGCAACTCTGCGATTTGGAACTGCTTTGTAACGGCGGCTTCTCGCCGCTGACGGGCTTCATGGGGAAGGCCGACTACGATTCGGTCTGCTCCAAGATGCGACTCGCGAGTGGCACCCTCTGGTCGATGCCCATTACGCTCGACGTGACCAAGGAGTTTGCCGACAAGCTCAAGCCCAATGGCTATGTCGCGCTTCGCGATGCCGAGGGCGTGATGCTGGCGGTGATCCACGTCGAAGACGTCTGGCAGCCGGATTTGAAGGCTGAGGCGAAAGCCGTCTTTGGGACCAACGATGTGACGCATCCTGCCGTCAATTACCTGACGAATCAAAGCAAACCCGTGTACATCGGCGGCCGCGTCGAGTGCCTGCAATTGCCGCTGCATTACGATTATCGAACGCTGAGGGCGACGCCGGCTCAGCTCCGCGAAGAATTCGCCAAGCGCGGCTGGCGAAAGATTGTGGCGTTCCAAACACGCAACCCTATGCATCGGGCTCACCACGAGCTCACACTACGGGCTGCGAAAGAAGAAGAGGCCAATCTGTTGGTTCATCCGGTCGTCGGCATGACCAAGCCAGGCGACGTCGATCACTACACGCGCGTTCGCTGCTACCAGGCAATCATGAACCACTATCCGCAAAATACTTCCCACTTGGCGCTGTTGCCACTGGCGATGCGGATGGGCGGACCGCGCGAGGCGATTTGGCACGCGATCATCCGCCGCAATCACGGCTGCACGCATTTGGTCGTCGGCCGAGATCACGCCGGCCCGGGAAAGGACTCGACCGGCAAGCCATTTTACGGGCCGTACGACGCTCAGGAGCTCATGCAGAAGCATGAGGAAGAGCTCGGCGTAAAAATGGTTGACTTCAAGCAGATGGTGTTCCTGCCGGACGAAGATAAATACTATCCTGTCGACGAGGTATCGAAGGACAAGAAGACGCTGGACATCTCGGGCACCGAGCTGCGCGACCGACTCGCCCGCGGCACGGACATCCCTGCCTGGTTCTCGTATCCAGACGTGGTGAAGCAGCTCCGTCGCAGCCACCCGGCGCGCGACAGACAGGGCTTTACCGTCTTCTTTACCGGCCTGTCGGGATCGGGCAAGTCGACAATCGCAAACGTGCTCTTGTCAAAGCTGCTGGAGCTGGGCGGTCGACCGGTAACAATCCTCGACGGCGATCTGGTTCGCAAGAATCTTTCGAGTGAGCTAGGCTTCTCCAAGGAGCATCGCGACATCAACATTCGCCGCATTGGCTACGTCGCGTCGGAAATTACCAAGCACCGCGGCATCGCGATCTGTGCACCGATCGCGCCGTATGATGCGACTCGCAAAGACGTCCGGGCGATGATTGCGCCGCATGGCGGCTTCATTTTGGTCCACGTGAACACCAGCGTCGAAGAGTGCGAGAAGCGCGATCGCAAGGGCCTCTACGCCAAGGCCAGGGCCGGCATCATCAAGGAATTCACCGGCATCAGTGATCCTTACGACGTGCCGACCGACGCCGAAGTCGTGATCGACACGCTCGCGCTCAGTGTCGAAGAGGCCGCCCAAGAAATCTTCCTGCGGCTGGAAAAGGAAGGCTACGTCGGCGCGGAGGAATGAAATGAGCGAGAGGTCTGCTTTTTATTCGTCTCATCGCGAGGAGGTTTCCCATGACATGGCTCTTTGAACGCACAACCGAGTTCGCTGCGTGGGTGGCTCTCGCCGTGTCCTGGGTTACCGCGATCCTGGCCCTCGTCTGGCTCGTGAAATGGGCCGGCACACTACGGACCGAGGCTGACTGGGACCTGCTCTGGCAAAGTGCCGAGGCGGCCACCGCCTGCGTTGGCTTTGCGGTCGCCCTGGGCGTGCTGGCCTGCATCGACCGCTTCTTGTTCGATGCCGATCAATCGGCGTAAACCGCCAAGCGGCCCGCGTCCAGCCGATACGGTACAATCGCCGGGCGCCATTGGAGGCTGGGCCGACGCTGGGCGATGACGAGGAAAGTCGCCACTCTAGGCGGTTTTTTTGGTAGATTTCCCACGAAACGGGTCAGAACGGGAGAGTTTTCAGTTTTTCCCGTGAGAAATGCTTGTCAGTTGCTAGGGTTGGTTTTATACTGGACTCTTGGTTGGCCGGTCTCTCCTTTTTGTCCAGTTTCCCCTCGCCTAGTGAAAGCCACACAGCAGTCTCCTCATTTCAATCTAGGGGATTGCTGCGCCTGAGCGTACGAACTTATCTCCGACAGTTTGTCGGGGCTTTCACGGAAACTTTTACGGGGTATCGGATCATGGATTTTTCTGCAATGAACGCTTTGCCTGGCTGCCTTGCCGCAACTAGATTTTTCACGACGCTTGGGTTGGTTATTGCCGGATTGTTACTCGCGTCCACGGCATCGGCGACGCTGATCGGGGACTCGCTCGAGTACGACGGTCATGTGAAAAGCGGCGCCGCAACTGGAGTTGAAGAGTACGCCGTCGCGCCGGCATTTCCGCCAATCACGTTCTCACTGCCGCACATCAACGCTGCGTTGACGTCGCCTTTGGCTTCCAATGCAAACCACTCGCTATCCGGCTCCGAAACGGAAATCAACAACGACTTCTTCAATTCGACGCCGGCATCGCAGGTCATCATTACTCTCCAGGGACCGGGCGGGTCAGCCGCTGTTGTCAACCCGCTGGATTCTGGAATCGCATTGCCCATCAACTTCGATGGCACTTTCCATACGAGTGTCTCCGGTAAGAGCGTCAACATTTTGCACGTCGGTATCGAGGGGCTTCCGGCCTTTGGTAATAACAGTAGCTTTCCGTTTGATCCGCCCGGCCTGCAAACTATTACGGGTTTAGGAACTGCGGCCAATCCGCTGCACATCCACCTTGGTATTGCAGCCAGTCAAGTTCCAAGCGGAAACGCCAACGGCGACCTCAAGATCCACTTGTACTACACGACGTCGACCGTCACGGTGCCGGAGCCTTCCACGCTGTTGATGCTGTCGACGGCTGCAATGTGTCTGACATTCGTTGCGGCCCGCCGACGCAGCTAGTTCCGATGTGACATTCATCGGCCGGTTTCGATGATTGGCCAATCGAGCGACCCGACGTCGGGCACGCGCTCGCGTCTTTTTCCGCGAGCGGATAGACTTAAGGCATCCACGCCCCTTACACTGTGGAAACGCCGGTCTATGTATCTCCGCGCCTGTTGTGCGATTGCCGCGTGCTGTTGGGGAATTTCTTTCTCGCTCCTCGCTGCCGCCGCCAATCCTTCCTCGGCCGACAACGATCAAGCTGCCGACAGCGCCACCGGCACGAGCGTGCCACAGCCCAAGAAACGATTGACTGCACAGGAGCGCATTGCCGCGCGGCGGGCGCCAAAACCCGCCGCCAATCAACCGGAAACTCCGGAAGAGCATCGCCAGCGGCTCGCCCGGCTCGCGGCCAACGGCGTCGAGCCTTGGCCGGCGGAGTCGGCCGGCGATCACGCGGAGGCTTTGGCCCGTTCGCGAAAGATGATCAGCGAAGTGCTTTCGCTCTTGCCTGGCATGCGCGTCTACGAAACCGATCACTTCTTCTTTGTGTCGAATATCACGTCCGACACGGTCGCGCCCTACATCCGCTCGCTCGACAAGATGTATGACTCGATGTGTGAGCTCTATGGCGTGAGAGCCGGGACACCCGTCTGGCTTGGCGGCAAGGCGCCGGTCTTCGCGTTCAAAACGCAGGAGCAATTCTCGGCCTTCGAGCAGAAATACTTCGAGGTCCCGGCCCGCGATTCGCAACACTTGTACGGCATCTGTCACCAAAGCAGCCGCGGCGACGTGGTCATCGCTTGCTTTCAAGGCGAAGACGCGAACGACTTCGGCCAGATGCTCGTTCACGAAACGAGCCACGGCTTCATCCATCGCTATAAGACGAAGGCTCGGCTGCCCAGCTGGGTCAACGAAGGCATGGCCGACGTGATCGGGGCCGAAATGGTGCCCAAGAGCATGGCGGTCAAGACGAAGGAAAAGTCGGCGCTGGCGATCTTGCGCGAGCGTCATTCGCTGGGAGGCGATTTCTTCACCGCCGAGCCGATTCACGACTGGCAATACGGCGTCGCCAGCAGCCTGACGCGGTTCTTGATGGAGACGGACCGGCAAAGCTACGTTCGCTTTATCGAAGGCCTGAAGGCAGGCCAGAAGTGGCCCATCGCGCTGGAGCGCGCCTATAACGGCACGCCGGACCAACTCGTCACTCAATACGGCCAGTCGATCGGCGTGCCAGACCTGCGGCCTTAGCGCAAAACTCTGAGCGACGCATTGCAAAGCTACTTTCCCAGCCAAGTCTGGCGCAAGAGCCGGGTTGGGGCCGGTGGGCGGAATTGCCAGGCCCATGATTGGTCCCAGGCCAGGCACCTTAACATTTCAGCCACCGCCAGCGGCCGCCTGAGGCCCTTGCGCGCCACTGACCACCAGACGGCCGGATTGAAGGCCGTCGACCATTGTTGGCGGCGGAGCCAATATTCGCTCGTGTGATGATAATCGTCCGTACCGTCCTCCTCTGCGATCAGCTCGAAGTAGGGCGCGGCACAGCGTGCCAATTGGCCCGGCTCGGGATACCAGCCGCCGAAAGTCCGCTCCAGCACCATCGCAAAGTGATAGTTGTCGCTGCCGCGCGGATGAATATAAGGACCGCCGAGCATGTCGAACGGGTTCACCTGGCCAATCTTGCGAAAGTGGATCGCGGTCGTGACGAGTCGCCCACTGTCACGTAGCAACCGGCGACAAATGGCAAACAACTCTCCGTAGATGTCGTTAGCTCGGCCGGCCACCGCGTCGGCGACTTGCACAAAGTGCTCGAGCGAGCCGTTGGCCACGACGGCGTCGAAATCTCGGTCCCACGCACGATCGGGGCTGTTAAAGATGTCGCGATAGTTTAATTCGCGGATGTCGAGCCCGCGAGCTTGGCCGTAGGCCATTTGGGGCAGCGAGATCGTGATGCCGATTGGCGTCGCACCTCGGCGGGCCGCGTGCTCAAGAATCCGCCCGTAACCACAGCCGATGTCCAAGAGCCGTGTGCCCGGTCCGCACGCGACCTGATCGAGCAAATACTCAGCCTGCCGAGATTGGGCGGCAAGATACGCCGCGCGGTCGTTCCGCTCGTTGACGTAGATTCCCTCGGTGAAATCGGTAACTCCGCCGGCGACACCCGCATCGAGCACGTCGTAACAGGTGTGGACCGTGGGCGCGGTGCCGCACTGTTCCTGCGATATGGCCGCGACAGTAGCCATTTCGAAAAGGATACTGGATTCAGAACGCTGGGTACAAGGGGCGGAAACCCGCGAATCGCGCGGCGGGCTAACTCGCTCCGACCTCTGGCCTCCGGCCTCCGACCTTTACCTTGCTCACTCGCGCCGCCTCGGTAAGCTGTCGCACGACCTCGCGTGGGTCGTCCGACTGGGCGCGGATGTCTAGCTGCCGTTGGGCGGCGCTCGGGCCCTGGGCCATCGTTACGCAGTGGTTCAAATAACTTTCGCAGCCAAGCTCCATCGCCGTCGGTCGTAACATAAATGCCAATCGATCGACCATCTGCTGGACCGAGGCCACCTCATACGTGTAGGTATCGACCAACATCGCCCGATTTCCAAACCGCGTCGCGCGCCACTTGTTTTGCTGGACCATCATCGGATGGGAGTCGTGTTGATAAGTGCCGTGATCGATTTCATCCGACAGGGCCTTCACCAGGCATTGCACAAGCGAGGCGATCGCCAGCACGTCGGCCAGGTTGCCGGGCATGTCGCAAATGCGAACTTCGACCGTGCCGAAGTTGTGATGCGGCCGCACATCCCACCAAATCTCGCGGATCGTGTTGATGAATCCGGTGTCGATCATGTGGTTTACCAACCAAACGTATTCGCTCCAGTTCCGCATGAGCGTGGGAAGTCCGGCCGTCGGCAGGCCCTCCATAATCTTCGACCGATGGCTTTGGAGGCCCGTGTTGCGTCCTTCCCAAAACGGGCTGCTGACGCTGAGCGCAAGCAGGGTCGGTAAATGGCGCATGATGCGGTCACAGATCATCACCGCTTTGTCGCCGGAATCGACGCCCACGTGAATGTGTAGGCCAAAAGTGACTAGGCGGCGGGCCATCTCCTGCAGCAGGCTCACCAGCTGCAAATAGCGGGCGTCAGGTGTGATCCGCTGCTCACTCCATTGCGAGAACGGATGCGTCGCCCCCCACCACAGGCGCAGGCCGAGCGCGTCGGTGGTCGCTTCGACAATCTTGAGCTTTTCCGTAAGGTCACGCTCCGCATCGGCAATGGTTTCGCAGATTTCGGTGTTGATCTCCAGCACGCATTGCATCAATTCCGGCTTGTATTGGGTGGCGTCGGCATCTTGATGCCCTTCGGCGGTAAGCCGGGCGCTGACCAAGCCGTAGGCGCTGGTGAGCGCCAATGTTTGGGCGTCGACAAGGCCCAGCTCCAATTCGATGCCAACCGTCGGCCGGTCGTTGTGATGGAAGTCTATTTTGGACATAGAAACCCCGACCGTCGCCTAAGGATTGTCGTTCGCGGGCTCTGACCACTCCACAACCGTTCGCGCCAATATCTTGGCTCCGACGGCGATGCATTTTTCGTCGACATCGAACGTCGGCGTATGAAGACCAGGCCAAGGAGCGTGGTCGCCGGCACAACCAAGCCGAAACATCGTGCCGGGCACGTGCTCCAAATAGGCGGCAAAGTCTTCGCTTCCCATGCTTGGGCGCGGCATGGCGGCCACCTGCTGCGGCCCGAGTAACTCGCGCGACACCCGGCCGACCAACTCGGTCAAATCGGAGTCGTTGTCGACCGAGGGAATGCCTACTACGTTACTCAGCTCCAAGCGGGTGCCTGTCACCTTCCCAATCCCGTCGACGATGTTGCGGATATTGGCGATCGTCCGCTCGCGGACCTTCGGGCTCAATGTGCGCAGCGTGCCCTCGAGCGTCACCTGCTCCGGGATCACATTAGCGTTTTGCCCGCCGTGAATTTGGCCGAAGGAAACGACCACGGCATCCTGGCTGTCGGTTGCCCGCGGAATGAATTGATATAGTGTGCTGATGAGCTGCGCGGCGGCGGCGATCGGGTCGGCCGACTCATGAGGCCGGGCCGCGTGGCCGCCACGACCGTGAATCGTGACTCGTAACAGGTCGCAACTGGCGGTAAACACACCCGCCCGCACGCCAATCGATCCCGCCCGGCGCGTAGGATCGACGTGCATCGAAAGTATGGCTCCCACATTTTTCAAAACACCCGCGCTGATCATCGCCCGGGCGCCGTCGCTTGTCTCCTCAGCGGGCTGAAAGATCGCGCGCCAGGTGACGGGCCAGGGGAGCTCGCCGTCTCGATCCAGTTTGTCTAGCGCGGACAACGCGCCGAGCACGGTCGCCGTGTGAACGTCGTGCCCGCAGGCGTGCATCACTTGTGGCACGCAGCTATGGTACTGCACCGGTTTCTCATCCTGAATTCTCAGGGCGTCAATATCGGCCCGCAGGGCGATTCGCCGCGTCGCCTTCTGATTGCGGCTTTCCACCACGACGCCGCATCCTTCGGGCCCCATGCGGACAGGCAGCTTTCGCTCGGAGAGCAGCTGGTACAGCTGCAAGCTTGTCTGCAGCTCATGCCCGCTCGGCTCCGGGTGCATGTGAAGATGCCGGCGTAGGTCGACGAGGCGAGCCGCATTATCGTCGATTGCCGCGTCGAGCTGAGATTTCCACGAAGAGGCCATGAACAATTATAGCGTGGCTAGTTTACAAATTCCGGCACGACCAAAGCGGGCAAGATGCCTGCGGCGTGGCCTTGAGTCAGAAACTCAGACACCGCCTGGCGTCCCCGCGGGCCAAAATCGAGCGTCCAGTCGTTCACGTACATGCCGACGAATTTGTCGGCCT
Organism: Lacipirellulaceae bacterium; assembly: GCA_036499445.1. Lineage (GTDB taxonomy): Bacteria > Planctomycetota > Planctomycetia > Pirellulales > Lacipirellulaceae > DASYDU01. The sequence goes on from DASYDU010000013.1 coordinate 20,458, forward strand.
GCTCGTTGTTCAAGTCCCGGCCGTATCGCAGCGCATAGTCGAGTGCTTCCTGCCGGTGGGCCAGCCCGTACTGGATGCTTGCCTTGAGCAGCCGCTCGACATCGCGAATTGTTTCGGTTCCTAAGTCCTTGCGAACAGCGTTGGCCCCGAGCGGCAGCGGCAGACCAGTGTGATCCTGCCACCATTTCCCCAAATCGACCACGAGCGCCAAATCTTGCTCGCCGTACGTCAATTGCCCTTCATGAATGATCAGCCCCGCGTCGATCGCCTGGCCGTGGTAGCTGCCCGAGACCACCGTCGGGATGATTTTATCGAAGGGCACTTCGACCGATTTGAACTCTTTGCTCAGACACAGTCGCAGCGCCAAATAGGCGCTCGTGAGCTTGCCCGGCACCGCGATTGCGAGGGTGGGCAACTGATCCACTCCCATTGGTCGCCGGGCAACGACCATTGGTCCGTAGCCGTCCCCCATGCTCGCGCCGCATGTGCAGAGCATGTACTTGTCGTGCAAATAGGCGTAAGCATGGATGCTGACGGCCGTTAGCTCCAGCTCGGCCCGAAATGCCCGGCGGTTGAGCGTCTCGATGTCCACCAGTTCATGCGTGAATTGGTAGTCGCCCGTGTCGATCTTGCCGTTGGCGAGCGCGTGGAACATGAACGCGTCGTCCGGGTCCGGACTATGTCCGACGCGGATCAATTGTTTGGTCGCTGGCACCGTACTCCCTCGAAAACGAGAATCGAATTGCCCGGCCGGCCTATGCCGCGAGCCGGTCCTATCCCGCATCATAGAAGGCGGAAGGGGTACGGCGAAAGGGGGACGCCAACACTGGATGCGAGACTACGCTTCCAATGAAAAGCGCGAACTGGTCGACGGGGCTTGGTGAGCATTACCAAGATACGGCATAGCGGGCGACTGCCGGTGCATGGTCGGCTTGCCCGAAGAAGCCTGTGACGAGTCTGCAGCCGACCCCGACGCAATCTTGTCGCAGGCCATTTGCCAGGTCTCGCGCTCGTATTCGAGAAGGCCAAGGGCTTCTGAGAGTTTTGCGACGTCGTCGTTGACCTTTGCCTCCGCCACCCGACGGAAGATGAACGTGTAGAAGCTGGCAATTTTCTGATTGAGCTCAGTGCGTTGTCCGCGAACGCCGACCAACATTTCACCGACGATGTCGATGACTCGCATCAACGGCTGGGCTGCAGCCAGGGAGTCTCCACGTCGCAAGGCCGCTTCCGCCTGTCGACCAAACCGGATCGCACCTTCGATCAGCATCAAGTGGAGGCGATGCGACGAGGCTGTTGCCACTTTGGATTCCAAGTATTGATTTCGCGAATCCGAGGTCATAATTCAATTGATTACGGGACAAAGTGAATCGTGATTGAAGGCAGCTATACCAGAGTCGAACTGGATGTGCTTAGCGTGAGCGGCGGAATTGGCGTGAAGCTTGAGAGCGCCTGCAGATTTTCTTGCAGGGTGGCCACGGTCGACTCGAGCGCCGCGAACTGATCGAGCAGCGTTTGCCGCTGCCGGTCCAGCGCATCCGACATGTCTTGAATTTTCTTGGTATTTGTGCTGATCGTATCGGCCAGCGATTTTGTCTGCGCCGGCAGGACGGAATTGTCGTCCCCAACCAGCGTGCTGAGCGTGTTGCCGAACTTGGCTGCGATCCCGTTCGTTGGATCGGTAAACAGTTTTTGCAGCGACGCTGGGTCGCTCGTGAACGCGCTTTGGAGCTTTGTCGTATCAAGTGAAAGCTTGCCCGAGCTGTCCAGCGAGATACCGACCGCCGCCAACGAAGAGAAGCTACCGACGCCAAAGAATTGGCTCGTAAGCACATGGCTTAGGTCTTGGTCGACCCGAAGAGCGGCGCTCGAGCCAAATAAAATGCCGGTCGAAAAATCGGTCGAATTGAAGTCCGTCGTACTATCAAGATCGGACCGGACTGAATTGTAAGCGTCGACGAATCCTTGGACCGCGGAAGTAATGTCGGTGGGCGAGGCGGCGACCGTCACGCTCACATTCTGATCAGACGTCGCATTGACCGTCAAATCGACGCCAGAGATTACGTTGCTAAATGTATTCGTGGGCGAAGTGACGACCGCCCCGGAACCAAGCGCCGTCCCGCCGAACTCGATTGCCGCGTCGCGTGATTTGCCTAGCTCCGTAAACGATAGCCCGCCCGCGCTACCGTCCACCAAGAGATCGTTGCCCGCGCCGCTATTGCTACTGGTCAAAGACAGTCGATAACCTTGCCCGTCGAAGAAAGTGCTGGCAGATACGCCGGCATTGAGACCGTTGATCCGCGCAACCAGTGCATCCAGTCCGCTTTGCTTGGCCGATTGGGCAAAGGAGCCGGCTCCGTCGATCGTTTGACTCGGGGTGCCATTGACGTCGATCGTTTTGACCGTCTCATTGAGTCCAAGATCGGCGGCCGCGGTGCCGCCGGCGAGGTCCTGAACCTTCAGCGTTCCGCTGCCGCCAGCCGTGTCGTAAAGCAAGATGCCATTGCCAGTATCGTCAATCTTCGCTTGGACGCCGATGTTCGTCGCGTTGATGGCCTTGAGCACGTCGCTGACCGTGTTAAACGTGCCGCCCGTGGCCCCGAGAACGACAACGGCCGTTTGTCCGTTGGAATCCGTAATCTGAAATGAGCCGCGCTGAACACCTTTGCCTGCATTCAGCGAGGCCAACGTCACGCTTGCGCCGGCATCGCCTAAGTCGCTCAGGTCGACGGTGAATCGAGAGCTGCCGTCAATGACTTGTGTCGGTTGGCCGTCGACGGTCTTGGCGACGCCCTTTCCCAGCAGCTTGAGATCGGCCGCCGCGGTGCTGGCGCCGACTTCACCGACCGTCAGGCTACCGTCGCCGCCTGCCTTATCGACGAGCAATATGCCGTCGCCCGTGTCGTTGATTCGCGCTTCGACAGTGGTCGGGCTCAACGCGTTAATTCGATCAATCACGTCTCCGACAGTCTTTGCTTCGTGACCGAGAGTGTTTAGGTCCACGGCGCCAGTGTGACCGGCGCTGTCGGTAATTGTGAAGTCGTGCAGATCGATGCCGGCGCCGCCATTGAGCGACGAAAGCAGCGTCGCGCGACTCACAGTTTGTCGAGCCAGCGTTCCGCTGTCGACGCCAGTGACCGCACTGTTGATCGAGAGACCCAAGGCGTCGGCGGAATTCGTTCCGTCGCCATTGCCAACGACCAAATTGCTTGCTGTGCCGCCGGTTGTGTCCGTAAGCACGATGCCATTTCGCGATGAATTGAGTGCGGCAGTCACGCCCACTGCTTGCGAGTTAATCGCCTTGACTACGTCTCCCACTGTTTCTGCGCCAGCGAGATGAACCGTTGAAGACACGTTGCCGCGGTTGGTAAGGCTGATATCACCGAGCGTGCCAATCCCTGCGCCGCCGCGTAAGCTCGAAAGGAGCGAATCGCTCAACCCGCTCACGAGACGCGACCCGTTGATTGTGCCGCTCGACGCGGTCGTCGTCAGGCCCAGGTCCTCCGCCGTCTTGCCAGCGCCGGCGTCGGTCACGGCGAATGTGCCAACGCCTGACGTGTGATCTGTCAGCACAATCCGATTTCCGTCGGCCGAGATGGCGGCGGTCAACTTTGTCGGGCTGGCAGCGTTGAGTGCCGTCAAAACGCCGCCCACGGTTGTGCTGCTGCCAAGATCAATGTCCAGCGAGGTCGCGTCGGCGAGCGTGACGTGCAAATCGTTGCCTGCGGAATTGAGCTCGACTCCATTGCCGTCATTCAGCGTGTTGAGATTTGTATTAGCGCCGATCGCAAAGATGTCGGTACCGGTGGCCGAATTGTCGGCGACATTGATGCCCGCTAGCCCAAGGTCAGCCGCAGTATGGCCGCCGGATACCTCTTGCACCTTGAGATTCCCACTTTCACCCGTATTGTCGACGAGCTTGATGCTGTCGCCATCGATCGAGGCCGTTACGTCGATACCTTGGGTGCTGTTGATTGCCGTCAACACGTCGTCAACTGTGCGAGCGGCACGCAAATCAACCGTAGCCGTATTGCCGGCCCGATCGGTGATCTTCAAATTGCCGAGCGTCACTCCATTGCCGCCGTTGATTTGGCTGAGGTTGATACCGGTATTGATGAAGCCGCCGAAGCCAAAAGACAGGCTTCCGCTGTCGGCCAGATCGGCGACGCTGTCGAAGGCGTTGCTGACCAAATGGTCGGCGGACGCCGTTTGGAGCGTGCGAAAGTTGTAGGTACCCGCCGCCGGCGTGCCGCCTTTTTGCAGCGCGGCAGTCAACACGTCCGTGTCGCTCGACGTGACCGATTTGCTGTCGAACACGCCGCCCGACTTGAGCGTGTTCACCTCGAACTGAAATGCCGACACCAGCGCCGAGAGCTGCGAGGTCGCGGCTTGCTGACTTTGGAGATCGGTGTTGCGGGCGGTGAGATTGTTTTTGGGCGTCGACGCGGCAGCGATCAGCTTATCCACAGTATCCTGAATAGGGATCCCAGTGATCAGACCAGTGGTGGAAGTAATACCTGCCATACCGCATCCGCCAAATCAGATTTGCAGCGCTCAACGAACGCCGCGCTACTCGCACGCCCAAAAATATACGTCGCGGGATGGCACGAATTGCTAGCGCTAGCGCGCGACCCTACCGAATGTATCGACCAGCGTAGCGCTTATTCTCGACGCCAGCCCTGCATTGAGCAATTGTCCTGAAAGAAACTGCTAGCGGTAGCCCCTCAATCATTTCGCGCGCCCTGGTGCTGCCGTAGACCTGAAATCAATGAAAACAGCCGGTTCGGTCAAGGGACCGAACCGGCTGATGGGTTTCAATTTTCGCGAGCTAGGCCGCGAACGGGGTCTTACTGTCGCAGCAGAGCCAGCACGTTTTGCGGGTTCTGATTCGCGATTTGCAGCACCGTTGTACCGGACTGCACCAGAATTTGAGCCCGCGTCAGATTCGCGGTTTCGCTGGCGAAGTCGGCATCGCGAATGTTGCTTTGGGCGTCGGTCAGATTCACCAGCGTGTCGTTCAAGGCGTTCTTGTTCGTCTCGAGCGACGTGCGTTGGAAAGCACCCAACCGACCGCGGAGCGACGTGATCTGATTGATCGCTTCGTCGACGATACTGGCCGCTGTGGTTGGATCGGCGCTCAAATCCGCGACGCCGCCCGAACCAAGTTGGAACAACTTGCCGTCTGTGCCGCCCAGCTTGGCGGTGTTCACGCTCGTGATGCCGATGCGGGCCTGCTGATTGCTGACCACCTCGGGGCCGAGTTGGAACAAGGCGCCGCCGCCGTCGATCGTGAAGTTGACAGCGGTACTGGAGCCGGCATTGACCGTCAGCGACAGGTCGAGCGAGGCGGTGTTGATCGACAGCGTGTTACCGTCGCCGCTGGCCTGAATTCCGTTGACCGAGGCGTCGATATCCGTGCCGCTGATTCGAGCTTGGCTCAAGCCACCCACAAACGTCCCGTTATCATCACCGCTGAGCTTCTTCACGCTCACAAAGGCGTTAGAGCCGTAAGCGGTCGAGGTCAACTCCAAGGTGCCGCTGTTGTTGGTGGCGCTCACTCCGGTCGAGTCGCTGCCCGAATTGATGGCGTCGACGATCGTATCGATATCAGTACCTGCGCCGAAGCTGAGCACGTCCGCGCCAGTTGCGCCTGAGAGTTCGAAGACGATGTCAGAATCTAAACCGCCAGAGGCAGCTGCGCCACCGGCCAGCGTGGTCGCCGAGGGAGGCGTGTCGAGCGACTGGACATAATTCTGGTCGCCAGAGTTCGTGCCCAGCGTGGACGTGTAGCCGGCCAGGCCGTCAATCGCTGTCTTAATCGCGGCGTAGGTCACAGTGCCGTGA
>DASYDU010000014.1:0-6121 GCA_036499445.1 Lacipirellulaceae bacterium
CGCAATCGAACGCTCCACCGCGACAAAAATTTCCGGTCGACGGCCAAACTGCTCTCTGAGTCGTCGGATCGAACTGTCCCGATACCAACTTCGGCACAAGACAACCAAACGCGGCCCCAACTTTATGCGCGCCCGTCGGAAACCACTTACCGACCAGGCCCACGACGCGCGCCGGCACACCCGTCAGCGCCGGCGGAAACTCAATCCAGTTGCCGTTGTTGTACTGCCCACCTTGCTCCTTCGGCTCATTCTTCCACGTGATGCGGAACAGATTCGCCGGATCGACGTCCCACAAGCCAACCTGCTTCAGCCGATCCTTGATCTTCTGCGGCGCGGTCGACGGATCGCGCATCTGCACAAAAGTCGGCACCACAATCCGCCGCTCGCGCAGCAGCTTCGCCGTCCGCTCTAAAACCTTTTCGTTTACTTGCATGCCGAACCTCAATACTTGACAGGATCAACTGGATCGGCCGGATTTACCGGATGACCTAAAAGAATTTGAAACTCAGTTTCCTGATCCTGTCGATCCCGCAAATTCTGTTGTCCTGTCAAAAAAATTGTCGCTACATCGAGAGCGCCGCTGCGACTTGATCTATGTCCGCCTCGATCTTGATCGGTTCCCCCGCCGCTTTCATCGCCGATACCGTATCCTTCAGCCCGCTTCCCGTAATTACCCCTAACACGCTTTCATCCGCGCCAATAATGCCCGCCTCGCGGGCAGCCTTGATACCCGCGATGCCCGCCGCTGCGGCCGGCTCGCCAAACGCGCCGTGCTTTCCCGCCTGCGAAAGGGCTGCCAATATCTCGTCGTCCGTCACCGAGACGACCGCTCCCTCGGCCGCACGAATCGCGTTGACCGCTTTCCGCCAGTTTCGTGGCACCTGCACATTGATCCCGTCCGCGATCGTCGTGCCGTCGTTCGGCGCGGGTAGCTTTCCATACTTAAACGCGTATTCGATCGGCGCGACCCCCGCCGCTTGCACGCCCAACAGCCGCGGCACTCGCTCAATCACACCCAGCGCGTGCATCTCCGCCAGCCCCTTCCAAATGCCCGCGATCGTGCAGCCGTCGCCCACGCTCACCACCACCCAATCGGGCAGACTGTCCGCGATCGCCGACTGCTCGGCAATCTCCAGCCCGCACGTCTTCTTCCCCTCAACCAGGATGGGGTTGATCGCGCAATTGCGATTGTACCAGCCGAATCGCTCGCACGCCGCTGAGCAGAGCCGGTACGCATCATCGTACGGCCCAGCCACTGAAAAAACTCGAGCGCCATACACCAGCAACTGGGCAAGCTTCGGCGCCGCCGCATTCCGCGGCACGAAAATCACGCACGCCATCCCAGCCAGCGCCGCGTGTCCCGCCAAGCTCGTGGCCGCGTTCCCCGTCGAGGCCGTGGCAATCGTCATCGCGCCATTCTGCATCGCATGGGCCACGCCCACCGAGCTAGCTCGATCCTTGAGCGAGGCCGTCGGATTGCGGCCCTCGTCCTTCAGCCAAAGCTGCCGCACGCCGAGCTCACGGGCCAAGCCGGGCAACTCCATTGTCGGCGTCCAGCCCACCGGCCAATTCCGCGGAACCGCCGTCGGCTCGAGCGGCAACAGCTCGCGATAGCGCCAATGATTGAGCGGCCGTTCCTCGAGCGGCTCCGCGTGCCACGCCGCCGCCACCCGCTCCAGATCGAAGTGAATCTCCAAGATGCCATCATCCGGTCCACAGGCCGGGCAGGTCATCTCGCGACCCGTCGGCCGATACGACTTCCCGCAATTCACGCAGACCAATTCTGTCACGCACGACGGCATCAAACCCTCCGCATTCCACTATATCTGCCGCGTGCGGGGCGGGTCGAGCCCGAGACCAAGCCAAAGGATGCGGGGTGCAGGATGCTGGATGCTGGGCGCGACAGACGAGCACGCTTTCACAGCATCCTGTATCCTGCATCCTCTGCATTGACTCCCGTGCACCATCGAGTGACGATAGCAAGAAAGGCTCTCGGCTTTCGCTTTCTCAGGTTCCAGCCATGGTCGAACTCTACTGCGCACCGTTCGTCGACCTTATCGACCGGATGCGCTTGGAATTTGCCCGGCAGCAGGCCATCTTCGATCTGCCGCAGCGCCGCTGGTACTTGCCCTCGTGCGAGGCCGACGCCCCCGATCTCTCCGTTCGCTTTCACGATCGCGTGGCCGGCACACCCGTCGGCCCTGCCTCCGGCCCGCAATCGCAGATGGCCCAAAATCTGGTCCTCTCCTGGCTCGCCGGCTCGCGAATCATCGAGCTCAAGACAGTCCAAATCAACGACCAGCTCGCCATCGGCCGTCCTTGCATCGACGCGGCCAACATCGGCTACAACATCGAGTTCTCGCAAGAGCTACACGTTCATGACTCGCTCGATCAATACGTGCAAGGGGCGATGCTGATCCACATGCTCCGCACGGCGCCGGAACTGTTCGGCAAACCGTTCGGCGACGTCGACCTCCGCGGCACCGTCGGCGAAACCATTTACGACATGTCGATCGGCTACGACCTGGCCGGCATCCAGTCCGACAAAGTTCGCCGTTTCATCGCCGGCATGATCGACGCCACGCCCACGGTCGAGCGCCTCCGTAATTTGATCCCATCGCGTCTCGCCCCACTCCGCGACCTCGACTACCCGACCAAGCTCAGCCGCAGCATCACACTCTCCACGTTCCACGGTTGCCCCGCCGAGGAGATCGAGCGGATTGCCGAGTTTCTGCTCACGGAAATGGGCGTCCACACGATCGTCAAAATGAATCCGCCGATGCTCGGCAAAGATCGGCTCGAATTCCTGCTCCACGACACACTCGGCTACCGCGACCTCACGGTAAATCCCACCGCCTACACCAGCGGCCTACAATTCGACCAGTCAATCGCGATGTGCCGCCGGATGATGGATCTCGCAAAATCACGCGGCCTGGTTTTCGGGGCAAAGTTTTCCAATACGCTCGAAGTCGTCAACCATCGCGACTTCTTCCCGGCGAGCGAAAAAATCATGTACCTCTCCGGCGCGCCGCTCCATGTTATCACGCTCGCGCTCACCGACGTTTTTCGGCAGGCGATGGGGCCGGAGATCCCGATCTCGTATTCGGCTGGCGTTGACCGCAAGAACTTTCCCAACATGGTCGCCTGCGGATTCCTGCCCGTCACCACCTGCACCGACCTCCTCAAGACGGGCGGCTACGGCCGGCTGCCGCCTTACTTGCAGGGTTTAGAGAAGGAGATGCGGTCGGTCGGGGCCCGCACGATCGACGAATACTTGCTCGCCGCCCGCGGCCAACACGAAACGGCCGGCAACGACCCTCGCCGCGCCGGCTGGCTCAACACTTCGATCATCGCCGCCGAAACCGTTGCCGACGTTCGTTACACGGCCGCCAAGAACAGCATGGTGCCGCGCCGGATCAATTCGCACCTGGTCCTCTTCGACTGCATCACCTGCGACAAATGCGTCCCCGTCTGCCCCAACGACGCCAACTTCATCTACGAAACGCCGCCGGTCGATCTGCACTATCGCGATGTCGAAGTGGCGCCCGATGGCTCAATCACCGAATGCGGCAACCAGCAGCATTTCGTCATCGGCCGCAGCGAGCAGATCGCCAACTTTGCCGACTTCTGCAATTATTGCGGCAACTGCGACACGTTCTGCCCCGAGTGGGATGGCCCGTACCTCAAGAAGCCGAATTTCTTCGGCAGCCGCGAGTCGTTCGACGCCGCCGCAACCCACGACGGCTTCTTCCTCGAAGGCGAGCCCGGCGACTTCACGCTCCACGCCCGCATCGCCGGCCAACCCTGCCGCCTCTCTGATAAAGGGGACGCAGCCTTTTTTCACCCGTTCCAGTACGATGACGGCATCGTAACGCTCGAAATCGCGGATGGACGCCTGGCCAGACTTGCCGCATCGTCGCTGCGGCCCGCGACATCACATCGCGTCGATATGGGCCGCTTCCATACGCTGGTCGCGCTGCTGGCGGGCATCACCAGCCCCGCCCGCGTCCATCAAGTCAATGCCCGGCTACTCGCAACCGTCGTCTCGCGCTAACGTGCCAACGGCGTCTCGCTTCCGACGATCGTCGCGCGGGTCCAGCGCCGCAAGCCGCTCCAGCGCGAGTATGGCCAAGAACGGCCCCGGATTCACCCGCAGACGGTACTCGCTCGGCTGGCTCGCTACAGCATTCGCGTCAGCGACAGTGCCATTATGCCAATCGGAAAATGCCTCTTCGCGCACCAAACGGGAATCGCAGCCATCATTCGCTTTCGCGACTTGGGAAGCACGCAAAGATCGGTCGAGCCGCCGAGCATGAGCGAGCATCGAACTCAAATCACCAGCGTGCGGAGATCCAACATAGACGACAGACGTCACTGCGCCAGCGTTCTCAGCGCCCTCCGCCGCCAAAGCTGCCGACGTTACTCGCCCGACCTGTACGATATCCGCCGAGGCATTCTCGCCACTCTCGCTCTGGCTCTCCAGGCGCGCTTTGGAATCATCAGTTGACAGTGGCCCGCGACCATCGGCGCGCGACGCCTGGTCCGGCGACGCTTCGCGCGAATTCTGCTCGTCCGCCGACCGTGACAGCCCGGTCGTACCGATCGATTCCATCGCGATGGCCCGGTCCCACTCGCATTCCAACGGGGCCGAGTCTGCATGCATGTCGCCAGCCTCGTGCGACGAATCAAGCTCGTGACCGTCCGCGTCGGCTTCCGAATTCGCACTGAGTTGCCCGGTCGACAATCGAGCCAAACTTGCCAATTGAATTAGCCCGCCTTCGGAGTCCACTGATCCCTTGGGGGCTTCGAGCGCAACGTTGGCGCCCGATTCAGCATTGATTCGAACGGCTTGCCAGGCAGAACCAGATTCGCTGAACAGTTGCCCCGTATTTGCTACAGCGTGCGTCAAATCAGGATGAGTCGGCACGTGAGTCCCATCACCGACCAAACCCAGATCAAACGACACATTTGACCCGCCTGTCGAACCCGAGATACGCGGCGTGCCAGCAACGGAGCCGAGCGCATCGTTGCCCGCATATCCCGTCGTGTCGAGAGCCCAGCCACCAACGGCACCAACGCAGGACGCATTGAGGAGATCGCTGGTGGCGCCGACGCTGGCCCCGCCAACACCAATTGGCGCCGTGAGCGTAAGCCCGCCTTCGCCCGGCAATACGAACGTCACAATCGAACGATTGCCGGCAATTGTTCCCGCCACGACATTCTTATGACTGCTCAGCGCGCTTTGAGCGCTGAGATCGGTCGCACCAGTTGTGTCCAAATAATCGACCTGTGCCTGGGCGTCATCGATCGCCGTTGGCGCCAATGTGTTGTAGCGCATGTAGTCCAAGTCACGCTCAGAGTTGAGCGCGCCCAACGGTACTAGGCCGGTTGTGCGCGTCACCAAATGACCATCAGCGCTAAGCATGTACCGGCTTTGGCTAGACGGCATGTTTGGCGAAACAAGAAAGCTAAAGTACTGGCCATCGAATGTTGGGAGCACAACGGTCGAGTCAGATAGCACCTGCACCTCTCCGCCGATCGTCGTGATAGGCAGCGAGATTGCGCTGCTCCCCAAACTATCGCCGGAGGGCGTCGGCAGATTGATCTGCACATTGGTAACGGAGTTGTTCTGCCCGCTCACTGCAGTGCTCGAAATCTGATAGCTCGCCGGCGCAAGATCGTTGCCAAATGTCGAAAGATCGAGCGTATTGCCCGACAAGAGCACACGGCCTTCCATCGCTTCGATTCGCAATCGTCGCGCAAGCGTCTGTCGCCGCCCAATTTGGCGATTGGATTTCGCGCGGCCAGGGGATGATCCCGATGATTCGCTCATGTGAGCGTCCTCAATTGTCGTCGTCAATTCGCCTTTGAACCTGCGGGCGGGCCGGCGGCCGCGCGCTTCGCGTCGCCATTTTTCCCGCCGACTAGCTTCACAAACTCGTTGTTGCCACGAAGATACGCAAACCTTTCGTCCTTTGCCAGATCAGCCGCGTGCGAGTTGCCATGGCCCACACTCTCTCGTAGCGTATCGATCACTGCATTGTCTAATTTCTCGGCCAACTCCTCGCTTGCTGCTCCGTCTTCGCGGCCTGCTCGCTGCGCCCTCACCGTTTGATCGATT
>DASYDU010000015.1:0-6745 GCA_036499445.1 Lacipirellulaceae bacterium
GGCACTATCAACCGGTCTGCCGTTCTGCATCGATGGGATTTGCCAGCTTTTCTTTCAGTAGTGCGTCGACGGCCGCGCGCTGTTCCGTCGGAACCCAGCCCACAATTCGTCGCCAACCACGGGCGAATACCAGTCGACCCCCCTTTTCGGAATCCCAGAGGGTGACGCGCACTTGCGCCCACGGCCAATAGCAGGCTCCCTTTAGTACGAGGCCGTTGGCACGGAGGTCCAATTGCTTGCCAAAGGCGTACGTGGCGGCGACCACAACCGTGAATCCAAACCCTGTCCCAGTTGCATAGGCGACCCAAGGATACGACCAGCCAATGCTCTGTCCAATAACGAAGAATGCCCCGGCAGCTGGCAGAATTAGTAGTAATGCCAGCGCGTCGCGTCTGCCCGATAGCCGAGCCAGCGCCGGACCCGCTAGTTTTCCGGTTCGTCGCCACCACCATGAGCCAGTCGCTCCGGCGAGCAGAATGCCAATCAGGATGGAGCTATCAAACCCACGTATTCCGGACAGACTTGAGCCAGCGAGATACAGAGCACCAACGAAAGCAGCAAAAACTAGAACGGCTCCGGTATATCTGGGCCACCATGGGCGTCGGACCGAAGTCGAAAGGGGGAGGCACACCAACGTGTGAATAAGTGGTCCGCGCGGCATCGATGGGCCATGGGCCGCCTTAGCGTCCAAAATGGCTTGGACAGCGGCCTGTTGCTGTATTGGAACGGGTATTTTGAGCAACCTTTCAACGCCATGTTGATCGATCCCCTTGAGCTCCAACATCACGCCATTCGAGCCGTTCCAGCGTTGCTCGATGATGTGGTCCCACAGCAATACCTGCTGGTCCCACAGTACGCCGGACTCGCAGAACCGAACGTTGTTTCGCCACATACAAATAGAGACGAGTCGTGCCAACCACCACGCCGCGAACAAAATCGTAAATGCGGCATCTAATAAGTTGAACTTCTCCAATGGGTTCGGCGAATTCACCAGGCTGTGGCTCATCGTAGTGAGAAGCAAAAGCGTCAGCAGGATTGCACCGCCAAAGTTGATCCAGCGTCTCTCGGGGCTGGCGGAAGCGAGCTTTTCATCAAACATCGGGAGGCGAAGCAGCGACTTGCCTGCCGAGCATTCGGCGCTGGCCCGCTCACGCGCTTGATAGCCGATCCAAACGATCGTGGCCGCAAGCCACGCACCCCATGCGATAAGCAGGCGGAGTTGGGCGTCGGGCTGAAGACTCCGCACCAGCGGCCCCACCACGGCAGCGATCACAGCCACAACTCCGGTGGCTACAAATAGCGCCCGGATCGAGAACCGGGCTTCAGTTGGTTCAGGCTGGGCGGCGGCTGGTTTCAATTCACCGGACATTCACTGGCCCAACAGGAATTCGCACACAAGGAGTGGTGAGGCTATTCTACAATGCGGCGACTGTAGACGCATGTCGGGCCCGCAATCAGAATGGAATCATCGCGATTCGATTCTGTTGCTTGAGTCCGCCGTCATGCGCCTGCCGCTTCTCAAATTGCCGGTTGTCAATCAAAGCGATTCTTGGGGACCGGCGTGGATTGGCATTGGTTTGGGCGTGCTCGTCGCCGGTGCCTGGCTTTCGGCCGTTCCGGTGGTAACCGCGATGGCATTGGTCGCTTTGGGGGCAACTACCGTGACTGTCGATCGGTTCCGCGGCAGGTCGCGGGCTGATCTCGTCGTTGTGCTGAATCTCTTGGTCTATTGCAGCCTCTATGCACTCTTCTTTGGCACGATGCTGCACCAAGCCCGAGCGGGAGCCACTCGCCAACTGGGCCCGCTCGCGGCGATGGACCTGGTCGCCAGCGCCTGGCCCCTGGCGCTCGTGGTTGTGAAGTCGTGGCACGCCCTGCGGCACTTCGAGCCAGCCGGATGAAGTGGCCTTTACGCATCAGCTCCGTTTAGTGGATGCGAAAATGCCACCGCAGTCGAGTCGCTTCAACGCGAGGGCTTCCCGCCTTGCGCTTGGGCAGCGCCGCCCGACAAATCAACTGATGTGCGCGCAATTCTAATTGACCCATCTAAAAACCTGACCTAGGGTTTCGTTGAAGGGTGATCGCGCCTTTCGCGTTTGAACCTTTTCGTTTGCCCCTCATCGACTGGCGGACACGCGGCGGCCAAAACAATCGTGGCCCCGCCTTCGCCGAGAAACGCCTTACTCTCCTCTGACTGCCGGTGGGTCCACTATCCGACGGGTCCACAGATTCGGCACCGCGCAGCACAAAACACCTTATCTCGCCGGAGACTAACCGTGAAAAAGCCGCTCAAGTCGAAATTTCGCCGCTCGCAGATCGAGACTTTGGAACGCCGCGACGTGATGACCGGCGTCACTGCCGCGCTCAGCTCGGCCGGCGTGCTCACGGTCACCGGGACAAGCGGCGCCGATCAGGTTTCGCTCGCGCGCTCGGGCAACAATATCTCGGTCCACGGCCTCACGCCAATCACCTCTGGCGGAAAACATCACAAAACGACCGCGGCCGCGCCGAGCACTTGGACCACTTCGCAAGTGCATTCGATCGTAATCGACCTCAAAGCCGGTAACGACGTCGTGTCGCTCGACAGCGTCAGCAATGGCGGCAACCAGGCGCTAGCGGTCGCCGTGACCGTCAAGCCAGGCTCGGGCAAGGAATTGATCCATCTCTGGAGCCATCACGACGTCAACTTCAGCGGATCGAAACACACGCTGGTGGCGGCCGCCAACGGCGTTGTGACCGTGGACGGCGCAGTCCAGAATTGGAGCAACCCGACGCCACCGCCCCCGCCGCCACCACCGCCGCCGACTCCGACCCCGACCCCGCCGGTGACGACCAACTGGTTCGACACACACATCACGGATGCGGCCCTGAAGAGCTTGGGTCACAGCCTCTATACCGACGGACTGATCAATCGCAGCGACATGATCGCGTTGCTCCATAGCGCAGACGACGGCAGCGTGATTGACGCCACAGAACTGACCGACCTGCGGGCGATCGTCGCCAATACTTCATTGTTCGGCACGCTCAGTTACGTGGATCAATTGGCCGCCGATGTCGTCAACGCCAACGCGGCTAACGCCAAGTATCTCGGGCAATCCCTGGGCAACCTTTCTGCCGGGGCCGCTTCCACTAAAATGGACAACTTGGTGAACAAGTGGTTCCTAGGCCTAGACCACCCCACGGCCACCGGTTATACGTACCGCCAATTCTCAGGCACGCTGTTTGTGAGCGGCGCTGCGTACACCGACATTAAGCAGGGCTACCTCGGCGACTGCTACTTCATGTCGACGCTCGGCGAGATCGCGCTCCGCAACAACAGTGCCATTACGAACATGTTCATCGTCAATGGCGACGGCACCTATACGGTAAAGTTCTTCAACAATGGCACCGCCACTTACGTGACGGTCGACAGCTATCTGCCGACCGACAGCGCCGGGCGAGCCATCTTCGCCGGTATGGGCATGGCCTACAACAATACCGGCAACGAACTTTGGAGCCTGCTGGCCGAAAAGGCCTATGTGGAGCTCAATGAGATCGGCTGGGAGCGGTCGAGCCTATCCGGCAGCGGCCAAAACAACTACGCGGCGATCGAGGGTGGCTATATCTTTGCCGCGCAGGGACAGGTCAGCGGCCCGGGCACGGTCGCCTTCGCTTCGACCGCGCCGTCAAACTTCAACACGTTTGTCACCGCCTGGAATGCCGGCAAGTCGATCGGCTTCGCCTCGAAATCGAGCCCACTCTCGGGCAGCGGCGTAGTCGGCAGCCATGCCTATGCGGTCGTCGGCTACAACGCCTCGAACCAAACCGTGACGCTCTTCAATCCGTGGGGCACTCAGTACCCGCAATTGACGCTCACCTGGGCCCAAATCCAGCAGAACTTCGACTACTTCGACCGGACCGCGTAAGACAGTGACTCGGCGGTCGCCCAGCGTTCCAGCCACATTTCGTTTGTGGGAGGCGTCTCAGCGCCGCTCCCTTCCCTGCTCCGCGCTACGACACGGGTACCACCGGTTGTCCCAATCGGTGCGGCGTAGTCGCAAGAAGCATCGAAACACGGCAGACCCTGGCGCTCGCGTCACTATCATTTGACGGCCAGCTCCGCAAACACATCATCTACCCCCGCGTCCAGGCGCTCACCCGTTTCATCGGTCGCTCGATCCGCCGGCAATGTATCTCGCAGCCCATCATCGCGTCGTGGCCCAGCGCCTGGCCGCGACGTGAGCCAAACCAACAGCGCATCATCGTGTCGCGCGGCAGCGGCCTCATTGGGTGGCACGCCCAGAGCCGGACACACGGCCGTAGGCAACATCGGCTGCAGCCGGGTCGGCGCTGGGCGTGGTGTGTCGGGGTCTGTCCCCATTTTCGAGACAACGGCCTTAACTCGATTTGCGCCGATCGAAAACGGGGACTGACCCCCTGGCGCAATCGCCGCCGTCAAGCCACCTGCACTCTGCCCAATCCGCAATCCGACATCCGAAATCCGCAATTGTTCTTCACTCGCTCCTCGCTCCTCGCCGCTCGCTCCTGCCCCCGTCGCCAACTGACCAAAATGGCCCTTCCACACGTCAAAGTCGGCCTGGTCAATCTTGCCCGCGCTCGCGCCCGTCTTGTCCCCGTTAGCCCGCAGGTCCGTCGTGCTGCCCAACGTGTCGCGCCACATCGTGTAGTCGGCCGCATCGACGACGCCACTGAGGTTATAGTCGCCGGGCAACGTGACAGCCGCCTCCGGCTTCGTGAACATCACGTAAATCGCGCCCTGGAAAAGGCCGCCCTGGTCGTCGCGAGGTGCACTCACTGCGAAGTCAATCAACCCATCCCCGTCCAAATCTCCCAAGGAAGCCACCGCGCGGCCAAATAGATCAGCGTTTGCCAGGGTCGGGCCGCCGTTGGTCCCACTGGCGATCTTCTGGCTGCTCTTCACCGTCCCATTGCTGTTCAAAAAGAGCACGTAGGCGGCCCCACGGGAAAGTCCGCCGATAGAGTCCCCGGCCGCCCCGACAACTAAGTCCGTCACGCCGTCGCCATCGAGGTCCCGCAGCGACGCCACCGAGCTGCCGAAGCGGTCGTTGTTCGCGAGCGTCGGGCCGCCGTTCGTATCGCTAGCAATCTTAACGCTTTTTTTTGCAGTTCCATCGGAGTTCAGGAATAGTAATTGTACTGCCCCACGTCCCGTCCCTCCCGTGCCATCATCGCTTTTCCCGACCGCGAGTTCAGTAACGCCGTCGCCGTCCAGATCCCCCAGCGACGCCAAGGAGCCGCCAGCGAAGCCCAAGACCTGCTGGCTTTGTTTGACGGTACCATTGCCGTTTAGGAAAAATACGTAAATGAAATCGTGTCTGGCCCCAACAGCCAGATCGGTGACGCCGTCTCCGTCCAGGTCTCCCAGCGATGCGACCGACTCGCCAAAGTAAGCGCCGTTTGCGAGCGTGGGCCCGCCATTCAAGCCACTGGCGATCTTCACGCTGCTCTTCACCGTGCCGTTGTTGCTCATCAGCAACACATACGCCGCTCCGCGGTATGTCCCGAAGCTATGGTCGTATCTGGCCCCGACCGCGAGATCGGTGACCCCGTCGCCGTCCAGGTCCCCCAGCGACGCCACCGAACTGCCGAATTGGTCACGGTCCCCCAGCGTTGGACCGCCGCCGGTGCGACTAGCGATCTTCTGGCTGCTCTTCACCGTGCCGTTGCTGTTCATGAACAGCACGTGCACGGCCCCACGTTCCAAGCCGCCCGTGTCATCTTTATTGGCTCCGACGGCGAGGTCAGTCACGCCGTCGCCGTCCAAGTCCCCCAGCGACGCCACCGAATTGCCGAAGTAGTCACTGCCTGTCAACGTTGGACCGCCTCCAACGCCGCTAGCGATCTTCTGTGTTTTGGCGGGATCCGGCAGACCGATGCTGGGCTTAGTGATCGTCGCTTGGTAGTCTTCCACCTCACCGTCAATGGCAGCGCCAGTGGGATTGGCCGCTGCTTCGTCGCTGCTCAATCGAAACCGCGCGAAGGTCGTGCCTGTGAAGCCGCTGGGCACCGTCGCGAACGTGAGCGTCTTGGTGACATTGCTACTGCCCGTGGGCACCGTCAAGGAAGCGCGCTCTGTGGCATTGTCGAACACGCCATCGGCGTTGTAGTCGATCCAGCCGTAGAGAGTCGCCGCTGTGCCCGTCGTATTCGTGACGCGCACGTTTACCTTTGGTTGATCTCCAATAGTGAGTGCAAGGTCGGCCGGAGGATTCGCGAGCCCGTCCTCGTCGTCCGGGAGAGCTCCGTTCACGTCATCCGCATTGGCGGCCGCAAATTGCAGCGTACCCGCGTCCGCATCGACATTGGCCCCCAACTTAAGCCCGACCACGATGACGTGACTCGGTCCATTGTCGGAGACGAGCGTGTTGTAGTTTCCCGGGCCGGTCTCAGACGCCGGGTCTGGCGCGTCGCCGAAGTCGCTGCCCCCCGGTTTCAGGAATAGTAAGTGCACAGTCCCGCTGGTGCCATAACCTCTCGCCCCGACGGCTAGGTCGATCAAACCGTCGCCGTCCAGGTCTCCCAGCGAAGTCACTGAACTGCCGAAGAAGTCAAGGGTCGCGAGCGTCGGGCCGCCATTCGTGCCGCTAGCGATCTTCGTGCTGCCCTTCGCGGTGCCATTGGCGTTCATATACACCACATCGACCGCGCCGCATTGCGGGCCTCCCGAGCTATCGCCATCGGCTCCGACCGCCAGGTCGGTAATCCCATCCCCATCCAGATCACC
>DASYDU010000016.1:0-3960 GCA_036499445.1 Lacipirellulaceae bacterium
CGACTTTCTTTAGCACGGCATCGCGGCCGTGGTCTTCGAGGGCCATGCCGAAGACAAACGGCTTCGAGACGGATTGGATACTGAAGAGCTGCTGGTGGTCGCCGACGTCGAAGACCTGGCCGTCGGCCGTGACGATGGAGATGGCGAACCAGTTGGGGTCGGCCAGGGCGAGCTCGGGGATATAGTCGGCGACTTTGCCTTCGTTGAGTTTGCGGTATTTGGCGTGAAGCTCCTGAAGGGTGGCACGGAAAGGGGCGACGGCCGACTTGAGATTGCCGAGGAGGTCGTCGAGGGCGGCGGATGATTTGTCGTCGGGCATTCGTGATTCTCAACGCGAGCAAAGACTCTAATTATGCAATGAGCCGTTCGGCAACTTGTTTGAGGGCAAGGGTCATCGGGTGGTCGGGGAAACGGTTGACGAAGATGCCGCTGCTGGCGAGTCGGACGATTTCATAATTCAGAGGCAACATCGCGACGACCTCGGCGTTGAAGGTCGATTCGACACGCTCGCGGAGTGCGGAAGTGTCCATGCCGGGCGGCACTTTGTTGACCACCATCAGCATCTCGGGGATCTCCAGCCGGCGGGCGAGCTCGGCCGTGACGGCGGTGCCCTGGAAGTCCTGGCTGTCGGGCCGCATCACCAGCAGCAGCTTGTCCGAGATGGCGATCGAGAGGAGAGTTTCTTCGTTGACGCCGGGGTGGGTATCAATGAAGAGGAAGTCGAGCTTTAGATCGGTCACGAGCCGATTGAAGCCGTCGTTGAGTTTGGAGACGTCATAGCCTTCTTTGAGGATGCGGCCGATCTCACCAACGTTGACGCTAGACGGGATCAGAAAGATGCGCGGGCGGTCGAGATCAGTGTGGACGTCGCCGATCGCGGCCTGGGTGACGTCGTAGGCGGCTTCGTCGATTCGGCACTTGCCCCAGAGGTAGTCATTGAGCGCGTGTTTGACGCGCGACTCGGCGAGCTGAAAAATGACGTGAATGCCGGGCGATTGGATATCGGTATCGATGACGCCGACGCGGAATCCGGCGCGTGCCACGAGGACAGAGAGATTAGCCGTGGTGTTGGATTTGCCTGTGCCGCCGCGGAACGAGTGGGTGGAAATGATTTTTGGCAAGAGTTGATCTCCCGGCGACGGCGGCACGCCCGTGACACGTAGTTCAGGTGTTCGATGGCAAAAATCTGGATGTCATTCTGAGTCGTTGCCGCCCTGGCGCTCGGACCGAAGCCGGCGCGATTGCTCTAGCAGATCTTCGAACAAAGCTCCGCCGGCGATTTGTTCGACCTCCTGTTGCTTTCGCTGCTCATCGACTTCGAGCAGAGAGAGTGTATCGGGGTTGATGTTTTCCAGCGTCTCACCGTAACTGGGACGGGCAGTGCCGGTTTCGAACCGCAGCGAAGGGCCGCTCGGACCGAGCCGAAAGATTGTTTGCGGCCGCAGTTCGATGTCGGCGACCAGCCGATCGTTGACCAGAACGCCATGCCGACCCATCGAGATCAGGGTCCAGCTGCCTTCAAAAGCAACGAGCCGGGCATGGATGCGCGAGACATGCGGGTCGGCGATTACGACGTCGTTGTCTTGCTCACGTCCGATCGTGATCTGGGAATGGTCGGAGAATCGCCAGGATTGGACAGGGTGTCCCTGGGCGGAATCGAGAAGCAAAAGCGAGACATCACCCGCAGTCGCGGGCTCGCCGTGGTCGACCATCCGACATACCTTTTCCGCCTGGCATGTTCGTGGAGCGAAGAGCCAAATCTTGCCCGATTGTAATAGGGCGACGGACGGGTCGCAACTAGCGGCGTTGCCGGCCCGATGTCGCGATGACGAGGACCGTCGGAGTTTGACTGAGAGTGGGCCTCAGGTAGAATCCGAGGTTTGCAGTATTACTTTTCATGATATGGGCGATTGGCGGCCCTGATTTTATCTCGCGGCGCGGAGATGACACATGGCGGCAGGAGCGAGCGGGCAAATCGACACTGTGATGCAAGAGACGCGTGTGTTCCCGCCGCCAGCGGAGTTTGCGGCCCGGGCGCGGATCAAGTCGCTCGCCGAGTATCAATCGCTGTGGGACCGGGCCGCGGCCGACCCGGCGAAATTCTGGGCAGAGCTGGCCCGCGACGAGCTGCATTGGTTCAAGCCCTTCACGAAAGCACTCGAATGGAACGAGCCCTTTGCCCAGTGGTTCGTAGATGGAAGAACGAACGCGTCCTATAATTGTTTGGACCGCAACATTGTGAAGGGGCTCGCCGACCGGATGGCGATTCTGTGGGAAGGCGAACCTGGCGATGCTCGGAAGCTCACCTATGCCGAACTTCATCGAGAGGTTTGCAAGTTCGCCAACGTGCTGAAGGGGCTCGGCATTGGCCCTAACGATCGCGTGTCGATCTATATGCCGATGGTGCCCGAGCTCGCGATCGCGATGCTCGGCTGCGCTCGGATTGGGGCGATCCATTCGGTGATCTTCGCGGGCTTCTCGGCCGAGGCGATTGCTGAGCGGAACCGTGATGCCGGAGTCAAGCTGGTGATTACGGCGGATTCGGGTTGGCGGCGGGGCAAAGCGCTCGCGCTCAAGCAGACGGTCGACGAAGCGCTGGCCAAGTCGCCGTCGGTCGAGAAGTGCATTGTGTTTGATCGCGTGAACGAGGCGGTCGAGATGAAGCCGGGCCGCGACTTCTGGTGGCATGAACTGATGGCGTCGGCATCGGCACATTGTCCCGCGACGCCGATGGAGAGCGAATCGCCGCTTTTTATCCTCTATACCAGCGGCTCGACGGGAAAGCCCAAAGGCGTCAAGCACACGACGGCCGGCTACAACTTGTTTACGAAGATGACGTTCCAGTGGGTGTTCGATCATCGCGAGGAGGATGTGTTTTGGTGCACGGCGGATTGCGGCTGGGTGACGGGGCACAGCTACGTCGTCTATGGTCCGCTCTCAGCCGGGGCGACGGTTTTTATGTATGAAGGCGCGCCGAATCAGCCAAACGAAAGCCGGTTTTGGGAGCTGATCGAGAAGTACAAAGTGACAATTTTCTATACGGCGCCGACGGCGATCCGGGCGTTTATCAAGTGGGGCGATCAGCATGTGAAGAAGCATGATTTGTCGAGTTTGCGGCTGCTGGGCACGGTTGGCGAGGGTATCAATCCAGAGGCATGGATGTGGTATCACCGCGTGATCGGCGGCGAGCGCTGCCCGATTGTCGATACGTGGTGGCAGACCGAGACGGGCGGAATCATGATGAGTCCGCTACCGGGGGCGATCGCCACGAAGCCGGGAAGCTGCACGAAGCCGCTGCCGGGAATTGTTCCGGCAATTGTCGACGAGCGGGGCGACGCGGTGGGCCGCAATCAAGGTGGGTGGTTGACGATTGCGCATCCCTGGCCGGGGATGTTGCGCGGAATTTGGGGCGACGATGCGCGATACAAGGAGGTCTACTGGAGCAAGGTGCGCGGCAAATATCTGGCCGGCGACAACGCGCGCTGCGACGAGGACGGCTATTACTGGATCATGGGGCGCATTGATGACGTACTAAATGTTTCGGGCCATCGATTGAGCACGATCGAGATCGAGAGCGCGCTCGTGTCGCATCCAAAGGTGGCGGAGGCGGCGGCAGTTGGTCGGCCGGATGAGCTGAAGGGCGAGGCGGTCGCGGTTTTTGTGACGTTGCGCGACGCGGTGCCGTCGGAGGCGCTGCGGAAGGAATTGCAGCAGCACGTGCGGAAGGAGATCGGCGCACTCGCGCAGCCGGACGACATCCGCTTCACGAGCATGCTGCCGAAAACGCGGAGCGGCAAGATCATGCGGCGGCTGCTCAAGGATATTGCCGCGGGCAAAGAAACGGTGGGCGACACGACGACGCTGGAAGATTATTCGGTGCTCGCCAAGCTGCGGGAGGATGAGGAATAGGGATCACCGGACATTTAGCATCGGGCAAATTCTCTCAGGCAAAAATAGGCC
>DASYDU010000017.1:0-4901 GCA_036499445.1 Lacipirellulaceae bacterium
TGCCAGTTGCGCCGCTTTTGTCGCGCGGCCGGCCGCAATCGAGGTCATGGACGACCGCGGATCCCACACCGATCAAATTTGGCACTAGTGCCAAGGACCATCTACCGGGCGGACGGCCGAGCGGCTTGCGCCCTTCAAGGAAGAAGGAGATTCAGATGAAGATTCATCTGGCGTGGAATCGTGCTACGGCGGTCGCGGCCCTCGCGGTGGTCGGCTTGAGCGGTCACCTGGCCTTTGGCCAATACGCGCCCTACGGCGCTGCGCCGCAGCCCTACGCGGCACAGCAACCGTACGCTGGGCAGTCACAGTACGCCGCGCCGCAACAGCAGCCGTATCCGAACACTCAGCCCCAACAGACCGCAGCCTATGGCACGCCCGGCTACGGCGCTCCGGCTCCGGCATACAACAGTGCGCCGCCAGCCCGGCCGACGGCGTATGTGCCGCCGGCGCAGCAGCCGTCGTATATGGTCCGTCCGCAGCAGCAGCCGGTAGCGCAATACCAACAACAACAGCAACCGGCGGCACAATATCAACAGCAGCAGCCGATGGCCGCCTATCCGCAGACGGCGATGCGGCCGAACTATCCGTACGTGGCCCAGAACAATGGCGCTCCGACGCCGACTGCGACGAACGAGTCGCTACCGACGCCCGCCCCGATCAATGGCGGCAACATGAGCGGTCCGGCGATGAACGGTTCGAGCGTGGATAGCTCGACGATGGGCGGCTCTAACATGGGCGGCGCGCCAGTCTCGCAAGGTTACGAACAGACCATGCAGGGCTACGGCGGCGGTTGCTCGACGTGCGGAGCAGGCGGAGCGGGCGGCTATCCCGCGACCGGCGGTTGCGGCGACTACGGCTACATGAATGGCACTGGCTGCGGTCAGCCGGACTACGGCATCGGCAACTACTTCGATCGCACCTGTGGTGGCCGCGCATGGTTCGGCGGCGTCTACTATCTGTTCATGGATCGCACCAATCCGAGCAACACGCGGCTCGCCACGGCATTCGACACGACGAGCGCCAGCTATCCGTATTATCCGCCGAAGCGCGTCACGATCTTGGAAACCAATGACGCCGAAGACGGCTTCCGCTCTGGCGCGGAAATTCGCTTCGGCAGCACATTCAGCATCGGCACCTCTTGCGACACCTGCAACTCAGGTTGCGGCGGCTACGGCGGCGGCAATAGCTGTGGTGGCTGCAATGCTTGCGAGACGCAAGACTACGCCTGGGAAGCGGCTTGGTGGGCGATTGATAAGGACGTGACGAGCGCCTCGTATACTTTGGCGACGCCCGCCGGCCCAAAAATGATCTTCGGCATGAAGAACTTCGCCGGCGAGCAATATGACCGCGCCGGCGGCGGCATGATGCCAGTCAACAATTACCTCAACTACGGTATACCCGTTCCGGCCGCGCCGGCCTACCCAACGCCCAACGACGGCGACGTCCGCATCCGCACTGTCAGCGAGCGGACCAGCTTTTCGGCCCAAAACATCGAACTGAATTTCCTGCGACTGCCCATGGTGTGTGGCGGCTGCGCACCGACGTGTGACACCGGTTGCGGCGGCTGCGGTGATTGCGGCGTGGGAGGCGGATGCGGATGTGCTCAGCCCTCGTGCGGCAGCGCCTTCACCATCACCGGCCTGTGCGGTATTCGCTTCTTCCGGATCGACGACGACTTCCGCTTTGCTGATACGTTCTACGTCCAGACTACTGGTGCCCCGGGCGCCGACGGCAACATCTACTTCGATCGTAGCGTCGACAACTTGATGACCGGCTTTCAATGGGGCGCGAACATGAACTACTGCGTCTGCTGCCGTTGGAATCTGTTCTGCGACACGGACTTTGGTATCTACGACAATCACATGCGAGTGTTCCAGCAGTTTACCGATAGCGACGGCGGTCAATTCAATGATCCGACCTTCCGCTCGACCAAGGACGATGTGGCATTCCTCGGCGAGCTCCGGATCGGCGGTGCCTACGACATCAGTTGTCATTGGCGCGCGGTGGCCGCTTATCGTGCGGTCGCCATCTCCGGCCTGGCGCTATCGACCGATCTGCCATCGGATTTCGCGGATCATGCGGACGCGAACCACATCAATTCGGATAATTCCGTGTTGATCCACGGCATCCAAGTCGGCTTTGAATGCCGGTACTAAGCTGTTAGCGGTTAGCCATCAGCTGTTAGCCAGCAGGATTCAGCGCAGTTAGCTGTTAGTGATTGGCACGGTGGAAACGAGGCGGTTCATCGCAGTCGGTTGCCGGGCCAAACGCTAACAGCTAAATGCCGTTACGCTGGCCAAGCTGAGCAGGTCCGAGAGAGCGCTCAGCGATCGAATTCTCTAAACGCTCAGCCCCGTGAGCATTTTGAATTCGGGATCGTGGCGGAGCGCGTTGAAGTCCGGCTCATCGAGCACCAGATCGCGGAAGTTCGCGTCGATATCCAGGGCGTGCGCCAGGTAGCGGAGGGCGAGCACCCGGTTTCGCGCCAAGGTCCAGTAGCAGGCCAGATTGTAGTGAATGATCGCCTCGCTGGGGTCGATCTTCACGGCCGCCTCGAGCGACTCAATGGCTTTGGCGAGGTGGCCGGTCCGCTTGTAGCACCAGCCCAGCGCGAGCCAGACGTGGATGTCGTCTGGGATCAGGTCGGCGCTGCGTTCCAGCGGAAACAGGGCTTCTTCGAACCGTGCTAGCTCGCGCAACGTTTCGCCCATCAGATAGCAGGCCCGACCATTGCCGTGAACCAGAGTGCCGCGACGCTGTAGTGCGCGGAGCGCGTGGTCCTTCATGCCGAGCTCGAGGTATCCCTCGGCTTCTTCAATCGCTCTTCGCAGTTGGAGTCGGTTGCGAGACACAGACAGTTCTTTCTATGTCACCTTGATCTCTATGAACTTAGTCTAACGGAAGCCAACCTGCTTTCCGTATTTGGCCAAAAACGTCGGCTGGGCGGCCCGGCCGAATTCTACCGGAAGCCCGGCACTCGTCCAACCGCGCCATACTCTCGAATTGTACTCGGCCGGCAGACAAGGCCCAAACAAATTTTTGTCAAAAGTCGGGCAAACTCTTTCTCAAACGTCCGGTGGCACGGCCCGCGAAAACTTCGCCGGGCATTCCGGAGACACCGGTGGCGAAAGCTGTGTCGGCCGCGTCAAAGTATCGCCGGTGGCTCTTGGCGGGCTTCTTTCGTGCGCGGTAGATTGGGGCCATGAAGGCACTTATTATCATTGTGGGATTTATCGGCGTCGTGGTTTCATTGCTCAGCCGCAATAGCCCTGATACTTTCGTCGCGGGGAGCATCTTGATCGGGTCTGCATTGATCGCCGCGGCGGTCGAGTTCGGACCCCGAAAATAAATCGCCATCAGCGGACTAGCACACGTCGCCAGCAACCCCGTGCCGGCTTCTCTTTTCCCATTACATCCCTGCCCACAGATAATCGGGGACCGCTCCAACCCGGCATCCGCAGCGACCGCTAGTATCTAGAAACCAACGACGGGAATTCGATTCCTGCATGGGTGATTCGGCTTGGTACTTACCTTTCCCGTCGCTCTGACGTAACCAGTACGAATTTTGCGCCGTTGACTTTCGACAACGCTCGTTCGACTCACCGATGCATTCCGGCAACAATTCGCGTCCTCTCCGAGACGCTCGCAACTGTGGCGGAGCGATTTTCGCGGCGTTTCTAGGCCTTTTAGGATGACCGGCCCCTCAAAGCGGCTCGCCGGCACGTTCCTTGCGGAATGGCGAGGAAGTCCCATACCCGCGTCGGACCCAAGTTCGGCGCGGTTCCCATCCCTCCATTCCTTACTTCTCCACCTCGCATCACACGATCGCTCCGCCCGCGCGCGAATGGCGCCGCGCTGAGCAATGCCACTGTCTCGCTCCTCTTATCCCCCACTTTATTCGCGCGGCGAGGTTCCGTTTCGCGCCCCCTTCTCCATGCGTTTGATCGCAGGTATTTTGTTGTTGATTCTGGTGGTCGGATCAATTTCCTGTCAGTGGCAGGGGGTGTCGATCGATTCGTCAGGAAAGTCCACCTCGATCCCATGGGTACGTACAGCCGGTGGCTGGGAGCGAACGGGTCCCTGGCAGACCACCATGAAAGCACAGCCTGCACTCCACCCTTTGGTCATAGCGTCTGGCCAGTTACTCGCTTCGCTCCTTGGCTTGGCCGCATTCTCCGCGGGTCCGCTCCTGGCTGAGCGACGGGTTTGACGGTAGACCCACGGCGGGGCCAGCCAGGTATTTCTGAGATTTTTGCACGGCGACGGGCATTTCGCGGCACTAATACAGGGAGGGAAACCGCACGCATCAAATAGAGATATCGCCATGCGACTTACGCTGCGAACACTGCTGGCCTACATGGATGAAATCCTCGAACCGGCCGACCACGAGGAACTCGCCAAGAAAATTGAATCGAGCGAATTCGCCAACGATTTGATCTTGCGCACCAAAGATACGATGCGCCGGCTGCGACTTAGCGCGCCGCAACTGGTGGGCACCGGCATGGGCTTGGATCCGAACACGGTGGCCGAGTACCTCGACAACGTCATGCCGCCGGACAGCGTTGCCGATTTGGAACGCATCTGCTTGGAATCGGACGTGCATTTGGCCGAGGTCGCGTCCTGCCATCATGTGCTGACAATGGTATTGGGCGAGCCAGCCGAGGTCGATCCGGCCGCTCGCGAGCGGATGTACTCGATACCGACCGAGGCCCAAAATCGAAAACATATTCGGCCGGAAGCGGCGCATGCGGCGATTGAACCCGAACGTGCGCAGAGCGGTTCTGGTCCGGTGCCGCCGCAATTTGCGCCGACGATGGTTATTCCCGCCGTCCGTCGCAAACCGCGGGACATCCCCGACTATTTGCGGGCGTCGGCGTGGAATCAATATCGATCGCTCCTTT
>DASYDU010000018.1:0-16402 GCA_036499445.1 Lacipirellulaceae bacterium
TTGACTTCGTTAATGATCCGCGTTGAGATGCGCGCCAATAGCTCATGCGGCAAGTGGCTCCAGTCGGCCGTCATGAAGTCGTCGGTCGTCACGCAACGGACCGCGAGTGCGTCTTCATAGGTTCGCATGTCACCCATTACGCCGACCGAGCGAACCGGCAGCAGCACGGCAAACGCTTGGGAAGTAGCGCGGTAAAGGCCGGCCGCCTTGATTTCACCAACAACGATCGCGTCGGCTTCCCGTAATGTGTCGAGCCGCTCCTTGGTGACTTCGCCGAGGCAGCGGACAGCCAGCCCAGGCCCCGGAAAGGGATGTCGCCAGACGATTTCGTCCGGCAGGCCGAGCTGCGAGCCGAGCTGCCGCACTTCGTCCTTAAACAAATCGCGGAGCGGCTCGATGAGCTCGAAGCCAAGCTCCTTTGGCAAACCGCCGACGTTGTGGTGGAGCTTGATCGTGTCGGTCGGGCCGTCGAAGGCGGCGCCACTTTCGATCACGTCTGGATACAGCGTCCCCTGGGCTAAATATTTCGCGCCCGCGATCTTTTTCGCTTCGGCCGCGAAACACTCGATAAACGCATGCCCGATCAGGCGGCGCTTCTCTTGCGGCTCAACTACGCCCGCCAGTGCCGTCAAGAATCGCCCGGCCGCCTTCACGACGTGCAGATCGGCTTGGAAGTGCTTCGTGAATTCGTGAATGACCGATTGCTCTTCGTCTTTGCGCAACAGGCCATTGTCGACCAGGATGCAGGAAAGCTGAGGCCCGATCGCTTGGTAGATCAACGCGGCAACGACGGCCGAATCGACGCCGCCCGAGAGACCGCAAATCACACGATCGCTGCCGACGCGATCACGAATCTGGCGAATCGACTGCTCGGCAAAATCATCCAGCCGCCAGGTTCCGCTGCAGCCACAAACCTTGGTCACAAAATTGGCGAGGATCGTCTTCCCGTCGATCGTGTGCGTCACCTCCGGGTGAAACTGCAGGGCGTAGAGCGCTCGGCTGCGATGTTTTACCGCGGCAACCGGGCAGGTGTCGGTGGCCGCCAGTGGCACGAAGTCGCCCGCGACGTCCTGCACCTGATCGCCGTGACTCATCCAGACCTGTGTCTCACGCGGCACGCCGGCAAACAAATCGTCGGCGTCTTTGTTCGCGGCATTGATCGTGCAGTGAGCCCGTCCGAATTCGCGCGTCGGATTCCCCTTCACTTGGCCGCCGAGCGCCTGACACATCAACTGCATCCCATAGCAGATGCCCAGCATGGGAATTTCCAGCTCAAAAATCGCTGGATCAGACTTCGGCGCGCCGTCATCGTAGACGCTCGCCGGGCCGCCCGACAGAATCAGCCCCTTCGGCGCGATCTCGCGGACGCGCGCCGCTGTGATGTCGTGCCGAACTATTTCGCAATAGACGTGCTGCTCACGAACTCGGCGCGCTATGAGCTGCACATATTGCCCGCCGAAGTCCAGCACGAGCACGCGCTCGGCCGCGATGCCGGGCGACGATTTGTTCGATGATGCTATTACGGCAGCCATCCGTGTATTCCGGGGAAATCATTCCTGCGCGGGAAACGGGGCATTATAGAACCGCGACGCAAACCTAAGCTAGTGGCCAAGTTGATGCGCGGAGCTCTGCGGCGTATATTGAACGTGAATTCAACGATCTCACACGAACTGAAGCATGCAAATTCTGCTTACCAACGACGACGGCATCTACGCGCCGGGCCTCGCCGCCTTGGAGCGCGAGCTTGCCCGGCTGGGCGACGTCACGGTGGTCGCGCCCGCTATCGAACAGAGCGGCGTCGGCCATTCGATCACGTTTCTCAGTCCGCTGATGGCGAAGGAAGTTTTCGACGGCGATCGGCGGCGCGGCTGGGCGGTCGAGGGGAGCCCGGCCGATTGCGTGAAGCTGGCGATCGGCGAGTTCTGCCCGCGCCGGCCGGACCTCGTGGTGAGCGGCATCAACGGCGGGCTGAACGTCGGCATCAATGTCCTCTACTCCGGCACTGTTGCCGGCGCAACCGAAGGCGCCTTGTTTGGCATCCGCAGCATTGCCGTTTCGCTCGAATACGACGAACGGCCAAAATTTGATCGATCCGCCCAAATCGCGGTCGACCTTGTCGAGCAAATCGTCGATCGGGACGACGCGCGGGAATGTCCCCTCTATAATATCAATATCCCGACGTCGGCTTTGGAGCGGCCGGCGGAGGTTCGCGTGGTGCCGATGGCCACCGCCCGTTGGCCGGCCGACTTCGACGAGCGAATCGACCCCAAGGGCCGCCGTTACTATTGGGCAATGGGCACTGCGCCAACGTCGATTGGCGGGGAGCTCACCGACCTCGAAGCGATCCAGCAAGGCTTTGTCACACTCACGCCGCTGCGAATCGATCGAACCGAACAGTCGCTGCTGGCGCAATTGCAGGAGTGGAAGCTGTCGCTCGAAACGGCGCATAAACTGTGACGCAGAATAGAGGTGACTCCCCACAGGAGCTATTGTCATGAAACAAGGCACACAAAACTGGGCCGCGATTTCGGCGGCAATTGTTGCGCTCACCGTCCTGATTGGCGGCTGCGATTCGTCCGGCGGCGCCGGCGGCGGCGACATGGATGAGCTGGCCTCCCGGCTCAATCCACCGAAGCCGGCGCCCGCGCCCGAACAGCCGGCCGCACCGGTAGCCGCAGCGCCTGCTCCCGCGCCCACCCCCGGACCGCAGACATCCGCGACCGCTCTGCCCGGTGGCATCGTGACGAGTAACGATCCGGATGATCTCGCGGGTCGTGCGGCATCTCGCCCGCAAGCGGCACCAAGTCCAGCGCCTGCCGCCGCACAACCGGCAGCCGAAGCGGCGCCCGCGCACGTGCCGGCCGTTTCGCGCGGCGAAGGCGACGTCGTCGGCAAGCGCGTCTACGCGAACCCAGCCGGTGGAGTGATGCGATACTACGGAGCAATTGCCAGCGCGCGAAACTTCATGGAAGACCGTATCCTCGACGCGCAAATTCAAAAAACTCTGCAGCTCTATGTTGCCGGCAACGACGGCAAATTTCCCAAGACGAACGATGAATACATGGAGCACATCATCAAAGAGGGGATGATTCAGTTGCCGGAGTTGCCGCCGGGCAAGGAATATTTCTACGATCCGTCCGATCACGAATTGAAGGTCGGCACATTGGTGGACCCGCCCGAAGGCGCGGCGCCGGTAGGTGCCCAGCCTCCGGCCGCCGCTCCGCCCGAAAGGCGCTAACCGCACCGCTGGCATATTTCGCACGATCGTTGCGTTGCGACGCGAAATACCGCTTTGTCCGGCGTCCTTCGTGTCGGCGTTGCCTTTTCGCCACATCCGCTTGCATCGCGGCCCATCTGATTACAATCAAGGGTGAGAGCGCTGCTTCCCACTCCCCTCCTCGCGCTCGCTCTAGTCGCGAAGGCCTCCTCACATGTCGAAGTTCTTCCCCTTGCGTTTGATCGCGCTCGCGATCGGCGCTATGTTCGCCGCCATTTGGTTCACTTCGCAAGTCGCCGCATTTGAAACATGCTGCGGACCGGAAGAAGGGCCGAGCTGGATCTTCGCGCCCGGCACTTACACGCATGACCCGATGACCGGCGCCCGCGTCGCGCAATACGAGCGCGTTCCGCCGGTCGAGCCGCTCGAAGACGAGCGTAACGTCACCAGCAGCTACCGTCGCACACGGACCGTGCTTCGCGGCGCGGATGGATCGAGCGACACCTATTACCAAGTGCAGGCTTGGGGCAACGGTCGCGGCGGACTCGACGCTGAATGGGAACGCGTTAACGACGCTTGGAAGCAAGCCTACATCACTGGCGGCTACTACTCGTCACAAGGTGGCCCGTATGGTTATGGTTACGGACAAGGCTATGGCTACGGCGGCTGGGGGCCAGGCAATGGCGGCCCGGGCTGGGCCGGCGGTCCCGGTTGGAACAACGGCGGAAATTGGAACGGCCCGCCGAATGGCTGGGGCGGAATCGGCAATGGTCCGAGCGGTCCCGGCGGTTGGAACGGTCCCGGAAACAGCGGCCCTCCTGGCGGCGGCAACCAAGGCGGCAACGGACCGCACAGTCCGCAGCAAGGCGACGTCCTTAACGGCCCCGGCCAGCAGGGCGGCTCGCAACAAGGCAACTGGCATCATGGCAACCATGGACAGAATGACGGCTAACGCCCTGCCGCGCGGCGCCAATCTTTCTGTGGCGTGTAGCTCTCAATCAGCCAGCGTTCGCCGCTCCGTACGAATTGGATCTGCACCCGATCCAAGTAGGGACCCTTCATGCCGTTCTGCTTGACGGTTACATCGACCACTCCTTGACAATTGGCGGTGGCCGTCGGCGGCGTCGCCGCGCTGTCGACGTTGATTTCCGGCGTGCCAATGATTCGCGCTCGATCCACGGTCACGAGCGGCATCAGCGATCCAGCATCCGCCCGCACTCCTTTGGCCGCCGGCGAGATGAAACTGAGCAAGCCCGGTAAATCGTTGGCCTCGATGCGGGCGGCGATTTGATCGAGCGTGAGAGCCACCTCTTCCCGAGGCGTCACGATCAGCCGTTCGGCAATCAAGAGCGCCGCGGACACAAGCGCGACCGCCAAGATGGCCAAGAGCGACGCCCGCGACCGAATTTGGAAATGCACGACGGCCGCGAGCGTGAGCAGAACAGCGCCGCCACACCAGATCGCCACAGGATTCTCGGCCAGCCACATTATTTGCGATTCCACTCCCGCGCCAGCATGAGGGCCGCAACTGCCGCCAGAACAGTTAGCACAGCGAATAGCGGCCAAACGGAAATTAAATTATGCCCCGGCGTGGCATACGCGGGCAGCGGTACGTCTGGGCCGGGCTGCGGGGCATCGGCATCCGCGTGCTCGAGTGACGCGACTTGCTCGGCCGTCCGCTCGCGCGCCTGATACTGCCGCTCAATTGCCGCCTGTCGCTTGCCGTACTTATCGTGAATCGCTGTCAGGGCCGCGAGCCCCATCAGCGAAAACACCAGCACCCAAAACCAAGGCAAATCAGTAATCGGCGGACGCTCGTCGACAGGCATCGATTCAGTTTTAACCACAGAGGCACAGAGAGCACGGAGAAGACGAGCAGAACAAACGCTAAGCATTGCCTCGATCCGCGGTGATAGCTAAGACTGTTTTTGGGGGCGGAAGAATCTGTCAGGAACATCAAACAACCGTAACCGGCCCTGAAACGGAATCGGCCTTTTGAGTTTTACCGGGGATTCAAAAATCCACTTATGGTTGCGCCTCTTCTTGACAATATCGATTAGTTGGACGTGGCCGAAGATCATGCCAAAGTACAATTCATTAAGCGGCACCAAAACATCCTGACTACGTAGATGTTTTGAACCCGACGCCAAATCGGCGCGAGTCTTACTGGCCAGGATTGCGAGTGATCCACGGTATGGGGTCACCCATGTTCTGTACTCGATCGATTTAACCCCTTCCATAATCGCCCATGCCCAGGGTTGTCGAATCGCCAACGCTCGCATGTCATTACCTCTTGATCGAACAGAATCAAGACTCTCCTCTTCGCCCTCTGTGCCTCTGTGGTAAATCTTTTCCTAGCGCTTCGGGAACAGCGGGCCGCCGTATTGTGCCGCGCTGCCGAGTTGTTCCTCGATCCGCAGCAGCTGGTTGTACTTCGCCATCCGGTCGCTGCGGCTTGCCGAGCCGGTCTTGATCTGGCCACTCCCCACGGCCACCGCCAAATCGGCGATCGTCGAGTCCTCGGTCTCGCCGCTGCGATGGCTCATCACGTTCGTGTAACCGTTGCGAGTCGCGAGCCGCACTGCCTCGATCGTCTCGGTCAGCGAGCCGATCTGGTTTACTTTGATGAGAATGCTGTTGCCGATCCCTTCGTCGATGCCGCGCTGCAACCGCTCGGTATTGGTGACAAACAGGTCGTCGCCTACGAGTTGAATCTTGTGACCCAGCTGCTTGGTGAGCAATTTCCAGCCGTCCCAATCATCCTCGGCACAGCCGTCTTCGATCGAGCAGATCGGATACTTGCCGACCCAGCTGGACCAGACCTCGATCATGCCGGCCGAATCGATTTCCTTGCCGTCGAATTTGTAGACCTTTTTCTTTGCGTCGTAAAACTCGGTCGAGGCCGGGTCCATCGCGATCCAGACATGTTCGCCCGCCTTGTAGCCGGCGTTTTCAATGGCCGTCATGATCACGTCGAGCGCCGAGGCATTGCTGGGCAGATCGGGCGCGAAGCCGCCCTCGTCGCCCACCGCCGTGCTCAACTTCTTTTCGTGGAGCACCTTCTTGAGATGGTGAAAAACTTCGCAGCCGCAGCGAATCGCGTCACTGAACGAGTCGACGCCGAGCGGCATCGCCATGAACTCCTGCACGTCGACCGAGTTATCGGCATGCGCACCACCATTGATGATGTTCATCATCGGCGCGGGGAGGAGCCGGGCATTAGCGCCCCCGAGATAGCGAAACAGCGGCAAGCCTACATATTTGGCCGCGGCGTGGGCAGTCGCCAGCGACACGCCCAAGATCGCATTGGCGCCCAGCGATTTCTTATTCGGCGTGCCGTCGAGTTCGATCATCCGCATGTCCACGGCAATCTGATCGAGCCCATCCATGCCCACCAGCTCGTCGGCGATTTTGTCGTTGATATTTGCGACGGCCGTGAGCACGCCCTTCCCCAAATACTTCGATTTATCGCCGTCGCGCAGCTCCCATGCCTCGTGGACGCCGGTGCTCGCACCGCTGGGCACGGCGGCGGTGCCGATCGTGCCGTCGTCGAGCGTCACATCAACTTCGACCGTCGGATTGCCGCGACTATCGAGAATCTGCCGTCCGTGGATATCAACAATCATGCTCATGTGAATCGCAAACCTTTCCGCGCCTCGAAGACTTATTTGTAAGCAGTCAGCGGTCCACTTGCCGCCACGAACCGCCATTTTAGGGCCTTGGCTCCCGCTGTCGAGCGGCACTGTCCCGGGAGTTGGCAAATCGCGCTTGCGGCAGCTAAACTACGAAGAATCGCCGTATGCGAAACCGACCTTGAGGCGGAATCTGTCATGCGATTGCTTCCGAATTGGCGCTGCTTTTGGCTGCTGCTGGCGCTTGTTTGCTTTGGACAGTCGGCCGATGCCATCACCGTCACGATCGATTACAACTACGACAGCAGCAATTTCTTCGGCGCCGGCAATCCGCAAGGTGCCGCCGCGGGCCTGCAAGCCAAGACCACGCTCGAAGCTGCAGCCAGTTTCTTTTCTAATTTGCTCACCGATTCGCTGTCAGTAATCCAAACGCCGGCGGAATATCACAGCTCGGCCGGAGGTTTTGCGATCGGGCACTGGACGGCGGACTTTGAGAATCCTTCGACCGGAGCCGATAAAACACTCACGGACATAACGATCCCGGCGAATCAATATCGAATCTACGTGGGGGCCCAGCCTCTCGGTGGCAATGAGGCGGGGCACGGTGCGATTGGTGGAATAGGGTTTTCATTTAATGCTGGAGGCAATTTCAATTCACAGAGCGAGATCGATCAGATTATGGCCACCGAGGCCGAGTTCGACACCGAAGTGCACCACCGCGACAAGCCAACCGGATTTGCCGACTGGGGAGGCGCGATCGCTTTCGCCTCGAACGACGTTTGGCATTTTGACTACACGACGCCACCCGAAGCTGCCACGAACGACTTCTACTCGGTGGCCCTCCATGAATTGGGCCATACCCTTGGACTCGGCAGCTCCGACGAATGGAATGCCCTCGTCAATCAAGCGGCTGCGACATTCAATGGCAATTCGTCGAAGTCGCAATTCGGAGGGCCCGTGCCGCTGTCGACGCCAGATCTAGCCCATTGGGCAAACGGAACCATGAGTAAAATCTACGGTACCACGACGAGTCAGACAGCCGTGATGACTCCGTCGCTCACGCAGGGAACTCGCAAGAAGTTTACTTCGCTCGACGTGGCCGGACTGACGGATGTTGGCTGGTCGGTTGCCGCGCCGCCGGTGCTCGTTGGGGATTACAACGGCAATGGCATCGTCGACGCTGCGGATTACACCGTCTGGCGAGATACGCTCGGCTCAATGTCCGACCTCCGCGCGAATGGCAACAACTCGGGCGCAAGCGCGGGCAAGATCGACCAGGCCGACTACGTCGCGTGGAAGGCCAACTTCGGACACACGGCCGGCGGCGCTGGCGCAGGTTTGACCGGCGTGGCTCCGGAGCCGACAAGTGGGCTGCTGCTGGCGCTCGGCGGATGCCTGACAGCGTGTTTGCGGGCGGTCCGCCGGGTGGCCGTTGTGGCTTAGAGGTCCGCACGAAATGTGAGTTCGGCTTTCACGCGGGCCAGCCACTCGTCGCTCGGCGGGCCATAGGGGCGGAATTTTTCGATCGTCCCCAAGTCGTCGCTATAGTACAGCCCCCGGTGCATGCGCAAGCGGCTGGCTGCCGGCGAGTCGAGTAGATTCGTCGAGTCGGCCGCGCTCATTTGGAACAGCACCCGCAGCTCGAATTCTCGCAGCGTCTGGCGATCAACGAGTCGCGCGACGTCGTTATAGGAGTCGCACCAAACGATCGAGTGGATGCCCCAGGCTGGTCCGTTGCGGAGAATCTCGCCCCACTCGCGATCGGGTCGCGGCGGTTTGTCTCGATCGATCGAGAAGCCGTAGTTATCATCGCTCCGCCGCAGGTCGCGCAAGCGGCCGCCATTGTAGATCACCAGATACCAAGGCGGCGCATCCTCTTGTTGCGCCGTCTCGCGCCGCGCGACTTCCGCCGCCACCTGGTGAACGATCTCCGCCGTCTCGCGCGGACCGGCGACCGTCATCTGTCCAGCGAGCGCCACCGAAATCTGTTGCCATGCGCCGCTTTGCACCGATTCGGCGCGCGTGCCGTCGAGCACAAGAAACTTGGCCGCGGCGTCATTCTGTGGATTTTGAGCCGTCAGCGCGATCACGGCATTTGCAGTGACGCCGAGCGCCGATTCGTCTTCGCCGCCCACCACCAGTAAGTTGCTTCCCGCGTGCCGCGCGAAGGCCGCGAACGTCGGTTCCTTGATCGCCACCGCCGCTCCCAGCCAGGCCCGTTGAATCGACGGGATGGCGTCCGGCTTTGATCTGAGCGCGTCACACAGTTGCCGGTTGTCGGCCGGATCGGCCGCCTGATCGCCTTCAAACACAATCGTTTGCGGCGGTGGACGATGCTGCGCCGCTGCGAACTGCTCGACTTGCCGCAGGTACTCGACGCGCTTGCCCTCGGATAGCCAAACCACTTGAAACGGTTCGTTGCCCGTCACCAGTCCGTTCTGGTCATTGTAGATGGCTTCGCCCGGCCGGCTCAAATAGCGGGCCGACGTATTGCGTTCGTCGCTCAAAATCAAATGGGCGTCCGCTTCGCTACATTGGAGCGCGACGCGGACCGCCATTTGGCCGAGCGTGCTGCGGGCGAGCGAATACGCCCCGCCAAGCGTCTGCGATCCCAGCAAAACATGAATGCCAAACGCGCGCCCTTGCCGCACCAGCCGATCCAGAAGCAGGGACGACTCCTGCGCCAGCTTGTCGTCCTCGACGAACAGTTCCTGAAACTCGTCGACCACCAAGAGCGATCGCGGCATGACTTCGGCCGGCCGCGCCTCTCGGTAGCCGGCCAGGTCCTGCACGCCCGCCGTGCGGAATAGTTCGCCGCGGCGTCGCAGTTCGCCGTCGAGCCGATTGAGCACGCTCAGCCCAAATTCGCGCTCGCTCTCAATCGCGGTCACGCGCGCGTGCGGCAGATGATGGCTGGCGTACGTCTTGAATTCGACGCCCTTCTTGAAGTCGATCAAATAGAACTCGACCTGGTCCGGGCTGTAGTGGAGCGCGGCATTGGTGACGAGGGCGTGCAAAAACGTCGACTTGCCGGAGCCCGTTTTGCCGCAGACCAATAGGTGCTGCGAGGTGCCACGGCCCAATCGCACGGATTGTAGCCGCATCGCCCCGGCGCGGCCGATCGGCACGACCAATTCCTGGCTGCTATCGGCTTTCCACAGTTCTCCGTTTGCCGGAGCAACGACTTCGAACGGCACCTCAACTCGCATCGAGTCCTTCGCCGCCCGGCCCGCCGCCCGCACCACCTCATTGAATCGCTCGGGCGAAGGCGGCCCGTCGAGCGCCAGCGGCAAATGCTCGAATGCCGGATAGCGCCAGCGAAAGCGCCGCTCGCTCGGCTGCCAGTCGAGGTTGACGGCCGCCGCTCGCAAGTCGTCCAAATGCACGTCGTTCGGCAGTCGTAGCTTGCGGTCGACGCTCAGCAGCGTGTAGACACCGCAGCGCGGCCCGCTGGCACCAATGCTGATCAGCTTGCGGGCCGCCGCTTCGCTAAAGTTCGTGGGGAAATTCGCCGCCACCAGCACCTGAAACGGCTCGGCCACCTCGCCTGCCGCGGCGTTGTATTCGTCAATCGTTGCGAACTCGTTGCGGAGATATTTTTGCAACACCGTTTCCATGTGGGCCGTGAGCCGGCCCAATTGCTCTTCGATCTGCTTGCTCTCGGTCCAGATGCGGCTGGCGATGAGTAGCTCGTCGAAATCCGCTAGGTGCATGAACGAAGCGAAGCTCTCACCCAAGCCGACCGGATCGAGAATCGTAAACCGCACCTTGCCTGGCGGCATCGCGGTCAAGAAGCGAAGCATCATCACTTGTAGTACGTCGATCGCAGCGCGGCGGCCCTCCTCCTCCGCCGTGATCACCATCACCGGATGCTCTTTGAGCGTCATGAGCGCCGGCAGCTGCGTCGCGGGCCGCGTCGGGCGCAGCCGCTCGTCCTTCGGCAGGCCGTGCTTCACATTCGTCAGATCGAGCGTCACTTGGCCGAAGCGAATCGCGGAGGGCGTCTCCGTGGGCCGCGGCCAAGTTCGCTCGTCCGTCCCTGCCCAATCGGGAAACAGTCGGTCACTTTGCGTCTGGATGCTCGACCAACTGTCGCGAATTCCTTGAAAACCGGCGAGCCAGCGATGTGCCATTGCCTCCCAATCTTGGTCCCCCTCCGTACGCAGCTTGCGGCTCTCGGCTTCGAATTGCCGCTGAGTTTCATTGAGCTCGCTCTCGCGCTCGTCGGCGAGCTCGGCCAGGGCGTGGCTGTACTGCCGTTCGGCCGACGACAGAACTCGCTCCAGCACGTCGCGCAATTGAGCCAGTCGCGACGGAAACACGCTTCCCGCCGAGGCCATCTCGGCTTCCTTCCAGCGGTCTTTCTGGCTCAGCGTCGACTGCAATTTCTCACCAACCGTTGCCAATTCTAGATTCTTCTGCGAGACAATTGCCCCGGCTTCCAAGCGCGCCCGCGTCTGAGCTTCCTCTAGCGCGCGATCAATGGCTCCACGGGCCGCGGCAAGCGTCCGACGGACTTTCTGAAATTGCTCGGTGCTCGTTTGTCGGGCCAGAGGATAGAGCCACGCGGCAATGCCGCAGGTGATCACCGCCGCAACCACGAAACTTGCGACGGGCCACCACCAAGTTTGCCAACCCAATAGGAAGCCGCTCGGCGCGATGGCCGTGAGCCACGCAACGAAGAACACGCCCAGCAGATTGCCCCCCTCGAATAGCCGTGGCAGTCGCTGCTCGTAGAGCGCCTGTGCCGTCTCGCGCACATTGACGGCGAGCCGATCGACGTTCGACAGCGCGGCCTCCGCCGCATCGCCGTCGTTCGCTGCCGCACCGGTTGATGTCGCAGTGAAGCCCTGCCCCGTCGCTTCGCCATTTTCCTGCAAATCCGCGCCAATCGCCGGAAACTCGCGCCATTGGCGTCGCATTCTCATGATCGCTTCCGCATCGTGCTCCAGCACCGCCAGCTGCTCGCTCCCCACGCGGAGCCGTCGCATCGCTTCAAGCAATCGCTCGCGTGGCCGGCCCTTGATCGCGTCGAAAACTGCCAGCGTTTCCCAGCTTGCCTCTTGCTGCTCGGTGACGGCGGCATGCAACACGCGTGTGTGTTCCGATTCGACTTCATGGCGCAGGCCTTTGTATTGCTGCTGGGCCGAGTCGCGCTCGGCTTGATACTGCCGTTCAGCGCTGCCGCGCGTCGTTTCAAATTCCGCGCGAGCGGTTTCGCGAGCTGCCGCATGCCGCAATTCGATCTCGCGACTCGCGGCATCCCGGGCCGACTCAGCCGCGCGCAGTCCCTCGTCCAGCGTAATCTCGATGCGGTTCTCCTCCTGCCAGCGGTCGTTGGCCAGCCTCTGCAGGTCCCGCATCAATTCGAGCTGTCGAATGATCGACAGCGGCTCGTCACTCTTCACAGTCACGCTGTACCTCGGACATCAAACCGTGCATCCGCCCGATTGCGTCGAGCGCCATTTTCATTTTCGGGATCATCGGCTCCAAATTTCGCTCGGCAAACTCCCGGCTCACCACATCATCCCATTGTTCGGCACTTTGTTGCCAGACCGTCTCCAAGTTTTCCAGCGCGTGGCGGATGCGGCTCGCGCTGGTCATCAGGTCGCATCTTTTCATGATCCATCGCCTCCGCCTTCAGTTGGCAAATCCGGCGGGCTCGGAGCAGCAATCGGGGTACCACTGCTCCTGGACCGGATCGCCTGATATTCTTCGAGCCGTACGACGAACTTATTCAGCACGCCGATCGCCGCCGGCACGTCGCTTTCGACCAGCTCAACCAATTGGCTGATCCGGCCCTCATACTCAAATAGCTCGTGCCGCACTTCGCGAATCCAATGCCGGAGCCGCTCCGCCTTCTCCTCGCAGTAAGACCGCTCCGCCTCCGCCTTCTTTAACTCGGCTCGCTCCTCGTAGCACGACGGCCGCTCGTCATTGATCGGGTACATCAAGCAGCGGGTAAGCGCCGCCTTTGCCGCAGTGACCGCGTCGTTGGCCGTCCGCACCCTGGTCTTCCAATATCGCGGTCGATCGTGCTCCAGCCAATCGAGCACCCGCCGCATCTCGATGTCGTTCGTCGAGAGGGCCTGCTCGACCTGGTCCTTGAAGAAAATGAGCGCGG
Source organism: Lacipirellulaceae bacterium (assembly GCA_036499445.1). GTDB lineage: Bacteria > Planctomycetota > Planctomycetia > Pirellulales > Lacipirellulaceae > DASYDU01. The sequence continues at coordinate 12,974 of DASYDU010000018.1, forward strand.
CTTTTACCGCCTCGATCGCGTCAGACGTGTGGACGTTGGCCGAGCCGCTCATGAGAAGAAAATCTAGAGCCAAGAGCTAAGAGCCAGAAATCCCTGGCTCCCGACTCTGGACTCTCAGGTCCCGACTTCCCTATCGCTGTTGCAAGTATTCCTCGATCCGCTCCGCCTTTCGCAGCAAAAAAGGCGCGTGATCGTTCGTGGCCTCGACGAATTTGCCGATCGCGTTCATGTGGTGCTCAAAATCATCGACAAATTTCTTATGTTCCTGATCGCGCCACGTTGCCGACAACGCCTGAAGCTGGCCGCGGAGCGCCGTCATCCGCTCTTCTAAGTCTTGGTTGAATTTCTTAAGGTTGTGGGCAAACCGCCGCAATTCCGCCGGGTCGACAATGGCTTGGGACATGGCGAGGCCTCAATTCTTCCGCGTGCAATCGACGCCGCATCGGCCGCTGCCGGCGTCATTACCCGCCGCAACAGCTATACTTCACTATACTCGGCGATCGATCTGACGTAAAGCTTGCGAGGGCTGAGGGTTGCGGCGCCGCTGGCACAGCATGGTCCGATCTAGTCGCTCGCCGGACGGCACCGGGATGGTGCCCGGACAAGTCAGCGGGAATGGGCCAGAGTCAGATGCGCTGCGTGCTGCATTTCTTGCGGCGCGGCGTGTTGTATTAGGCAAGAAAACACGGAGATGATTGCGGCATTCCGTAGGTGGGGGTCGACGATTGCGCGGGCCAACGATTCTCGCCGACGCCGAAACCCTTCCCTTGCGCCGACTTCCACTTTGCAGCAAGACGCCGAGCGCTGTAGAATGAAGTGTGGACGACCAAGCATCGTTTGCATCCCACTTGTCCCACTTTAGGAGCACCACTTTGTTGACCGAGAGCGAGGTGTCGCGTAGCTGGAGTCGGATGTTCAAGAGTGGCGAGATCGAGGTGGCAACCTTCGACCGCGCCGAATCATTGTTGGAAGAATTGCGGCCGGAAAGTCCGCTGCGTCATCGACTGACGCTAGAACTCGACGAACTGCGCGATCGACATGCCAATCAGCTCAGCGTCGCTGCTCACAAGGCGTGATCGAGCGATGAGCTAAGTGCCCGGAGCAGGAATTCATTCTTGCTCCGTGCTTCAAGTTCCCTGCTAGGCTTAGTGGACGAACTCGATGCCAAAGCTCGCGCCATTGACGATCAAGTTCTGTGTGCCCCGATCTTCAAAGCCCATGTCCGGCAAGAAGTAGCGGATGCTATCCGCCGCGCGGCGAACGTTGCCCACATACATCCCGTTGTAGCCCAGCTTGAGTGTGAAATTCTGCGTCAGGTAGTAGGCAGCTTCGACACGCAACTCACCCAGCGGCGAGAAGTCGTCCTTAAACAAGTTATAGTGACTAAACGTCGGCTGGAGAAAGAGCGGACGGTTGAGCGCGCCCGGGATCAACTCTTCTCCGATTCCGTCCTGCTGTCGCCAATTCTCGACATTGTAGGCGAGCGTGATCCGCGTATCGGTCGATAGCTGCCAACGCTGCCGCTGGTTGGTCCAGCGGAGCGCGACTTCCGGACCGACTACATTGTTGTCGACTGTAGTGTCCCAAAAGCTCTTGCCCAATACGCTGCCGAATCCATCGACGCGGAAGTTGTCATAAAGCTGAAAATATCGCGCTCCGTACATAAACTCGAATCGATTGTTCTGGTTTTTCGCCATAAAGTGGCGATTGCTGAGCTCTTGGGTGCCGAGCAATTCAATGCCCTGCGATCGGACATTGCTGCGGACCTCCAGCCGGTCAAATGCGATATTGAACAACCGCAAGTCGCCGAAGTCGGTCAGCGTTCCATTCAAATCGCCGCCTTCGATACCGTTTTCGTTGTTGTCATCTGCGGAATGAAAGAAGGGGATCGTGGTGGTGTTTTGCCCCGGCTCAGTCACACGACCATAATTGCCGACGTAGGCGATCGGCCCCGCTTGCGTGCCAACAAACGCTGCCGCCAACCGGTTCTGAGTGTCGCTAAAGCCCAACAGAAATCCCGGGGGCCCCTGAAAATTTACGTGGACGCTGCCGTAGCCGAACGCCTTATCGCCTGGCGGGGCGGTACTACCAATTCCTGTCCCCGTGACATTCGTGTAATCCGGGTCAGTGGGCGGATTAGTGGATGTCTGAGGCGGAGTGAGGGTGTTATTGGCACCCAACACGGGCGTGCCGGACAAGTTCCCCTCGCCCACCAAGTCCGTATTTGGCTGCGGGTTGCCAAAGCCGCCGAACACATTGTGCTGATTCAGGTTCGGGCCCTGAAGCGCCGACACCACCCAGCCGTGTCCTTCCGCGCTCGTATAGCCCAGCTCAAAGCGGTTGCCGGTTGCGAATCCTGAGTCCGGATACGAGTCTTGAATGCCATTCAGAATGTCGTACGGCTGAGGCTGAGTTCCATTCGGATCAGAGGGCGAGCCGGTATACGGTATATCCTGCGGATTGAATCGGAAAGATTCCTCCGCCTTGGTCATTACCGGATCGCCAACCAGCGCCCGCTCTCCGCTATACGACCACAAAAGCTTGTCGTAATGGAAGAAGTAGCCGTGGTCGTCGTGGTACGGCTGGTCGTTCAGATCGATTTCCACCGGCGCGAACAGCTGCAAATCACAATCGTAGTTTTCTGGACCGAACGGCACTTCAGCTTGGGCCCGCGCGCTGTTGACGAACGTTAACGCGAAGGTCGCCGCGAGTAAGCCGATCGCCGTCAGCGTGATTGGAAAGTTGAATTTCATCGTAACCAGCTACCCCTCTTGACGCGGTAGAAGTTGGCCGGCCGCTACTCCGTGCGCAGTAGCCCGCCTATTTCGGTGTCGTGGGGTAGTATCGGATGCGCAGTCGTTGCCAGTTGAGTAAGATCGGTAAAGAGGAGCGAAAATCGGGGTCGTAGCGATTGTGCGGGCCAACTTGCCGTGATTTCGCGGCAAGAGCAATCGGACGCCAGCACTGCCTGCCCAGCAGTGCCGGCATAGTTGCCCCAGTCCGCTTTGTCGCCAGCTTCCCTACGGCGTATACTTGCAGCGGCCGATTTTGCCGGCGCTGCAAATGCTCGCGCGGCCGCACCATTTTGCGTACAGTGCCCTCGCAGCTTTGCCACCGCTGCCGTGTGATCATCCGGCTCCGCCGGGAAGTCGGGTTCTGTCCCATATTGCGACCAGACGACGCCGGCCGTTCGGAACAACCTATGGCCGAAGACATGGACCTGACCCCTTTCCATTCCCAAACTGAAATGCCAGCACTCAGACACCGTTCATCGAAGCAAGCAACGCCCAACCACCGCTGTGCCCTCGTGGCCTCCCTGGCCATTGTCTTTGCCTCTGTGTCTTGCCAGCAATCAATGGCGCAGTCGTTAGGTGTTGTCGCCGCCGACGAAGGCGCCGCCGCCGTCACCACCACGCTCACTCCGCCGGC
>DASYDU010000019.1:0-5735 GCA_036499445.1 Lacipirellulaceae bacterium
CAGGCGGCGCATTGACGGCCTACTCTCTTCATCCAGACCGACTCCGCCCTCCGCAAAGAATGCGTTAGCCCGTGGGCGAAACAAGAAATACGCGATCACCCCATACATGAGCAATGCTGGAATTACGGACCACCTGATGACTCCCCACACAGTGAATCCGTAGAAAAGCTCGAGCGATTGCCATGCCACACAAAGAATCCGCGACCAGTTCTTCCCGCTCAACAAATAATATCCGGTCACCAATGCGATAACCGTGCTAAGAGCCGATTTCGCTTGTTGAATAGGTGTCGGAACAGGCGTCGGGTGCGTTGCCCGCCATTCAGCGCGCCGAGCTTCCGCGGCGGCGCTGCGAGGAATGAGACTGGCAACACCGCTAAAGACGCCCAGCATTCCAAGCACAAGTTGGAGCACCGCAATCACGGTGATAGACGTCGGCCGGCGGACCATTTGGGCGCCCCTCGAAAGATAAGACCGCGGAATCACGCGACACAGATATCATAGCCACCATCGGCCCGCTCTGCCTACACTCTTACACCTGCCCGCAACATCGCTGAAAAAAGCCTCTTGACGTTACTTATTAGTTACGTTATAAATTATGCACGTATCAGATTTGCGGTTTCAAAATCCCTATATCACAGTCACCAGCAGCCCTCGGAGGATTCCATGACCATTGACGATCTCACACTGGACGTTTCGCAGGAAGTTGAAATCAAAGCCGCTCAGGGCGATGTCTTTCGCACGATGCTCATCGGATTGGCGGAGGAAATGGCGCCGACGCCGGACGGCAAGTCGCTCCAGCTGGTGCTCGAGCCGTGGCCCGGCGGCCGATGGTTTCGCGATCTGGGCAATGGCCAAGGCCATCTTTGGGGCTTCGTCCAGGTCATCAAGCCGCCGACGCTGCTCGAAATCACCGGGCCGATGATGATGTCGTACCCCGTGGCCGCTCACCTCCAGATTCGCCTCGGCCAGATTGCCGGCGGGACCCTGCTGGCGCTGCGTCACCGCGCGCTGGGCATGATCGACGACAACCATCGCCAGGGCGTCACTGCCGGCTGGAAGAAGATCATTGATCACATCAAAGCAGGCGCCGAATCGGGCGCGAAAAAATAGCGACACAATCCCGTAAAGCCACACCAACGATCGACCATGACAGAAGACCTGGACAAAATCTGGAAGGCGCTCGCCGACGAAACGCGTCGCAGCATCCTCGACATGCTGCGAACCGGCCCGCGCACGACCACCGAAATCGTCGACCAGTTTCCCAACCTGTCGCGATTCGCGGTGATGAAACATCTGGACGTGCTCCGCCAGGCCGCGCTGGTGCTCACTCGCGAAGAGGGCCGCCGCCGGATCAATTCGCTCAACGCCGTGCCGATTCGCATGATCTACGAGCGGTGGGTCAGCCACTTTGAAAACCTGTGGGCGGGCACGCTCGTCCGCATCAAGGAGTCGGCCGAGCGTTCCGCGAAGTCCGCCTCCGCGAACCCTGCCCCCACGAAAACCGCCCGCAAAAAGCCCGCCAACCCGCCGCGAAAACGTCGCCGCCGCCGTCGGCCGCCGTCGAACCTAACCACTTCCACCACCACCTGAGGCGCCCCTCCATGACAACTATGCTGACCGAACATCAAGTCGTTTCGCACGAAGAATGGACCGCCGCTCGCAAGCAATTGCTTCAAGACGAAAAGGACCTTACGCACCGGCGCGACGAGCTCAGCCGCCGCCGCGAGCTCCCCTGGGAACGGGTCGAAAAGCAATACGTCTTCGATACACCCGGCGGCAAACGGTCGCTGGCAGAGTTGTTCGATGGCCGCAGCCAATTGATCGTCTACCACTTCATGCTTGGCCCCGATTGGGAAGAAGGCTGCCACGGTTGCTCGTTTGTTTCGGACCATTTCGACGGCAGCCTGCCCCATATTAGGGCGCGCGACGTGACGCTGGTCGCCGTTTCCCGCGCGCCGCTCGCGAAGATCCAGGCCTTCAAGAAGCGGATGGGGTGGCGAGTCCCCTGGGTTTCGTCCCACGGCTGCGACTTCAACCGCGATTATCAAGTTTCGTTCTCGAAGGAGGATCAGGCCGGCGGCAAAGTCTATTACAACTACGAGATGCAGGAGTTCCCCAGCGACGAGGCGCCTGGCATCAGCGTTTTCTGTCGCGATGCGGGCGGAAACGTCTTCCACACTTATTCCTCCTTACGGGCGCGGGCTCGATCCGTTGATCGGCGCTTACAACCTGCTCGATCTGGTACCCAAGGGCCGCGACGAGGAAAACCTCGAATCCCCGATGGCCTGGGTGCGCCACTACGATCGTTACGTGGAGAGCCGACCGGTCGAACTTCAATCGCAATTCAGCGGGCCGCAGCCGGCCGACTCCTGCTGTGAATCGCGGAAGGACTACGTGTGAAAACTTCCTGTCGATGCCATGCTGGCTCGGATGGTCTCAAGTTGAGCGCTTCCGGCCCTCAGCGATTCCGGCGGGCCGCAAGCTGGATCGTGCCCAGCGTGGCCCTGGCCGCGATTCCCAAATGCCCGGTCTGCTTGGCGGCCTATGTCACAGTCTTCACCGGGTGCGGCATCTCGCTGGCCGTGGCCGGCGCGGTGCGCTTGATCATGGCGGCAAGCTGCATTGCCTGCCTGGCCTATCTCGCGGCCAAATCGCTGTCTGCCACGATCGCCGGCCGATGATGGCCGATGATGGCCGGCCGCGGCTCGTCGGCTCTTGGCAGGCGGCAAAATCTGCTAAAATCGACTCTTGGTGCAAACTTGCCAACTCTGGGAGCAAAATCCATGAACGCTCTGGTCCGAAACCTGTCCATGCCCGTCTCTGTCGCTGTTCTCTTAGCATTTGCTGGCGTATCCACGCTCGCCCAGGCGCCCGTCGATCAAACGAAACCCGCCGTGCAATCGCCTTCGGCGACCAACCCCGACGTCCAGTACATGCAAATCCTCAGCCAGCTTTTGCACGTTCGTCTGCAGCGGATCAAGCAGCTCAACGCGCAGGTTCCTGGCACGGTGACCGACGACGATATCGCCCTGCTCGAGCTGCAGGCCAAGAGCGTTGACCAGCTCGCGGCGCAGGCCAAGGACGGAAAAGAAACCGATTGGTTCTCGCTGGTGCTGGTTTGGGCCCAAATTTCCAATATCTCGGCCGATCACGACTGGCAACGCGTCGCCAAGGTCCGACAGCAAAGTCCGCAAGCCATCTCCGAGCCAGACGCCGAAATGGTGCGCCTCCGCGCCCAGCTTGCCACAGCCAATCTCGAACGCGGCAAAGCCGTGCAAAATAAGTCGGCCGACGACCGCCAGAATTGGGCCCTGCAATATCTCGTGATGGAAGTCCAAACGCTTCAAGACAAAACCCAGCGATTGGAAGAGCGCGAGTGAGTCGCATCTCTCAGTCGAATTCGCGGTTGGGTGGCGCTTGATCGGGGCCGACGCGGCCGGATTGGATGTCGGCGACGAAGTAGTTTTCGCCGCGGACTGGGGCACCGGCGAGTCGGCGAAGCGTGGCGAGTTGGCCTACGTGCGTAAGGGCGTCGGCAATCGGTCCTTGAAAGAGTTTTTCGGTCGGGCAGCCGAGGGGAGCGCCGCTGGCGAGATAGTCGTCGAGCGATTTGGCGGCGGCGAAGAAGCGGGCTGCGTCTTTGGTGAATGACTCGGGCTCAGAGTTGTTCCAGACCGGATTGCCTTGGGCGGCCGTGAACGCCCAATCCAAGAGGTCGCCCATGTGGGCCACGATCTCGGCGGCCGACCGACAATCCTCGCCAGCTCGCATCTTGCCGAAGCGCGGCGGGATGTCGCGCATCGGTTTGACAGCGCGGTAGACCAATGTTGCGAGCGTGTGTCGGAGTAATTCACGTTTGGCGTCCATAGCCGGAGATTATTTCCGGTCTCGGACCTTATTTCAACACCGGGAAATGGATCGTCGGATTCTTGACTGTGACCCATGGCAGCTCGTCGAGGGTGAGCACCGTGTCGCTATTGTACAGCTCGCGGAAACCGCCACCCTGTCGGAACCCGCCGCCCGGCTCGCCCCAGACCATGAACCATGTCCACCGCGGCTGCTCCTTGAGAATCGTCTCGGACGGAACCGCGCCGACTTCGCCGCAGGCAATCGGCTTGTCACCAGCCACTGCCAAGAGTTGATCGTATTGTTCTTTCGCAAAGTTCGTGTTGTAGATATCAGTCGCCAGGATATCGACCACGTCCTGACCCGGAAAGTATTTATCGTAGGGGTCGACATTTTCGCGGGTTTCGTTGGCGTCGTAAACCCAGATCAGGTTGTTGAGCTTGTGGAAGCTCACCAGCCGGTCAAAGAGCATTCGATAGAGTTTTTTGTAACCGTCGTCACCCTCCTTTTTGCCCCACCAAAACCAGTCCCCATTCATCTCGTGGTAGGGACGCCAGAGGACCGGCACGCCGGCGTTCTTAAGCTGCTTAAGATGCCAGGCAATCACATCGACCTGCGACTTCCAGCGCTCGTTGATTTCGGTGCCGGGCGTGACGAGATCGTGCCACTGGTCGGCGGTGAGCTTGCCTTGGACGGAGTCATGGAAGGTAACTGGCTCATCATCAATCGGCCTGACGGCGTGCCACATGAGCGTGACGATAAAGCCCTCGGAGTTGCGGCGGATTGCTTCGTCGACTAACTGTTGCCGGTAATTGATGCCGTCCCACGTGCCGGGTTCGCTGAAGCCGAAGTCCTGTCCAAAGACGGCCGGATACTTGCCCGCCGCTCGATAAACCATGGGCAGCCGGAGCGACCCGGTGAGGGGCACACAATGTTGACCGGCCAGCGTGTGCTGGCGCGAGATGCCATAGATGTAGTCCAGCAGCTTCACGGCCTCAGGCGAGGCGTCCGGCACGACCGGCTTCGCGGCGTTCGCGGCCGCGAACGATGCCGCCAACAAAGTTGTCACCGCCAACCAACCGATTCTCATAGCAGCCTCCCCCGCAATCGCCGATATGCATCAGAATTCTAGCAGCTCAACTAGTTTAGCAGCGAAGCGAAGAATTTGCGAATCGGCCGCAATGAGTCGTCAGAATTCCCGTCCCTACGCCGGGAGGAAATCCGGCAAATCGGCGCGGACGGCCTCGACGTTCGAGTGTCGCCGAAGGATTTCGACGACGACAGATAGCGGCTCTGCGAGAATTTCTGGCAGCGTCGTTTCGCCCCGCAACTTAGGGTTGAAGGCGAGACGTTCTTGCGGCGGATTGAATTCGGCATTCACGTCCGACTCATTGCCGCGGGGCCGATTGCCGCGAGCGTCAATGCGATACCAGCCGTGGCCGGGAAGCCAAACGGCGTTGAGGCCGTGGAGACAAAACAGTTCTCCGGCGCCGTCGATTGAGAGTCGCTGATAGCAGAAGCCGGCGGGGATGCGGTTCGCTCGCAGTAGGGCCGCGAGCAGATGACTCTTGGCATAGCAAAATCCGGTGCCGTGGGTCAGCACTTCCGACGCCCGGCAGGTGAGTTCGGCCCGGCCGAAATCGACCGAATGCTGGATTTCGTCGCGGACCCATTCGAAACAGCGCTTGGCGACTTTGACAGGCTCAGTCTCGCCGCCGGCGAGCATCCAGGCAGCCGTCTGCACGTCAGGATGGTACCAGTCGACGACGTCGGTCGAAGCGAGAAAGTCGGCCGACGGCGCAGCAGTTTGATTTGGCTCGACGTGAGCTCGCCCATTCATCGCCACACCTCCGCGCGAGAGGACGCACGGGGCGGCGGAGAGGTTCGGG
>DASYDU010000020.1:0-34443 GCA_036499445.1 Lacipirellulaceae bacterium
TTAACCATCATGCGTCGCATCAAGTTTTGTGCCGGCCACCGCCTCCATCGACACGGCGGCAAATGCGAGTTTTTTCACGGCCACAACTACGTCGCCGACTTTTATGTCACTGCCGACGAGACCGACGACATTGGCCGTGTCATCGACTTTGCCGATCTCAAGCGGCTCTTCAAAGGCTGGCTCGACGAACATTGGGACCACGGCTTCGTCCTCAATGAGGCGGACAAAAACGGCATCACCGCGATTAAACAAGTCGAACCATGCAAGTACTTCGTCCTGCCCTACAATCCGACCGCCGAGAACATGGCCCAGTACTTGCTTCAGGAAGTCTGTCCGCAACTGCTGGCAACTACCGGCGTCACCGCGACAAAGGTCGTGATCTGGGAGACCGACGAGTCATTCGCCGAAGCGTCCTTACCGAGCAACGAATCGCATTCGGAGTCAACGAGTTTCGGCGGGGCCGCCTGCAGATAATTCAACATTTGAATCAATTCAGCGACGGATCGGGCGGCACGAGCCGCTCGTCGATATGCGGCGCCATGATGTCGAGCCCGATCCGTTCCGTGACCGACTTCCAGACTGTCTCTGGATCGGCAAATATCTCATCGCGCGTGGCCTCGGTCGTAAGCCAGCCGCCCGCTTCGAGCTCGCCCTCAAGTTGACCGCTGCCCCAACCGGCATTGCCCGTATAGAGCCGTAGCGACAGGTCGTTTCGACGGACCATCAAGTCGAGCGCGTCCTTGTGAGTCGAGACATATACGTCGGACAACACTTGGTGCTCCGAAAAAGCCTCGAGCGTGTGTACCGCCACCAGCGGCCCCGGCACCGGCCCGCCGATGTAGATCAAGTCGTCCCGCTCGCACGGGTCATTGCCGATCATCTGCCAGACGTCGCGAACTGTCTTATCCGCCGGCCGATTGATCACTACGCCCATTGCTCCCTCGTCGTTGTGCTGGATCATCAACACGACGGAGCGTGCAAAATTCGGATCGCGTAGATATCGCGAAGCGACGAGAAAATGTCCAGTGAGCAATTTTTCACTCATAGCGCAAAGGTCGCAATGGATGAATTCGGCGGTTGAACAATGATGGCCAGTTGACAGTCGCCTTTTGCGATTCTATCGGCCTACGGCCATGCGCGAAAGCAGGCAACCCGGATAGGTCCTCCGCCGACCGTCGACCGGGTTCAATGTCGCTTAAAATATTGCACATCGCGCTCGTGCTTTTCCGCTGCCGTACGCGACTTGAACGTGCCCAGATTTCGGCGTTTGCCCGTTTCCGGATTCTTCTTTCGCGAGTAAAGCCGATATTCGCCCGACGCCAATTTGCGGATCATGACATTGCTCCTATTTCGCGGCTACCCTCCCGCCAAATCCGGAGCAAACGGCGCGCCAAATCAACACGTCAATCAAACAACTTCCGTACCGCAAACGAGAATTCGGGGCACGCCAGCGGAGAGACTAGATCATCACCGCTAAAGCTTTTCGTACCTCGGTATTTGTTGCCGTCTGGGTCACGATGCACGATCAGTGTTTCGCGATCTAAGTCAGCGATCCAATATTCGGCAATGCCGGCGTTAGCGTAAACCGGCAACTTGATTTGCTGATCTCGCCTCAACGATGATTCGGCTGCTTCAATCACCAGCAGTACATCGGCCGCACCTGGTAGCTTTGTTTTGTAGCCATCCTCGCGTCGCCGCAAGAGCGTGAAGTCCGGATCAAACACCTGTCCGTCGGCAACGGTTAATGTTCCCTGCACGATAAATTGAAAGCGACCCAACAGGGGCCCAAATAACTCAATAATTCGGATCAGAATGTGATTATTTGGAATTCCAGCGGGTGACATTTCGACGATCATACCTCCGATCAGTTCCAAACGGTCGCGCCGACCCAGAACGCCCGCCTCGATCATCTGCAGGTAGTCGAACGTGCTGAACCTCCGCAGCGGCAGAAACTCAGGGAAGGCGGCAGCGGTTTCTTGAGTGATCGACATAAGCGAATTATAGCATCGTTTCCCTAGCGATTGCCACTATCGGCGCTAACTGCGGCACCGCCCCTCGGTAATCTCAATCGCCTTCAGTAGCCCCCGCGCCTTATTCATAGTCTCTTCGTACTCCCGCTCGGGCACGCTGTCGGCCACAATGCCGGCCCCGACCTGGACGAAAGCCGTGCCATCCTGGATCACAATCGTTCGCAGCGCGATGCACGTGTCCATGTTGCCGGCGAAGTCAATGTAGCCCACCGCGCCAGCATACGGCCCGCGACGGTGTGGCTCGACCTCGTCGATGATCTCCATCGCCCGGACTTTCGGAGCGCCGGAAACGGTGCCTGCCGGCAGACACGCAGCCAGAGCGTCGAAGGCGTCGCGGTCGTCGGTGAGCTGGCCAGTCACATTGCTCGTGATATGCATCACGTGGCTATAGCGCTCGATGACCATTACATCGGAGATTTCGACTGAGCCGTAGTTCGCGACGCGGCCAACATCGTTACGGCCCAAGTCGACCAGCATCACGTGTTCGGCCCGCTCCTTCGGATCGGCGAGCAACTCCTCGGCCAGTCGCTGGTCCTCTTCGTCTGTCTTGCCGCGCGGCCGCGTACCGGCCAGCGGCCGAACCGTCACCTTGCCATCAACCACTCGCACCATGATCTCCGGCGAGCTGCCCACCAGCGTACACTTCGGCGTCCGCAGAAAGAACATGAACGGGCTGGGGTTCACGACCCGTAGTGTGCGATAGACTTCAAACGGATCGACCGCCAGCGGCACCGCCAATCGCTGACCAATCACGACCTGAAAGATGTCGCCGGCCCGAATGTACTCGGCACACTTGCGAACTGCCGCTTCATACTGGGCCTGCGTAAGGTTCGAGCTGTATTTGAGAGTGACCTCACCACCCGTGACGATATCGGCCGGCCGCAGTTCGCCGCCCGGCGCAGCAAGCTTTTCAACTAGTCGATCCACCCGCCGGCACGCATCCTCATACGCCGCCCGAAGTTCCTTCTCCCTGCTCCCTCCCCCCTGCTCGCTGCTTACCCTCGCCAGTGCCACCACGATCGCGGTCTTCTGCACATTGTCGAACACGATCATGTGGTCATAAAACGCAAACGACAAATCGGCCAGCCCGCGATCATCGCTGGGCGCGTTCGGCAAGTGCTCGATGTACCGGACCGTATCGTAACCGGCGTACCCGACTGCTCCTCCCGTGAAAGGCGGCAGCTCAGGCAACTTCGCCACTTGCACCGCTTGCGCATGGTCGCGCAAAACGTCGAGCGGGTTGTCGACCGTCGACTCGCTCTTCGCGCCGTCCTTTATAGTGGTCACCGAAACTTGCTTTCCGTAAGCTTCGATCAGCAAGAACGGCTCGGCCGCCAAAAAGCTATACCGCCCCACCTTTTCGCCGCCGATCACGCTCTCGAATAGGCAAGCGCTCCCGCCGTCGTCGATCTTGTGGAACGCGCTTACCGGCGTGAGCACGTCGCTGAGCACGCGGCGGTAAACAGGCACATAGTTGGCCGCGCCGGCAAGCTTTGAAAACGTCGCGAAATCTGGGAAATGGGACATTTGGCTGCAGACGGGGATCGTGGTGGGCGAAAGAAACGGCGCGCGGCATATCCTACCACGCCCACCACCACGCTTGGCAGCCCTGCGCTTGGTGCTCGCGGGCACCTCGCCTTGACACTCCACTACCCCTCGATAGAATCCCCATAGCCTTGACTTCGCTGGCTAGAATGAGTGTAGAGATCGGCGTTCTGCCAATTGACGTGTAATGTTAAGTGGGCTGGATTGCCGGATAGGTTCGCGCCATGAAATGCCAAAAGTGTGACAAGCCGGCCACGTTCCATATCACCGATCTGGTCGACGGCAAACCGAACGAGCTGCACCTCTGCGAAGATTGCGCGCATAAGTTTTTAGCGCCGGCAGTCGATGAGGCCTCCGAGTCGCTTCCCGCGATGGCCGGTTTGCTGGCTCAGCACTTGGCCGTTGGCGAAACCGCCGAAGAGCTTGCCCGGCTCGACGAATGCACCTGCCCTGTCTGCGGCATCACGTTCCTCGAATTTCGCAAGCAAGGTCGGCTCGGCTGCCCGCACGATTACGTCTGCTTCGCCAACGAGCTCGAACCGCTGCTCTTGAACATCCATGGCGAGACGCGTCACGTCGGCAAGGTGCCCAAGCGCTGTGCCAGCAACGCCGAGCAGCAAACGCAATTGATCCGGTTGCGGCGACAAATGAAAGAAGCGGTCACGGCCGAGGATTACGAGCGGGCCTCCAGCCTCCGTGACGAAATCCGCACCATCGAAAGCGCCAGAGAAATAAAGACCTAGAATCATCAAGGAGCAGGTACCGCCGGATGGCAAATTGATTTGGCCGGCTCATTCCGATCAACATGGATCTCCAAGAACTGGCCAAATCGAACGGTGAGTGGCTGCGGGGGTCCGGCCCTCAGTCGGACATTGTCATCAGCAGCCGCATCCGCCTGGCCCGCAACCTGGCCGACTTTCCCTTCATCGCCCGCGCGACTGACTCCGATCGCGACGAAATCGGCCGCATTCTCCGCGAGCGCGTCGAAAAGCTGCACGTCGCGGGCCGGTTCGCCGGCCAGTTGATCTATGTCGACGTTCGCGCGCTCGAAGAAGTCGACCGAAAATTCTTGGTCGAGCGGCAGCTCATCAGCCGTGAGCACGCCGAGGCCGATGGCGCACGCGGCGTCGTCATCGATCCGCGCGAGCAGGTCAGCGTGATGATCAACGAAGAGGACCACTTGCGGCTCCAAGTGATGAAGAGCGGCCTCGACCTTACGGCCGCCTGGGAACAGATCAACGAGCTGGACGACTTGATCGAAGCCCGCGTTACCTACGCTTACAACGATCGCTTTGGCTATCTCACCGCTTGTCCCACTAACGTCGGCACGGGCATCCGGGTTAGCGTGATGTTGCATCTGCCGGCGCTCGTGATCACGCGGCAGATCGACAAAGTTTTCCGCAGCCTGCAGAAAATCAGCCTTGCCGTCCGCGGCCTCTACGGCGAAGGGTCGCAGGCCACCGGTGACTTCTATCAAATCAGCAACCAGGTCACCTTGGGCCTCAGCGAGGATGAACTAATTAAAAAAGTGGCCGACGTCGTGCCGGTGCTGATCGACTACGAGCGTCAGGCTCGCGACTTTCTCATCCGCGAAAGTCAGGAAACGCTCCACGACCGGGTGAGCCGCGCCTACGGCATACTTCGCACCGCTCAGACGATCAGTTCGGAAGAGACCATGCATCTGCTTTCCAGCGTGCGAATGGGTGTGAACCTGGGACTGATCAACGACCTCGAGATTCCAACCGTCAATCAACTCTTCATCCACACGCAGCCGGCCCATCTGCAAAAGCTGGCTGGCGTCGAGCTTGACACTTCCGACCGCAATATTGAGCGCGCCGCCTATCTCCGCCGTCATCTCAACGGCGACCGGCCTCGGGCCGATCATAACTGAAAATCAAGCGATATCCTCCGGGCCGGGTCTTCCTTGGGCCGACGTGGCAAGCACCGCATGTGTTGCTTATAATGTCCGTTGCGGAGGACAAAGTCATGGCCGGTATTCCCCAACATCCGACATTCACTTCTGAGCCAGAGCCGGCATGGGATGTCGCGCTGCTTTTTCCAAGTCAAGGAGATTGGAGCGAGGGAGACTTCTTGGCGCTTGACACGAATCACCTGGTCGAATTAGTCGATGGTTCGTTGGAGGTATTGCCAATGCCAACGACGACGCATCAACTTATCGCAGCATTCTTGCACCATCTGCTCACTCAATTCGTGTCAGCGGGCAAACTCGGCGTCGTCTTCTTTGCTCCACTTCCAATCAAAATCCGCGGAAAGACGATGCGCGAACCCGATATCCTGTTCGTCGCACGGCAACACCAACCCAAGAGTAACGACACGTTTTTGGCAATCGCCGATCTCGTAATGGAAGTCGTCAGCCCAGGCGCCGAAGCGCGCGACCGCGACTACAATCAGAAGCGGGCCGATTATGCGGCCCTCGGCATCAATGAATATTGGATCGTCGACCCACAAATCCAGCGGATCACCATACTTTCATTGCATGGTGGCCAATACCGAGTCGACGGTGAGTTCGAGGTCACCCAGTCGGCCGTATCCACACTGCTTCATGGTTTTACCGTCGACGTGTCAGCCGTATTCGCCGCAGCCAATGTGCTGAATTGACGGCTTTTCACGGTTAGTTGCGCCAATCGGAGTCGCGGCTTTGCTGCCTTCGTGCGATTCAGCTTCCACGTTGCGGCAACCATGTCTGCCTTTTAGAATTGGCGGGTCGGTGGGGCGGACTCGTCGATTGACTATACTCAACGAGCCGCCACGCGGCTCCTCTGCCGCTCGACGCCGACCGCCAGTCCAACCGGATCGTACGCGCCGATGAACCAAGCTTTGCAAGATCTCGGTGCCGATTCGACCGCCCCGCCGCTCTGGCGAGAGATCCTCTTTCGCAACGTTCCTGCGCTCGAGTCGCTCCGCCGCTATTCCCTCAGCGACCTCACCAGTGACACGATGGCCGGCCTGACGGTTGCCGCCGTTGCCGTGCCACAGGCGATGGCCTACGCCCAGATCGCCAACATCCCACCGCAATACGGGCTCTACACAGCCATCGTGATGACGGCCGTCGGCGCGCTCCTGGATTCATCCAAGCAGTTGATCAACGGCCCGACCAATGCCATTTCGATCGCCGTCTTGAGCGCGCTCGTCGGCTTTTCCGATGCCGAGCGGGTTCCAGCCGTGATCCTCCTGGCACTCATGGTTGGCGTAGTGCAAACGGCCATTTCGCTGCTGCGCCTTGGCGATCTGACGCGCTACGTCTCCCACGCCGTGATCATCGGCTTTACGCTCGGCGCCTCCGTTTTGCTGGTTATGGATCAACTCAAGAATCTGCTCGGCCTGACTGCGGCCGGAACCGGTGAAGACCATTTTCTCAAACGGTTCTGGCTCACGATGTCTCACATCGACCAGACCAATTACTACGCGGTCGGGATTGGGCTGGCGACGGTCGCCATCGCGCTTGCGCTCCGCTGGGTCAATTGGCGGTTCCACATCCGTCTGCCCGATCTGCTGTTGGCCGTGATCGCGGCAACCGCGATTGTCGGCACATGGCAACTTGACAATCAAGGCTTGAAAATTGTCGGCGACATCCCGCCGAAGCTGCCTTCCTTCGATTGGCCACAAATCGACTGGAATCACGTGCACACGCTGGCCAGTAATAGTCTGGCGATTGCCCTACTCGGCTTGCTGGAAGCAATTTCCATGGCCAAAGCCATCGCCGCTCAGACCCGTCAGAAACTCGACATTAATCAGCAGTGCATGAGCGAGGGCGTCGCCAATTTGGTCGGCAGCATGTTTCATTGTTTTCCCGGATCCGGATCGCTGACCCGCTCGACGATCAATCAACAAGCGGGCGGACGCACTCAATGGTCCGGTGTGATCTCCGCCGTCGCTGTGGCGTTAACGGTCCTGCTTTTCGCGCCCTACGCGCACTACATTCCTCGCGCCGCGCTGGCCGGCATCCTCATGCTGGCCTCATATCGACTGGTCGACTGGCCGCAGCTCGCGTATTACCTCCGCACTACGCGTTTTGATCGCTGGATCGTGATCCTGACGGCCCTCTCCGCAGTTGCCGTCTCGGTGGAATTCTGCGTCTTGATCGGCGTCTTTCTTTCGTTCGTCCTCTACGTCCCGCAGGCAGCTCGCGTACGGCTCACCGAGCTCGTCATGACGCCCGAACGCGTCGTCCGCGAACGCGGTCCGGCCGACGTCCCCTGCAGTCGCATCCGAGTTTATAGTCTGGAGGGCGAGTTTTTCTTTGGGGCCTCACCCGAGCTCGAAGAGCATTTCGAATTAATTGGGCAAACGGTCCGCGACGGCGCCCGGGTAATCGTGCTTCGCCTGAAGCGGATCCGCAATCCCGATGCGGTCTGCATGGGCATCCTCGACCGCTTCATCGACCAGATGCACAACGACGGCGTCACGGTCCTGTTCTGCGGTGTCCGCCCCGACTTGATGAAGGTCTTTGAATCCAGCGGCCTGGCGCGACGTCTCGGCAAAGATCGCGTCTTCGTCTTCGAGGAAACTGGCAAGTTCTGGTCGAGCACGCTGGAGGCCATCCAGTTTGCCTACCAAGTCCTCGGCGACGACGTCTGCGAAACTTGCCCCCGCAACGCCGAAACCCTCGACCAAATGGCGGGCTGGACGTATCTCATTTAAATTGGGCTCGGCCGCTACTTGCTGCGACCCGCCTCGGCTGGTCGATCCAGCGACGCCGCCAGAATGACCAATTGAAGTGCCGTTTCAGAGGCGTCATTGCCCGGCGTGGCAGCAACGAGCTTGGCCTCGCCGCTTAGCATTCTGACGTCGGTGTCTATTTTGAAGTTTGACATCGTAAGGGCAAAAATGCTGTCGCCTTTGCTGGGCACCGAAATGGGGACGTCGTTTGACTGTAGCAGCATACTCGTTTCAAGCTTTATTTCAGTCCGCAACGATCCATCGGAATCGACGTGAGGCGTCAGATTAAGCATGGTGCCAAGCGGTTCGATAACAATTCCGTTTGTGGTTCCCAGCTGTGTAATCGCCGTGCTGGTAATTCGCGGTTTGCGCCATCCTAGCGTTATACCGGCTGCGTGGTCCGCTACGGTAACAACGCGGAACACGTCGAACTTGACGAGGGACTTATCACTGTCCAATTCAGCAATGAGCGACGCCACGTCTTCGCGGTGGCCGAGAGCCGTGTGTAGATTGCTCAGTCGCGTTGCTGATTCGTTATTCGTTCCTTTCTCCGGAGCGCGCACCGAGATGATCCAAATGTCTAGAGAAATTGAGTCCGCGGGTCGGGCGTCATGGTGCTGTTCCGCCGCACTGATTGGCGATGGCGCCGTTTCCGCAGGCTCCTCGCCTTTAGTTGTTGAAGTCGAAATCAGTATCGCGAAACTGGCCACAAACATTTGACCAAAGGCGGCTTTCGACATGATGAGAACCCTCTCCGTGAACAAAGCAGGCAGCAAATCGACCGACCTTAGGATCAATCTTATCTAGTCCTCCGCTTGGCTGCCATCGCCACACATTCGTACGATCTTGGGATCAAACTGCGCGACGACCTCGACCAAGTCTTCCTGCGCCGCCATCACCGCGCGAATGTCCTTGTAGACGCCGGGCACTTCGTCCGAACCGGCCGCCAGTACGTGCACTCCGCGACTCTCCAGCTCCTTCCGCACCGTCTGAATCCGAAACATATCGAATGCCTTCTTCCGCGACATCCGTCGCCCTGCTCCATGCGCAGCCGAGTTGAGGCTGAGCGAATTGCCACGCCCGCGCACCACAAATGCCGGATCGGCCATCGTGCCGGGAATCACGCCCAGCACGCCTTCACCCGCCGGCGTCGCCCCTTTGCGATGCACGATCAAGTCGCGGCCACGATGCCGCTCCTTCCAGGCGAAGTTGTGATGATTTTCCACGCCGGCAATGATCGCCGCGCCCAATTGCTTCGTCACCAGCTTGTGGATCACCGCATGATTGGCCGCGGCATATTCGCCCATCAAGTTCATCGCGGCCCAATACTCTTGACCCGCCTCGCTTTCTAAACTCAACCACGCCAGCCGGCCAAGGTCGTGATAGCGCCTCGGCAACTGCGCCTGAGCCATTCGGCTGAACGTGTCGCAAACTGCCGCGCCCACTCCGCGACTCCCGCTGTGACTCAGCAGCGCCACATATTGGCCAGCCGCCAACCCCAATTGTTTCTCATCCTGCCCCAGCGTAAGCACGCCAAATTCGACAAAGTGGTTCCCGGACCCACTCGTTCCCAGTTGCTTCCAGGCCGTGTCCTTCTTCTCGCGCGTGATCCGTGTGACGCTCCAATCCTCGTCCATCACGGCGTGCGACTGCCGCGGATGATGCTCGACGCCCACGCCGAATCGCGTCCCGCCGTTGATCGCTTCCTCAAATCGATTCCGCTGGCTCTCAATTGCCGCTACAGGAATGTCGAGCACCGACAGCTTCATCCGGCAGGCAATGTCAACGCCGACCGCGTAGGGAATCACCGCATTGTCGCAAGCGAGCACGCCGCCGATCGGCAGGCCATAACCAATGTGCGCGTCCGGCATCAGTGCCGCCGCCACCGCCCCCGGCACTTGGCAGGCCGTTCGCATCTGGGCGTGGGCCCCTTCGTCGATGTCGGTTCCCCAGGTCTGGTAGCTAATGGGTTCATGGGCAACCGGCGTCCGCTCGGCCAAAAGCTCCCTAGCCAGCTCACCCCAAATCGGGTCGGCCGAAAACGCCCGCGGTTCGCCAACAACCTTCGCCACGAGCTGCCGTGCCCGCTGCCCCTTGAGTCCCATGCCGGTACCCTGGTCCGCAGCCCGTCCCAGGGCGACAATCGCCGCCTTCGTGCAATCCGGCGGCACACCCAGTTTTTGCAGCTGTTTGCGGTTCACTGCGAGAGGATTTAGAGGTCCGGGTTCAGGCAAAACGTCAATTGCCGAATTGTACTAGGCTAGAAGTGTGGGCGGCTCCCGCCAGGTTCGCAAAATCTGATCGAACAAACACAATCCCTGATGCGAAGCGTCGACGTCCGAAAAACCCTTATTCCGAAGTGTCCTTCCCCCTTCCGCCCTCCACCTCCCCCCTTTTTCCCCCGAACCTCGCCGCCCGCCGCGGCATCCTTCCTCGGGTCGGACAATTTCCTGGTAATTCTTGTGTAGCTTGCCCGGACGGTCCGATTATAATGCAGTCGACGTGTCGTGCTCACGCGGCGCGACGGACTAGAGGGTAATTGCAGCCTGTCTATTGGCATTCTAGGCTGAGTTGCCATGTCTTTAGTTAGGAAGGAGGTGGTCTTTGATCGATTTTAGTTCTATAGCCAGCGAGGTGGTTTTAACCTGAGCTAGGCCGGCGGGTCGCCTCAGGCGGCCACCACCTGCTTCTGAGTAGAGTGCCGAATTGGTCACAGCTGGGCCAGCGAGGCCTGTTCTCAAAGCAACAACGAGTGCCCGGTTCCCGCGTGGCGGGAGCCGGGCCTCTTTTTTTGCGCTCGATCACCCTCGGCCAATCCAAGCCAACGCGCTCTTCCGCGAACAGCTAATGGACGATTTGTCGCGTCCGTCGTTACAATTTGTCCGAATTCAGTTTCTCCGCGCGGAGCTAACATGAGCGGACCACTTGGACTTTGCGTTCGCAGCCTCCTTGCCGCGTCGTTTGTCGTGGGGCAAGTCATCGCCTTATCAACAAGCGCGGCTAACCAAGATTTCACAGAATGGAAATCCGGCAGAGGCGAGTGGACTGACGCCGCGCGCTGGTCCGACGGCCTTCCCAACCCGTTCGAGCGCACCGAGATCCACGGCGACAGCACGGTCCTCGTACCTGTCGGCACGTACCTCGCCGGCGATCTCGAAGTCGGTCTTCATGCCGGCGACCATTCACGGGTCGAAATCGACGGCGGCCAACTGATCCTCATGCAGGACTCCTTGCGACTTGGCGAAGACAGTGGCGGCGCGGGCGAGCTGTTCATGAAAAGTGGAGCCCTCCACAGTTCAATGGATATCTACGTCGGGGCTGCCAACAGCGTCCCTGGCAGAGCCACGAAGGGAACTCTCACGATCGAAGGCGGCAGTTTTGTCGGACGCACGTTGCTCGTCGGCAACGGCTGGGC
Source organism: Lacipirellulaceae bacterium (assembly GCA_036499445.1). GTDB lineage: Bacteria > Planctomycetota > Planctomycetia > Pirellulales > Lacipirellulaceae > DASYDU01. The sequence goes on from DASYDU010000020.1 coordinate 11,671, forward strand.
TGCCGAGTCTCGCATCCACATCGAAAGCTCGAAGCCATCCGCGATCCACTTCCTCGACTACGTCTATATCCAAGCTTTCGCCGATCAAGAGGGCCGTCCCGGCAATACCACCCTTGCGTTCACGCTCGACGACCATGGCGTCACGCCGATCACGATCCAATCCCATCGCGACGGCCTGCGAATTGTGAAAGACAAGAACTGCCATTGCCGACTCGAAATTACGCTCGGCGCCGTCCCGCCCCGCGATGATGTCACGCTCGTCGCTGGCCATGTCCCCATCGTTGGCACTTTTGATGATCTTCCCGAAGGCAGCGAAGTCGCCGCCCAATTTGCCGGCCACACCTACCGCTGGCGGCTAACCTATCAGGGTGGCGAAAGTGGCCACGACCTCGTCCTGAAAAACACCAGCGAATACGTTGCCGATGCCCCGACTACGCACACGCGCCCAATTCCCGAACCACCCGCGCCTCTTTGGCGCGACCATCCGCTCTATCCGCTGTCCATCACACCCGGCGAACCCGCGTTCACCGGCGCCGAAGGTTATGGCGCCTACACACCCGGCGGCCGCGGCGGCCAGGCCCTCTACGTCGACAATCTCAACGACTCCGGCCCGGGCAGCCTTCGCGCGGCCATCGAAACCACCGGCCCGCGCACCATCACCTTTCGGACGGGCGGAGTCATCCCGCTCAAGTCGACTCTCGGCATCACTGAGCCGTTCATCACGATCGACGGCCAAACTGCCCCCGGCCCCGGCATCATGCTCCGCAACCACGGCATCGAAGTCCGCACGCATGACGTCGTGCTCCGCTATTTCCGCGTTCGCGTCGGCGATGATGCCGTCGACGTTAAAGACATCCGCGCCGCCGAAGGCGGAGCCGGCGAACACGCCCTCTACTTCATCGACGGCTCGAAAAACGGCATCGCCGACCATCTTTCCCTCAGCTGGTCCACCACCAAGGTTCTCTCGGTCACCAAGCTCAGCGACCTGATTACCATTCAGTGGTGCATCCTCAGCGAAGGCCTAAATTATGCGGGCCATGGCTTCTGCTCGCTGGCCGGCGGCAACCGAGTCACCTGGCACCATAATCTCATCGCCCACAACGTCAGCCGCAATGTCCGCTTCCAGGGCCTGGTCGACGCCGATTTCCGCAACAACGTGGTCTACGATTGGGGGCAAAAAGCCTGTTACGGCGAATTCGATCGCGTCAATTTCGTCGGCAACTATTACAAGGCCGGGCCGTCAACTTATCAGAAGCCCTACCTTTTGTTCCACGACGGCAAAGCGGTTGTGATGCCCGGCTCGCTCTACGTTGCAAAAAACATATTGGAAGGGGCCGGAGCCGCCCCCGGCGTCAACGAAGATAACTGGCGCGGCATTGGCTACTACTACGAGCGCAACACGATCGCCGCCAAAGAACCATTCCCCGCCCCGCCGGTCACCACCGAGTCGCCCGAGACCGCCTACGAAAGCGTGCTCAAGAATGCCGGCGCGAGTCTCCCTACCCGCGACTCCGTCGACGCCCGCGTTGTGAAAGAAGTCCGCGACGGCATCGGCCACCTCGTCAATTCAGTCGCCGAAGCTGGCGGCTGGACTGAGTTCTCGTCCACAATGTCGACCGGCTCACAACCTTAGCGAAGACAGAATCTACGTTTTGACAGTTGTTGGCAACAGGCGGCATCTTGGCAAAACGCCGCCCTAGCGTTAGGCTCGGCAAGTACGGCTTCCTGCAGGCGACGCCTCTCTCCCAATCCATCTCGCTATGTCCTACCGCATCGCCTTGATCCCCGGTGACGGCATCGGCCCGGAAGTCACCGCCGCCGCCCAGCGCGTCGTTGACGCGGCCGGCCTCGACATCCGCTGGCAAGTCGTCGCCGCCGGCCAAGTCGCTCTCGACACCGAGGGCGCGCCGCTGCCCGCCTCTACGCTCGACATCATTCGCAATACCGACGCCACACTCAAAGGCCCGACCGCCACGCCCAGCGGCACCGGCTTTCGCAGCGTCAACGTCGAGCTCCGACAAAAACTCAAGCTCTACGCCAACTATCGCCCCGCCCGCTCGCTTCCCGGCGTGCCGTCGCGCTATGAAAACGTCGACCTAATCGTCGTCCGCGAAAACACCGAAGGCCTCTATAGCGGCCTGGAGCACGAAGTCGTGCCCGGCGTTGTCGAGAGTCTCCGCGTGATCACCGAGCCCGCCTCGGAGCGGATCGCCCGGTTTGCCTTCGACACGGCGCGCCGCCAAGGTCGCAAGCGCGTCACCTGCGTCCACAAAGCGAACATCCTCAAGCTCAGCGACGGCCTCTTTCTGCGCACCTGCCAGCGCGTCGCACTCGCGTTTCCCGATATTAAATTTGACGATTGCATTGTCGACGCCGCCTGCATGAAACTCGTGATGAATCCGCTTGCGTTCGACGTCATGGTGATGGAAAACCTCTTCGGCGACATCATTTCCGACCTGGCGAGCGGCCTGGTCGGTGGCCTCGGCCTCACGCCTAGCGGAAACATCGGCTACAACGCGGCCGTCTTCGAAGCGGTGCACGGCTCCGCGCCGGACATCGCCGGCAAAGGTCTCGCCAATCCGACCGCCGTGATCTTGAGCGCCGTCCTCATGCTCCGCTATCTCGAAGAGGAGCAAGCGGCCGACCGCATCGAAGGGGCCGTCCAGCGCGTCTTCGCCGCCGGCAAGTGTCTCACCGGCGACCTCGGCGGCCGGGCTACGACCGGCCAATTCGTCGAAGCCGTTTTGCCTGAAATGAAATGACGAGGCGGCGCTGATTGGAACTTGGGTAGCACACCCAGAGCGCCCAACAATGGGCGTGGTCGCGTCGGCGCAGACTGCAATTGACCGACGTCGAATCCATCGGCTCTAATTCCGCCCGTTGGCAGTCGCCGCCGCTTGGATACAGTCCTCTCGATCGAACGATGAACAGCGCCTCGGATTCCACAATCGACGTTGATGCCAAGGAAAGCCCGCTGCGGCTCATCGTCGGCTATACCGCCATGCTCGTCGTCGCCGTCGGGCTCTTCCTGCTTATTCGCAGCTACGGCGAATCGCTGAAACCGGCCGTCGTGGCCGATCATCCAGCAGCCGCGAGCGCCACCGGATTCACAGCGAGCGATATTCTCCGCCACGTGCTGTTCGCGCTCGCAACGATCATCATCCTCGGCCGCGGCCTGGGCAAGCTCTTCACCTATATCGGCCAACCGCGCGTGATCGGTGAGATGGTCGCCGGCATCATGCTCGGCCCGTCGCTCTTGGGTCACATCTCACCAGTGACGATGAACTACGTTATTCCGCCGGAGATCATGCCCTATCTCGGGGTCATCTCGCAGATCGGCATCGTCTTGTACATGTTTCTGATCGGAATCGAGCTCAACGCGGGCCTATTGCGCTCCCAAGCCCATGCAACCGTCGCGATCTCCCACGCCAGCATCCTCGCCCCGTTCTTGCTCGGCGCCGCGCTTGCCCTTTGGCTCTTCCCGACTCTCGCCCCCGATGGCGTGCCTTTTACAAGCTTCGCCCTCTTCATGGGCGTCGCGATGTCGATCACCGCGTTTCCCATTCTGGCCCGAATTCTCACCGATCGCCGCATGGACAAAACCAGCCTCGGCGTCATCGCCTTGAGCTGCGCCGCGACCGACGACGTCACCGCCTGGTGCCTGCTGGCCTTCGTGATCGGCGTCGCCCGATCAGACGTCCATACGGCTTTTCGCACGATCCTGCTGGCTTTTGGCTTCATCATCGTGATGTTTGTCGTCGTGCGGCCGATCGCCATCCGGCTTGTTGGCACCGAAGCCGGCCCGCGCCGGGCCACCCGCGTCACCACGCGGCTGTTCGTCGCCGTGTTGCTTTCAGCTTGCGCTGCCGAGTTCATTGGCATCCACGCCATCTTCGGCGCGTTCCTGCTCGGGGCCGTCATCCCGCACGACAGCCCCGTTGCTCACGAGTTCACTCATAAGCTTCAAGACATCGTCAAAATCCTTTTGCTGCCCGCCTTCTTCGCCTATACAGGCATGCGGACGCAAATCGGCCTCGTTTCCGGCACCACCGAGTGGCTGATCTGCGGCGCGATCATCCTGGCCGCCACGGCCGGCAAATTCGGCGGTACCTACGTCGCAGCCAAGCTCACCGGTCTCGATTGGCGAACCTCTGCCGCGCTTGGCGTCCTCATGAACACCCGCGGCCTGATGGAGCTGATCGTGCTGAACATCGGCCTAGAATTGGGCGTCATTTCCCCCGAACTCTTCGCCATGATGGTGCTGATGGCCCTGGTCACCACGATGAGCACAACGCCCATTTTGCTGCTGCTACATACGGCCCGCGATGAAGTTGGCGCGGCTTCGCCGGCCCCGGCCCGCAAGGCCGCCGGCTGATTATTCCCGCAATTTGAGCTTCGCGCGACATACGTCTATAATGGATGACGCTTGCCATCGGGAAGCATCACTTCTATTTGCGGGATTTGCGGAGTCTAGTCGCCATGCTGGGCCGCGGTGCTTATCGCCTGTGCATCTTCGCTTGCGCTCTGGTCGCGTCTATGCTCTTATGCATTTCGCTGCCGCGCGCTGCCGCCGAAGAACCGGCCATGATCAACGGCCAGCCGATGTCGCCCGAGCAGGCGAAGGCGATGATGGAAGCCCGCCGCGGCCGGCCGATGCCTGGTCCGCAGCCGACGCCGGATGCCAAGCCTGAAGAGAAAAAGGACGACGCCGACAAGAAAAAGGAAGGCGACGAAAAAGATAAAGACAAGGACAAGAAGGACGAGGACGCCAGCGTCAAGCGGCCGGAGAAGCCGCCCCGCGTCCCCGACCCGCGCGAATTCGACGTCAAGCTCGACGACCATGGCCGCGTGCCGCCGTTCAGCTTCGTCGGCCAGCCCTGGCCCGATGTCTTGCAGTGGTTTGCCACGCTCTCGAAAACCAGTCTCGATTGGCAGGAGCTTCCCTCTGACTATCTTAATCTATCAACGGATCGCGCGTATTCGCCGGAAGAAATCCGCGACCTCCTCAATCGTCATCTCCACGCCCGCGGCTACACGATGCTGACCGGCGGCGAAGTGCTCAGCGTCTTCAAAATCGACAAGCTCGACCCCAGCCTGGTGCCGCGCCTCACCGAAGATCAGCTCTACGATGCCAAACCGTACGACTTCGTGAAAGTCTCATTCGAGCTTCCGGCCGGCATGGCCCCCGACAAGGCCGCGCCCGACATCAAGCAAGTCCTCAGCCCGACCGCCAAAGTTTTCCCGCTAGTTACCTCGAAGCGAGTGCTGGTGATGGACGCAGTCGCCAATCTCCGCCTCGTGAGCGCGCTCTTGAACGAAGAGCGGGCCGTGCAAGATGGCCGCATCGTCCCCCGCGAGTTCATCCTCAAATACGCCCGCGCCGAACAAGTCATCGACACGCTCTATGTGATCGTCGGCCTCGATCCGAAGTCGCGGCCGACGCAGATGGAGCTCCAGCTGCAGCAGCAAAAAATGCAGATCATGATGCAGATGCAACAACAAGGCAAAGACGTCACGTCGATGTTCAAGCAAGAAGGGCCGCCCGTCTTTCTCGCCTACAACCGGCAGCGCAACAGCGTGCTTGCCAACGCGCCGCCCGACTACATGAAAATCATCGAGCAGGCGGTCAAATCATTGGACGTGCCCTCTGGCAGTTCCGCTGAAACTGCTTCAGCGCCCGCTACCACGGACACTGGCTCTGCCGCTGAATCGTCGACCGCCGACGCCCGTGGCCGCATCTTCAAAAAGTATCAGCTCATCAGCCTCGACCCCGAGCGGCTCGTCGTCACGCTGCAAGACATCGGCGGCCTCGACCCCTGGACCGAATTGCGCGGCGACGCCAAGAGCAAAACTCTCTTCGTTCAAGCCACCGCCGCCGACCATGCCAAAATTACTAACCTGATCGATCAGCTCGACGGCAGTGGGCGCCAATTCGAAGTCATCTGGCTCCGTCGACTCCCCGCGGACGCGGTCGCCGTGACGATCCACAATTTGATGGTCGGCCAAGATGAAGAAAAACCGGACGACAATCCGTTCTCGTTCTTTAACCGTCGCTTTCAGCCGCAGCAACAAGACGATCGGCCCAATAAGGGCTTTCGCGTTGAAGCCGACACCGAAAACAACCGGCTCCTTCTCTGGGCCAGCGACGCGGAGCTCGCCGAAGTTCGCCGCCTGCTGACGAAGCTTGGTGAGCTGCCCGGCGGCGCGGGCGATCCAAGTCCTGTCCGTTTCATCGAGCCGCCCGATGCCGCCGCCACGCAGCGGCTCCTCGATCAGGTTCGCAGCGCCTGGCCGGCGACGGAAAAAAATGAACTGATCATTAAAGCGCCTCCCGCGAAACCGGCTTCCCCCTCCACAAAGCCCAAGCCAAAAGGTAGTGACTCATCGGACGCCGACGCCGATCGCGCGACTTCGACAGAGGCCCTCTCCAAGGTCCTCGCCCAATACGCTCAGCTCAACGTCCCGCCGGTCGAACAAGTCGCGGGCGAAAAGGACGCGGCATCCGCTTCCGCGGACGATCCGCCAACCCAGCCCACCGGTCCGCCCGTCACGATCACGGTCACGCCCGACGGCCGACTGATGCTCAGCTCGCAAGATACCGAGGCCCTCGACCGCCTTGAAGACCTGATCACTCACCTCGCGCCGCCCGCCCGCCGCTTCAAGGTCTTTCATCTAGAATACACCACGGCGCTCAATATGTACTGGAACCTCACGGATTTCTATAAGGAAGAGCTGGAAAACAAAGACAGTTCGGGCAGCCCGTTTATCTTCTTGTTCGATCCAGCTCCCAAGAAGGACGACAAGGCAGGACTGGGCCTCTCAAAACGCCGCAAGCTGCAGATCATCTACGACACGCCAAGCAACACCATCCTTGTTGCCAACGCTTCGGCCAGCCAACTCCATGAAATCGAGCAGCTCATTGCCGAGTACGACCGCCCTGCCCCCGCCGACTCCGTGAAAACCCGCCGCACCGCCGCGATCAAAATCCGCTATTCAAAAGCATCCACGATCGCCACCGCTCTCAAAGATGTTTATCGAGACCTCTTGAGCAGCCGCGACCGCGAGTTCGACAAGGGCGATAAGCGGCAACAAAGCGCTCAGCAAGAGCGCGTCACAGTGATCGAATATGGCCAGCCCAAATCGGACGGCAGCAGCAAGCGGCCTTCACCCGTGAAGATCGGCTTCGAGGGGGCGCTCTCGGTCGGCGTGGATGAAGTCTCCAATATGCTCATCGTCTCCGTGCAGGAAGAGCTCTTCGACAGCGTCATCCGGATGGTCGAGCAGCTCGACGAAGAAGCCCGGCCGAAAACTACGGTCGAGGTTCACAAAGTGGCCAGTCACGTCAGTCCCAAGGCGTTGCAGAAGGCCCTCACTGAAGCCCTCGGCACTCCCTGGCCCGGCGGCAAACCGGAAAAGCCCACCGAGGCGCCCGCTCCCGCGGACCAAAAGCCCAAGATCGAAGCTGGTGCCAAGGGGCCGGCAAGCGCCGGCGCAAATAAGAGCGAATAGCAACGTCCCGCGTCTCGTGCCTACGCGTTCTACGGCAACACCGACGGCAGATCACGGCTGCCGTCGACAACGCGCATGACTTCGATCCCTCCACGTGCGGCTGATAGAAGACGAGCCACCGCTTGTGCCGAAAGTAAAACCAGCCCGCCGGCGAATCCGGGTGGATGTGGCCACCGAATTCCTTCACGTCGATTTGATCGGCCATGTCTCGGATTTCGCTACCGATTCGCCGAGCGGTTTCCGGCCGACCATCGCGGACGCGAATGTGAAACAGGACCTCTTCTAACTCTGAATCCGCCAGAGGTGACCAAACCGCGCGTCGCATCACTCGGTTTGCCCGTGAGCCGCGATTCTTTTCTCAATTCGCTCGAGCATCGCATCCAGGTCCAGCGGCTTCGAGAGTCCCTGCCGACTCTGCTCCATAGCGATGCATTGCCCTCGTGCCACCGCCGCAGCTTCTCTTGCTCGCGCTCCTCCAATGCATCTAGGGCCTCGCGCAGGACTTCGTCCTCGGTCCGATAGTGGCCGCCGGCAACGCAGGCTTGGACTCGTTCACATAGATCGGCCGGAAGTTGGTAGGGCATGGTCATGTCCCTCGGTTCGACAGAATTGAGATGCCGGATAGCACGATCGCCCACTGTTCGACTTCGCTCTCATCAGAATCGTTATGTGAATTATAACTCAGCCAAAGATCAAGTCGACATGTCAGTTTAGCGGCGATCCCTCGCTACGGCTTTCGCTGCGGCCCGCCCATTCCCCAAGCCACGCCCGTCGGGTTGCTCTTGATCGGATGTTGCTTTGCCATTTGCACCGCCGCCGCCGTAGCTTGCACGAGCTGAAACGTGCCATGATGCGCCTGCGAAATTGCCGCCAGATTGTCCGCGTGCGCCGGCTTTTTCACTCCCATCCCCAGAGTATGAATGACAAACTGCCAATCGTTGACCTCGGTCATCTTCTGCATCGTCCGCGTGCTACTAATGTCGCCGTCCGACAGAATGAACACCGTGTCCGGATGCAAGGAGGCCGCCAGCTCGATCGCCTCGACCAACTTGCCGCCGCTGCAGAGCTCGAGCGTCGAGAGCCAGGGCACCAGCCGCTGCTTGTTCTCCGGCGTCGCCGCCACAAAGTGCATCTCGTTCTGCGGATAAAACATCGGATACGCTTCGTCGCTGTAAAACACGATGTAAAACGACTGGTCCTTCGTCATCGCGCCGATGCTCCGCAGCAGTTCCATCGCCGTCGTTTCCATCCGGCCTTGTTTCATGCTGCCCGAGTTGTCCACCAGAAACACAAACCGATCACCGACCGCCTCGGTGCCGAAGAAGTTGATGCTATTCGCCTTCTCCCGCCGCCCCGGTTTGCCGCCGTGACCGCGACCGCCCACGACTCCGTCCCGACTGCCACCGCCGAGACCGGTCGTCGCGAGGCCCGGCTTGCCTTCCGCGCCCAGCCCGGCCACTAGCGTGCCGGCATCGGTCGGCAATTTGTCGAGCTCGCCCATTCCCTGAACCGGCTCGAGCGCCGCGTCGGTCGACAGCGGCAGCGGGTCGGCGATCGGCACGTCGGCCAAATTCATCGGTCCGTCACCAGTCGCTAGTTCGGGTGAATCCGCCTCGACCACGTCCGAAACCTTCGTCACCGCCGCGTCATGCATCGCCGCCACGGCATCGTTCGACAGGTCAAGCGTGATCGAGCGCGGCGGCGATTCATCAATGAATATCGCGTATGTCAGCGACCCACACGCCAACAGCAGCGCCACGTGTACGGCAACGCTCAGCAGCCAGGCCGGTGAAACCCATCGCGCGATTCCGCGCCTCTGCGGAACGTGCTGCGCGTCGGCGCCGATCCGCGCCGGAATTCCGGATAAATTAAGCGCCGTAGTCGTTACGGCGGCGGGCGTTTGCAGATTCGGTGTTTGATGAACGGACACCGCTTCGGACGGCGCTGCGTCAGCCGCCGATTCAGCTACGGTTGACGCCTCCAAGAGTGCCACTGTTGGCACATCACGGTCCAGTTCCTGTCGGAGCGATTCCGCGATGCCGATCTCGTGCACGGCCTCGAACTGTGCCAAATCGGCCCGAATCAGATGCGTCTCGATTTCCACCCGCTTGAGCCGGCGCCGAATCAACTCGAGCAACCACCGGCCGCCGTTGTAATCGGATTGAGACGAATCGTCAGACATGGCCGGCAACCAACGAGCGCGGTGTGAGAGATTAGCAGCTTGGTGCGAAATCGCCTCGGCCTGTCCGGTTCACACTCTAACCAGCCGCTGGTGGGATTACCAGCAGGGAACGAAAAGATTCTTCGGCAAATGGTCGCTGGGGGTACCACCGGTTGACTCAACCGGTGCGGCGCAGCCGCAAGAAGCATCTGACAACACATTGCCTCTAATGGGACGTCGCAAACACAAAAGCTTCCTGTCCCTGCGCGATACCGCTTGGGGGCAACCAGTGCTACCCCTTCGCCAGCGCCAATGCCCGATCGATCCGCGCCAAGCACCGTTCCCGCCCCAGAATGGCCAGCGTATCAAACAGCCCGAAGCCCACTGCCTTGCCGGTGACGGCCACGCGCACCGCGTGCACAATGTCGCCGATTTTGACGCCTTGACCGGCAGCCCATTCGTGCATCCACTTCTCCAAATGCTCCGCCGTGAACGGTTCAACGTCGGCAATCCCGGCCCGAAAATTCTTCAACAGGTCGCAAGCGCCCGCGGCGTTCCGCAATCGCTTTTCCACAGCCGCCTCGTCGAATCGCAGCTGCTCGTCCGCGACAAAGAACTCCTCGTAATCGAGGATATCGCCGGCCACTTTGATCCGATCACCGGCCGCCTCGACAATCTTCATCGCGTGCGGGCCCGTATCGCATGGCGGCGGCTGGGTGATCCAACCGGCCCGTTGCAAATACGGCACAACCTTGGCCACCCGCTGCTTGATCGGCACCTTCAGCCACGCGCGTCCCTCGAACGAAAATAACTTTCCCGGGTCAAAACTGGCGGGCGCCTTGTTGACTCGTTCCAAGGTGAAATGCTGCACCATCTCTTCGCGAGTGAATTCCTCCGTCTTGTCGTCGAGCGACCAGCCTAGCAGTAGCAAGTAATTCAAGATGGCATCTGGCAAATAGCCAACTTGCTCGTAGAAGTCGACGATCACCGGATTGAACGTCTCGGCCGCAATCGCCAATCCAATCCGCCGCGCGATCGACTGACCGTGCTCCATCAACTGCGCGAAATCTTTATTCTTCAGATACTTGTCGAGCTTCCGCTTGCTCAGCTTCGTCTTGCTCCCCGGCTCGGCCACGTACGGCAAATGCGCAAACTGCGGCAACTCGTAGCCCAGCGCGCGATAAATAAAAATCTGCCGTGGCGTATTCGACAAGTGCTCTTCCGCCCGGATCACGTGCGAGATCTGCATCTCGTGATCGTCCACTACCGTCGCCAAATGATAGAGGCAACTGCCGTCTGCCCGCTGAACGACGTGATCCTGCTCATTGGCCCAGGAAAACTCGACGCGCCCGCGGACCAAGTCGTCCAACACGAGCGTCCCCTCGCGCGGCAATAGCAGCCGCACCACGCCCTGCCGCTCTTCCGCTTCAAACCGCGCGACATCGGCCGCGGTCTCCGCTCGCCAGCGCCGGCTATAGGTGAATTGCCGACCCGCCTTCTGCGCTTCGTCCCGTTCGACCTGCAATTCCTCCGGTTTGGCGAAATCGCGATACGCGGCGCCGACAGCCAGCAGCTTATCGACCGCCGCCTGATATTTGTCCTGCCGCCGCGACTGATAATAGGGCCCCAACGGACCAATGTCACCGCCCTTGCCATCCGGCCCTTCATCCCAATCGAGCCCCAGCCACTTCAAACCGTGCAAGATCGGCGCGAGCGCCTCCTCGACGTTTCGCTGCTGATCGGTATCGTCGATCCGCAATAGAAACTGTCCCCCTTGGCCTTTGGCGAACAGCCAATTGAAGAGCGCAGTCCGCACGCCGCCGATGTGCAAATAGCCAGTCGGACTGGGTGCAAAACGCGTACGAACGGTCATCGAATCATTGATCTGGGACAGAGTTTAGCCGCGACGCGCAGCGGAGCGCGTGCCGCCCCAATCATCGCTAAATCGCTCGCCGTCCGCTAGACGGTGAATACCGCCTCGCGCAGAAACGTCGAACGGTACAGGAAAACGTGAACGCGCGCCCGCATTCTCCGTACGACTCGCACCTAGGCAGCCCGGTGTTGCGCCTTCAGCTTCCGTAGCCGCTTCCGGTCACTCTTGCTGAGCTTGCTGTCGCCGCGATTTCCGTCCTCGTCATCGTAGTCGTCGCGCAGCGGTTCGCTGCCGTCGACCCAGCGGGTCTCGCTTGCCTGCGCCATGGCCGTCGGCCGCGCGGAATTAAGATTCTGTCGAAACGACCGGATCGAATTTCCGTCCGTCGCGGCAGCGCCCTCGTTCGTCTTCTGAACGTCACTCGAACGTCCGACGAGGGCAGACTTCGTAACCATACTATCCTTCTCCGGGGTCTTAACTTTCTGCCGGCGTGGCCGCCGACGCTCTTTCGCAATCAGCCCTTGCACGTCGAGCACCACGAATCGTCCATACGACGCGACGCCCACCAGCAGCATCCAATTTCCGAGCAGCCGCGCTCCCATCGTGACTAGCACCTCGCTAGCCGGATTGGCCACCGGCCAACCCACCAGGTAGCTCACGAGGCTCAACGCGTAGCACGCAAAGGCGGCCACCAGCGCGACCGCCGCGAGCCCACTTTCGCGAGCGTCGAGCAGCAATCGCGCGCCGATCCACGCCAGCGGCACTCCGGCCGCCGCCAGCCACCAGGCGGCATAGCCGCGAAGCGCTCCGTGCTGCGTGAGATGCGTCGCAACGACCGCCAGTAGCTCGTGAACGGATGCGATTGAGTCCGCGCTCAATACCACGCCTGCAACAGCCGCCGCCAACCAAACGCGGTATCGACCGCGAAAATCGTCGATGCGATGACGCCGCAATGAGTAGATCAACAGGCACGTCGCCGCGGTCAAGAGCAAGAGCGATGCCGAGAGCCACGCTGCCAAGCCGTCCGCTGTGCCAATGGCCAGCGGCACTGCCTCGGGAACTCCCAGCCGAATGGCCCAGGGGATCGCACACCAGTCGAGTGCCACCACGGACGCCGTGACCACGACACCCGCTAGTGCCGCCGCGGCGATCGTGCGATAGCGGCGCGGCAGAAAGTCCGTAACCTGCGGATGATGCTCCACGCCGGCCGCGTCGCTGTAGCGCGGCGCGTTATCAGCCACATTTTTGTCGGCATCGCGGGCGCGCAAGGCCACGTGGCTCGTCGAAGCCGCGAGCGCATCCTCGTTCAGTACCCGTCGGCGTCGGTCGTTCCGGCCCAAAAAGTTTGCCATAGTGCAGCTGGAATAAGCGGACAGCGCGGACAAATAGCACCCAGCGGTACATTCGTCATGGGGTGCATAATCCATTTCGGCATTGCGGTGCTGGCGACTGCCGTGCCTCTTTGCGGAAGCCGGTCGTAACGGCTGTGACGCTGCTATCGGCGACGCGGGCTCTCCCGCCGCCCCCCCCGCACGGGTAAACCGGCTCGGCCGATTTTGTGCGGGCACAAGAGAAACTCGCCCCTCGGCGCGTGCCCGTCCTTTTGCTCGCCACGAATAAATGACGTACCTTTGCTCAGAATTAGGTCAGATTTGCCCCGTAAGTTCCCCTCGACCAGTGCGTTCCGGCGATGCGCTTGCGGGCTGAAGTTGCGGCCGTCAATTGATTTCCGGCAACTCCGTAAATGCATTCCGCTTGATATCCCATGGCTGATATTACGAGCCCGATCGCCGTTTCGCTCGGTGCCACGGTCGACGTACCCATCGTCGTACCGGGAGGTGCCTCGTCGGACACGCTGTCGCCGCGGGCCGAAGTCGGAGCGCTGCTCCACTCGCTCGACGAAGCGGCCGCCGCCGGGGGCCGCTCCGCCACGCCGCCGCGAACCGACAGCCACGAAATCAAGCTAGTTCAGGCCCGACTCGGAATCGCCAGCGGATTACACACCGCCCTCCGCTGCAAGCACGCGCCGACCGCCGCTCACAGCTTGCGTGTCGCGCTCGGCTGCAGCTCTTGGGCAGCAGTGATGGAACTCGACGCTGAGACCCGCGACCAGCTCGAGGTCGCCGCGCTGCTCCACGACGTAGGCAAGATCGGCGTCGCCGACCAAATCCTGCACAAGCCCGGCCGACTGTTGCCCGAAGAAATCGACCTGATGGGCCGGCACACGGCCATGACGGTTGAGATCCTCGCCGGCTGCGGTGTACCTGAAGACATCCTGGCAATCGTCCGCGGCGCGCGAGCTCGTTTCGACGGCGCCGGCGAACGGCCAGATCAAAGCGATACATGCATCCCCTTACCCGCTCGTATGTTGTCGATAGTCGACGCCTACGACTCGATGACCACTGACCACGTTTATCGCCCCGCCCGCTCCCGCGAGCGGGCGCTCGCCGAGCTGTTTCAATGTGCGGGCAGCCAATTCGATCCAGAGCTCGTCCAGAAGTTCAGCGAACTGTTCTCGCAAGATCAGAATCTGCTCACTGAGCGGCTTGCCCGCCGCTGGCTGCACGGCCTAAATCGCGCGGGGAGTCCGCTACCTTGGGATGCGGTCCCACCAACCGTTCCGTCCCAATCGGCCGAAGCCGAATCAATCGGCGCGCTCTTCGAGAAAAAACTGATCGACAACATGCACGATGGCGTCCTCTTCGTCGACGTCCATTCGACAATCCTGCTCTGGAACACCGGCGCCGAGCGCCTGACCGGCGTCAGCAGTGGCGCCGCCTGCGGCCGCACCTTCCTGCCCAGCCTGCTCGACATGCACAACTCCCACCTCGGCCAAATCCCGGACGACGAATGTCCGGTCGCCCGAACGATGGAGAGCGGTATTCAATCGATCGGCCGGGTCAACATCATGGGTCGCCAAGGACACTACGTGGCCGTCGACCTACACATGGTCCCTGTCCGCCGCAGCGATGGTGTGCTCCAAGGCGCGACCGTCTTGCTCCACGACGCCTCGCCCGAAACCTCGCTCGAAGAGAAGTGCCAAGCGCTCCACGCCCAGGTGGCCAAAGATCCGCTCACGCAGGTCGCCAACCGGGCCGAATTCGATCGGATGCTCAACAACTTTATCGCTGCTCACCAGGAGTCCCAGCTCCCCTGCAGCTTGATCATGTCCGACATCGACCACTTCAAGCTGATCAACGACACGCACGGCCACCAGGCCGGCGACGCGGCGATCATCACTTTTGCCGCCCTCTTGAAGTCGATGTGCCGTTCCGGCGATTTGGTCGCCCGCTACGGCGGCGAAGAGTTTGCCGTTTTGTGTGCCGATTGCAGCAACGCCTCCGCCGCCCAGAAAGCCGAGCACATCCGCCGCAGCCTCGCTGAGTTGGAACACACCTACCTCGGCAACAAGATCATCACGGCCAGCTTCGGCGTCACCGAACTGCAGCCCGGCGATACTCCTGAAACAATGCTGCGCCGTGCCGATCGGGCGCTCCTCCAAGCCAAGGACCAAGGCCGAAACCAAGTCGTCCAGTTAGGAGGCGGTATGAGCGACGAGAAGTCGTCAAAAAAGAGTTGGTGGCCGTTCCAAACCTGGGGCTCGAGCGCCTTGGCCGAGACCACGCTCGTCACCGCCGTGCCGCTCGAAGTCGCGGTGCAAAAGCTCCGCGGCTTCGTCTCCGACCAAGACGCGAAAATCACCAAGGCCGATGAAAACCAGCTGATCCTCGAAGTCACCGATCAGCTCAGTAGCAACAACCGCCGACGCACCGACCGCTCCGTCACGTTTGTGATCGAGATGAATTTCTCGCAACGCCACGTCGAACGCACCAACATGCAGGGCCTCGCCGCGGGCAAATACCTGGAAACGCGGATTGAAGTCGCCATCCGTCCGCGACGAGAACGCGACCGTCGTCGCGACACGACCGTTAACAAGGCACGTCAACTGCTAGGCAGCCTGAAGTCGTATTTGATGGCCCAAGAAGACGAGGGACACTGGCCCGATCCAGTGGCCGAAGCACTCGCCGCTGAATGACCCGCCCGACTCGATGGCGCTGACTATGAACCACGATCCGATCGATATCAGCCTCGACCAAACCGGCCTCGCCAAGCCTGATAAACAATCTCGTAGTCGCCCGGCTGCCGGCCCTTACTTCGCACGCCGCGGCACGCCGACCGCCCCGCCCGAAGCGTTCGACGAAATCTTCACCAAACTTGCCCTTAGCTCGGCCAGCTTGCCAAACGTCAGCGCCCCGACGAAGCGCGCCAAGCTGTCGCTCGATGCCACCCCTTTGCTCGCGCTCTCCGCCAGCCTCGAACAGCAGCACCAGCGGCTCGCCGCCCTCCTCCGCGAGATCGAAACCGGCGCCTGAGCGTGTTTCGCGACTCTCGCGCGGCCAGCATGATCGCGCCCCGACCACGCCGCCGCCACTATCTTCGCAGCACTTCCGCGGCCAATTGTCAGCCCGCTCGGCCTGCGGTATGTTGACGGCAGGCGCCGCCAGGCGAAATAGCCGCACTACCACCGCGGCACGATGTTCGCACACCAGCGCCAAAGCGTCACATTTTCCGTCGCTAGCGAGGAACGTCACCATGCCATACACACTTCCCAATTTGCCGTATCCGACCAACGCGCTCGAGCCACACATCGATGCCAAGACGATGGAAATCCACCACGACAAGCATCATGCGGCCTATGTCAACAACGTAAATACCGCGCTGCAAGGCGCGGGCGTCGCGGAACAAAGCATCGAAGACCTCTGCCGCAACATTGAGAGCGTGCCGGCCAATATCCGCCCGGCCGTTCGCAACAACGGCGGCGGACACGCCAATCATTCGCTCTTCTGGACGATCATGAGCTCCAAAGGCGGCGGCAAGCCGACCGGCGATCTCGCGACCGCCATCGACAAAGACCTTGCCGGCTTCGACAAGTTCAAGGAAGAATTCACCAAGGCCGGCACCACCCGTTTCGGCAGCGGCTGGGCCTGGCTCAGCGTCGATACCACGGGCAAGCTCGTCGTCGAAAGCACGCCAAACCAAGACAACCCCTACATGAACGGCCGCACGCCGATCCTCGGCATGGACGTCTGGGAACACGCTTACTACTTGAACTACCAGAATCGCCGGCCCGACTACATCGCCGCCTTCTACAACGTCATCGACTGGAAAGCCGTCGGCGACCGCTACGCCGCTGCCAAGAAAAAATAAGATTGCGGCCCGCCCAGCTATTTGGCCCCAGGTGATTCGGCAGTCCGACTGCCGATACGCCGGGAGGCCAATCATCCATCAACGACTCTCCATCGGCCCTGGGCGTCATCTAAGCCTCGCGACCCCCTCCGCGCTTTCTTCACGCGGCCAAGAACTTCCCGCGCTTCATTGTCGGCGGTTCACCCCGCAATTTGTCGTAGCACAGAATTGTTGATCGGCACTCACTTTGCAGCATTTCATCGGCAGCCACCGGTTCGGCGTTCCGCGTGGCCCGACATCTCATGCCGTGGTCCTACCGTAGCGAAGTAGTGAAGGAGCCTCGATCTATGAAGTCTGCCAACGACAAGAATGCGGAAGACCCGGCCGAATCGCGCGGCAACGCCGTTCCCGCGTATCCCAGATGGGTGAGGGATTGGGTCGATCAACAGATTGACGAGGCGCTTCGGCGCTACAAACAACCTGGCCCAAACTATCGGAACGACCAAACTCCGACGATCGATCATCGGCCAACATGATTCGTGGCCGGCCGGCACCAACATTGAATGTCTGGCCGCCCAAGTGCCAGTTGCGCCCACCGGGTCCGAGCGGTTGCTCAACCACGTTCCAAGCTGCGCAAATTTGCGACGGAGGCTGCCATGACTACCAAAATTGATTCGGCCCGAAAGATGCCCAGCCGAAAGATGATCGTTCACTGCGATCGTTGCGGCGCTAAGGCCGAAGTCATCGGCGTCGACATTGGTCCCGAGGTTTCGCCTGAGCCCGGCGAGAACCGCGACGGCCACGCCACCGAATCCGCCCGCCACCGAATCAACTGCCCTAACTGTGGCATCGTCTTCCAGGGCATCAAGCCGCAGGGCAGTTGAGAAAGAGAAAAGGTGTCAGGCTTTGACTGCCTGGTTGATGCCTGCGCGACGCCAGCGCCGTGTGAATTCAGCGGCAATTCCCACAACCAGCATCAACGCCCAGGCGCTCGCTTCCGGAACTGATTGTCGCAACGACCCATTAAAATATTCGTCAACGGTGCTTGAGCCGATGTTCCCGTTCAGCGCCGCCGCAATGAAATTGCCGTTGTAACTTCCGTTATTTGCGGTCACCGAAGCCAGCGGGGCCAACACCGAGCCGCTGATGCTCGAAAGCGACAACGTTGTTGCTTGATACATATTCCACAGCACATGGTCCACCGTTATTCCGCCAGTCAAAGTGAAACCAGTATTGGCGACCGTAAAATTGCTGCCCGAAGCATTGATCACCACGGTGGCGCCAGCCGGCGCGTCGATCTTAAAGCCAGTTGCGGCTTGCAACTGAGCACCCGTCGCATTAAAGAAATGAGCGGACGCACCAACGGCGGTGAAAGTCAAAGTGCCAAAGTTGTCCACTGGGATCGGATCGCCACCGTTTACCTGGGCAGCCGACAAGTTTGTGAGAAATGAAGCCTCGTTCGCGAAATTCACACCAATCGGTGTGGCCACGCCGCCCGTTATCGTGCCACCAATCGTTGCACCACCTTGGCTGAACGCGGTGTTATAGCGCACGTTTCCGGTTACCGACCCATTTTGCAACGTGAGGCTGCCATTGGAGCTAAAATTACCCGTAACGCTTGGATTCGTGTAATTGGCATTTCCACCCGTGACAATGCTGCCCTTGACGTTTGAGTTCTGATCCGTCAGCGCGCCGCCGACCACCAGGTTCGTGGTCGACGATGAGATGCCCGATCCGATCCCAAAGCTCGTAAATTGCGCCGTGCCTCCAGCGGCGACCGCTCCGCTCACATTGGTGTTCGACCGTGTCGAATTCCCAATCACGAATTCGCTGTAGTCACCCGCCGTTCCCAGCGCGATGCTGGCGAGCGCCGCCTGACACGAAGCGAGCATGGCGAAAATCACGACCACAATGAGCGCCGTTTTTCTGCAAATAGCCCGGCGTAGATTTTCGCCGAATTTTGATGCTCCATTCATATTTGCGCACTCGCTCCACTTTTGGGTGTCTGCAACTTGGTTGCCCTAATTGGAAAGCTATCGTAGCCAGTTAATTTCTGGAAAACAAGCAATTTTTGCCCTCAGCGACTAAAAAATGCTTGTCTGACAATATGACGCGCCCCCGGCGTGGGCTTTGAAGGCGATCGCGCCCCCCAGCCGTCCATTGCCGCGGCTCGCCCGTCTCATCCTTTCTCAGCCGGCTGAAACATGTTTCCGCTAGCCGAATACTTGAGAAATACGGGCGAAAAGACCAGCTTTGGCACGCCGTCGATCGACGGACGGAGTCGAGTCGGCTAGCCGCTTCCGACGCCTTGTACGCCACCCCGTCTACTCTCGAATCGTCACTGGCGTCCTCGCGCTATCTGGGTACCACGTTTCTGGGTACCACCGATTGCCCCAATCGGTGTGGCGCAGCCGCCAGAAGCATCGGTACCCGCGCCGCTCAACGCGATCACGAAGTCAAACATCAACTGCCAACCCCGCAAACACGTCGTCAACCGAACTAACCACATCCGCCGCCGATTCACCACAGACGGTGCCTTCCGCCTTCCACCCTCCGTCTTCCAGGCATGAGCCGGCCGAAAGCTCCGCCTCTTCGGCATGAGTCGGCCGAATGCCCCGTCCTGTTAACGATTTCCCGCCTAGCGCCTCGCGCCCAGCGCCTCGACTCTCGGCCAGCCACACCAACAACGCATCCTCTTGCAACCTCGACGCTGCCGTCGCCTGCCCCACTAAACGACTCGCCAGTCGCAAGCGACCGTCAGCTCCCGCGGACTCACGGCCGTCGGCTACAGCCGGCTCCGCCAGGATTAGCGCCGCTGAAACCGTTACGTCCCTGGCTGATCCCTCCGCCTTCCCCCCTCCGCCCTCCGCCTTGCTATTAATCCGCAATCCCAAATCCGAAATCCGCAATTCTTCGCTCCCCAGTCCCGATTCCACCCTCCCAGCTTCCAGCCCACTCCCGGCTCCCTGCTCCACACTCCCCGCTGCGCCGCCGCTCCCCACCCCTGTTCCCTGCTCAATCGTCTCGCCAAAATGCTCCTTCCACACCTCATAATCCGCCGCACCAACCACGCCATTCCCATCCCCATCCGCACTCGCATACGGCGTCACCGCGCTTCCCATCCGATCGCGCCACACGGAGTAGTCCGCTGCATCGACGCTTCCGTCGCCGTTGAAGTCGCCAAAGTACGCTGCTGGCGTCGGCTGCGATTCGACCGCCCCCATATCAGTGCGTCCGCCATACACCCGCGTGAAAGGTCCGTCCCGCTGATCGTTCGCCGGCACCCCATTCGCTCCAGCCATCGCGCTCGGATCACCGGCATTGATCAACGGGCTGTCCGAAAGCGGCGCCATCGTCAAGAGTTTACTCCCATCTAAAAACACCGGCCCGCCGTTGTACGCCAATGCCCTCAGCAACGGATAGTCAATCGGCCCGTGCACCGGTCCGCCAATGAAATTACCGTTGAGATCGGGCGCCCCGATCGGAGCCTCCACCAAGCCATTTGAGGCATTCTTACCAACGATGCTGTAGTGCAACTCGAACGATGCTCCAATCACGCCGGTCAAATCCGCGCCGACTCGTGAAAAATTCCTTGCTACGATCGAATCGTGCATTGCAAGCTTCTGCGAGGCAATAAACACGCCGCCTCCTGCGACTGTGGCGTAGTTTTCCACGATTGTGCAATTGGCAAGAGAGACGATGATTGGTGTCCATGCGGACTCGGCATAAAGTCCTCCTCCGTCATTCCACGCGTTATTCCCGCTTATCGTACAATTGGAAGCTTTCGTGTAGCCTTGGCGGCAATAGACGGCCCCACCGTTGCTGCCCGTTGCATTGCCGGCGAGCGTCGTATCGGCGAGCGAAAGATCGCCATAAATAAAAATCCCGCCGCCCGATCCTTTGGCCGTATTACCTTGGATTTCGCTATTTGAAATTCGTCCCATGCCGGAACTGAACAGCCCTCCCCCTTTCACCGCCGAATTATCCCTGATCGTCGAATTCTCGATGACGAATTGGTCGGCCTCGATTCCACCGCCGCTGCAATAATAGCCGTAAGAATACACGGCCTTGTTGTGGCTCACGTCGCTTCCGACCAGCTCTAGGTAGCCGGTCGCGATGCCGCCCCCTGAGCGTGCGGTATTACCCGTGATTTTACTCGCCGTGATCAGACTCGAACCGTCATTGTAAATTCCGCCCCCCTCATCAGCCGCCGAATTGTTGCTCACGTCGCAGCCAGCAAGCGTCAGCGTAAAATCCGATTCTGCGATTAAAATCCCGCCGCCGTAGTCGCCGCTCGCTACGTTGTCGCGAATGACGCAGTCAGTGAGCGTGGCCGCTGGCCCGCCGAGCCGAAGCCCGCCGCCCCCTCCGAGCGTTGTATTCCCGCTGAACGTCGAGTTGGCGATGGTCGCGGTGCCGTCAACAGTTTGCAGTCCTCCTCCGCCGAGGTTGTCGGAAACCAAAACGTCAGTGATCGTCAAGTAAGTTACGGCTGAATAAATGCCCGCTCCTTCATACGCAATGTTATTCACGATTGTGCTTCCGCTAATCGTGCTGCTACTGGTCTGGTTTGGAGTTGAATCGCAAAATACCCCGCCGCCAGCCCGTGCCGCGCCATTACTGTCGACCGTGCACGAATTCATCGTCAGGTCGCGAGCCCAAATTCCGCCGCCGTAGTGATCGCACAGGTTTCCACTGATCGTGCTCGAGGTAATCACAACGGACGAGTAGGACTTGATCCCTCCGCCACTGCCATAAACCGCCGCGTTTCCTTCGATCACCGTGTTCGCTATTTCGATGGAGCCGGGTCCGCTCACAGCGATACCGCCGCCACCTTCATAGGAGATGTTGCTATCGGCCACCGACACCAAGCCATAGTCATCGACGCTGATTCCACCGCCCTCACCGTAAAAAGCCGCGTTATCGTCGATTGTGCATGCGGTCATACGCAGCGGGCTTCCAGACGAGATCCCGCCTCCGTAACGAGCCGAATTGTTTACGATCGTGCAGTCGATGAGCGTCAGGTCTGCATAGCTGTAAATTCCTCCGCCACCTGCCTTGGAATCACCGCCGGTAATCGTCAGTCCTCGTAAGACGACCACGCTGTAACGTGGAAACTCGGCGTTCGGAATATTAAAGACGCGGCTCCCGTCTCCGTCACTATCATCGTCCGGCAAAGGATTCCATCCCGGCGTCGGATCATTGCCCGAAGCATCAACTGTCAGCAGCCCGGCGCCTAAACCGTTCACAGTTAAGTCGTCGGTGATCTTGAGTTCACCTTGCGTTAGCAGAATCGTCTTGCCCGCAAGCGACGCATCGAAATTGATCGTGTCTGCGCCCGGTGCGGCATTCGCGATCGTGATCGCCTCGCGTAGCGAAGTCAGCCCATCATTCGGATCAACCGAATCCAGCTCCGTGTTCACGAGATAAGCGGACAACATCCGCCGCTCTTCCAGCGGCTCAATCCGCAGCCGCCGACTATGACTCGTCCGCTGCGACTTCGGTGATGCGAACGCGCCGAACCAAGTCGGGCGCTGCCTACTCGTTCCAAAAGAATACCGACTTCGCTTCCGCCGTCCCATCGCTCGACCTCCTTGCCAAACCACCCACTCGTGCTAGCGGCTTTGTACTAAATCCTAAGCAACTCACAAACGTCAATCCCGGTCAGTCTCCCCATCAACTTCTCCCCGCTCTGCCGAACCCTTGGCATTCTCGCTTCCTGCTCCCTGCTCCACACTTGCCCCCGTCAATCCCCAACTTTTGGCCAGGCGAAAAATTCGCACTTCCGCTCCGCCAGCCGACGCCCTCGCTCATCCTTCCTCGCTCCTTTCTGGCCAATTGCTAAAAGCTCATCGCTAACAGCTTTTCTTGTAGAAATTGGGCCACCGCTTCTGCTAGGGTGAACCCCGCATGGTCGCCGACAACACGGCAGTAGCGTATTCCCCTCGTTTTCGATGGATCCTCGGTCAAGCTGAAGCCCCTCACACGGTAGCCACAGTAGGCCGCTTACTTGCAAGGTCGAAGACGAGAAGGAAGAGAGTGA
>DASYDU010000021.1:0-4560 GCA_036499445.1 Lacipirellulaceae bacterium
GTCGACGACATGGCCGTCCGCAAAGGTCTCTTGGATCGCTTCGGCATCGAAATCGGCGCCGGACTTGGCGCCTTCAAAGGCAAAGTTTGGCGAATCGGGCTAATGGGCTACAGCAGCCGGCCCGCCAACGTCCTCCTGCTACTCGCGGCCCTCGAGCAATTGCTGGCCGAGCAAAAGCACCGCTTCGAGCCGGGGTCGAGCGTCGCCGCCGCCAACAAGATCTATACCCAATAATAGCCGATGGCCGGCCCACTCCTTGCCAAAGCCCCAAGCAGCGGTTAGGTTAGTTGCAACTCAACCATCCCAGAGCCCAAGGACGAGGGTTTTCTAGTGCTGGTTCTCAGTCGCAAAGTTGGCGAGCGAATACTTATCGGCGACAAAATTGCCGTTACCGTGGTCAAGCTGGGTCACGGCGGAGTGCGGATCGGGATCGAAGCGCCCGCGGAAATGGCGGTCGTCCGCGAGGAATTGGCAGCCGCGATGGACGAGGCCGAGCGAAATTACAAGATCGATCAGTCGGACCTTGCCGCCGATATTGGAAAGCGCTGACCGCCAGTCGACCAGGCTCACTTCGTCTCGGTGGTCTCTTCGCTGCCTGCCGTTCCGCGACGCGCGGTCCGCGGCACGACCACGAGGTCACTGCGCACATCGACCAATTCCGGCCCTTCGATCGAATCCAGTTTGCCGTGCTGCGCCGCGTAGTCGACCAGCCTCTGCCGCTTCACGTCAAACGGCGATTCGCCCGCGTCCACCTCGTGCCCCGGCGGGGCGCCCCAGCGGATGCGCGTGCCGCCGCTGGTCGTAAGTTCAAATGTGTGAAAGCGAATTTCGCCGCGCACGCGCGGATCGGCCGACGGAATGATTTCCACCAGCCGCAATTTGGCCCACACGTCGCCCAGCCCGGCCGCGAGCCGAGCCGCCTCCAGTACACGCTCATCCGTCCAAGGCTTGCCCACCAACGGCTGGCCGCTCCCGCCGACAATCCGCGGCAGATAGCGCCGCTCGACGTCGCTAAAATCCGCATCAGGAAGGCGAAATCCTGTGACGTCAATTGGCGAGCATGGCGCCGCCGCATTGGCCGCAACTTGAACCGCGGCAATCGGCCGGCGGTATTCCAATTCGACGTCGACCGTCGCCGGAAGCGAAAGCGTAATGCGTCGCACGGCCGCGATCCACGGATGAAAACTAAACGCATCGCGGACTCGCTGCTGCAGCCGTTCGCTATCGTCCAGCACCGAAAGCGTGCCGACGAGGCCTGAATCGCCAAGTACCTCCGATCGGACATCCGCGTGAATCCATGCGGGCGGCGGCGTGATGTGGACGTGATCAGCCGCAATCTGGTACTGCGCGTGCCGGGCGACGGTCGGCCCAAACTGCATCCACGCCAGATGCGCGCCGATAGAAAGCGCCAACCCCAGCAGCAGCCAGGTCCAGATATTGGGCCGCCCCAGCGACCAAAATGGCTCCGACTTTGGCGCAGTTGCCTGCGGCGATTTCTTTTCTGCGCCCACTATCTCACCTCCATGTGGCTCCCGCGGCGCGGGAGGCGTCTCCGACGCCGATTTAGCCTTGCTCACTCCGGTGGAAAAATTCCTTCACCAGATTTCGATCTCGTTCTCCAACTCCACGCCCATCCGCTCCACGACACGGCTCCGCACCACGTCGACCAGCTTGAGCACGTCGCGGGTCGTCGCGCCGGGATGGGCGACGACGAAATTCGCATGGCGCTGGCTGACCTCGGCCTCGCCGACTCGCTCCCCTTTGAGCCCCGCCTGATCGATCAACATGCCGGCGCTCATTCCGCGAGGATTCTTGAAGATGCATCCCGTGTTCTCATGGCTCATCGGCAGGTTCGCCTTCTTGAAGATCCACTGCTTCTGCATCCGCTTGGTAAGTTCGTCCGGGTCGTCCTCCTCCAACTCGAATCGCGCTTCAAGGATCACGAGCTCGTCCAAGCTGCTTTGGCGGTAGGCGAAAACCAGATCGTCTCGTTCGCGGTGAATGACTTCTCCATCGCGCGTGACAACCGAAGCCCGGGAAGTCCATTGGCCGATGTCACCGGCCTGAGTGCCGGCGTTCCCGTGCAGCGCGCCGCCGATCGTGCCGGGGATGCCCACCAGCGGTTCGAGCCCGGCCAAGCCGGCGCCGACGGTCACCGTGATCACATTCGCCAGTTTGGCACCGCTGCCGACCGTTACCGTACGGCCGGAAATCGCCACGTCGGCAAACGACCGGTGCGTGAGACTGATCACCATGCCGGCGACGCCCTCGTCGCGCACCAAGACATTCGAGCCGCTGCCCAGAAGCCGTACGTGCAGCCCTTCCTCGTGACACCGCTTGACCACGGCGAGCAGCTCGTCCGGCGAGCCGGGTTCGGCAAAATACTTTGCGGCACCGCCGAGCTTGAACCAGGTCCGCTCGGCGAGCGGCACTTGCTCGCGAACACAAGAAATTCCGGTCATTGCTGTCATAGTCGATGCCTCACGCTGACTCCTCCCAATGTTGACGGGAACGGGGAAAAGCGTCAATCGAGAATGCCAGGTTTACCTGTTTTACCAGAATTCCATTGTCGGAGAGCTTCGAACGTCGCCACTGCCACGCTATTCGAGAGATTGAGGCTGCGGACTTCCGGGCGAATCGGAATCCGCAATTGGCGGTCCGGGTGCCGTTCGAGCAGCGTATCCGGCAGGCCGCTCGATTCGCTGCCAAATACGAGCACGTCACCTCGGTGGTAGCTGGCCTCCAGGTACGACCGTTCGGCCTTCTTTGTGAGTAACCACAGCCGACCCTCCGGCAATGCTGCCGTCAGCGCGGCCCAATCTTCAACCACCTCCCAGTTGAGATGCTCCCAATAATCGAGGCCGGCCCGGCGAAGGTGGTAGTCGTCGACGCGAAAACCGAGCGGCCGAATCAGCCACAGCTTGGCTCCTACCGCCACGCACGTACGGCCAACGCTACCCGTGTTATAGGGTATCTCCGGCTGGTAAAGGACGACGTGCAACAGCGGTTCGTATTCGGCAGACATGGCGGCTTGGGACGCTGGAGCCAGCGGCTTATAATGCGCGACCCTATTATGGCCGACGGATTCGGTTGATGGGAGCACGCGAAGGACGAATTGATGACGATCGGTTTCGGCATTGTCGGCTGTGGAACGATCAGCCGGTTCCATGCGCGAGCGATTGCTGAGCTGCGGGGGGCAAAGCTGGTCGCCTGCTCGAGTACCCGACCGGCCTCGGCCGAGAAGTTTGCGGCCGAGCTGGGCTGCGCCGCCTATCCGACGCTCAAGGCCATGCTCGCCGACCAGCGCGTCGACGCCGTCTCCATCACTACGCCCAGCGGCTCCCATCTGGAGCCCGCCATCACCGCCGCCCGCGCCGGCAAACACGTCATCGTTGAAAAGCCGCTGGAGATCACGCTACGCCGCTGCGATCAAATCATCCGCGAATGTGAGAAGCATGGTGTGCAACTGGCGACGATCTTTCAATCGCGGTTTCACGAGGCGGCTCTTAAGCTCAAGCGAGCAATCGACGCCGGACGCTTTGGCCGGCTCACCATCGGCGACGCCATCGTCAAGTGGTATCGCTCGCAAGAATACTACGACAGCCGGCCGTGGCGAGGTACCTGGGCGCTC
The DNA here is from genome assembly GCA_036499445.1 of Lacipirellulaceae bacterium. Taxonomy (GTDB): domain Bacteria; phylum Planctomycetota; class Planctomycetia; order Pirellulales; family Lacipirellulaceae; genus DASYDU01. The sequence goes on from DASYDU010000021.1 coordinate 3,632, forward strand.
GATGGCGGCGGGGCGCTCATGAATCAGGCGATTCACAGCGTCGACCTGCTCACCTGGCTGATGGGACCTGTAATGGAAGTCCGAGCGCTCACGGCGACGCTTGCTCATGAACGGATCGACGTCGAGGACGCGGCCATCGCCACGCTACGGTTTGCCAACGGGGCACTGGGCGTGATCGAGGCCGCGACCGCCGTTTATCCCGGCTACCTCAAGCGGATCGAGGTTCACGGCACGGCCGGTTCGGCTGTCTTGGAAGAAGAAGATCTGAAAGTTTGGGACTTTGCCAAGCCGCGAAAGGAAGACACGGTGATTCGCGACGCGATGGCCAATTCGCAGAGCACCGGCGGCGGGGCGAGCGACCCAACGGCGATTGGCCATCATGGACACACCCGCGAGCTCCAAGACTTCGTCGACGCGATTCGCAAACACCGCCGCCCGGTAGTTGATGGGCACGAAGGCCGCCGCTCGGTCGAAATCATCCTCGCGATCTATAAATCGGCCGAGACGGGCAACGCCGTGCAGTTGCCACTCAAATCAGACCCTGTCTTGAAGGCCAGGAGCCGGGCGTCACGGAAGTGATAGCGGCCGACCGTCCGCATCGCGAGCGCGATAACCGGCCTGAAAACCGCTCTTCCACGTTGCCCCGGCGCGATGCGACAATCCGCCGACGTTTGTTGGTTCAACCCGTCTTCAGCAGCTCGATCGGAAAGGATTCCGAACCGTGTGGCAAAAAATAATTGACTATAGCGTGTACATTTTGGTGCGAACATTCGTTGCGCTCGTACAGGCGGTGCCGCTCGAGTTTTGTGAGCGCGGCGCGGAGTTGCTCGCGACGCTCTTTGGCCGAGTGCTGCGCGTTCGCGGCCACGTTGTCAACGAAAACCTGCAAATCGCCTTCCCCAATCTCTCGGACGCCGAGAGGGATAAAA
>DASYDU010000022.1:0-15456 GCA_036499445.1 Lacipirellulaceae bacterium
TCCGACTATTGGGTTTGTTATAGCCTCGTGTGGACGTGGATCGAGAAACTTTAAATGATGATACGCTGAGGCTTATTTGCATCCCGGGTGCTGGGCTGCACGTCGCGCCGTCCACATGAAACTCCTGCACCAGGATCTTAAGCGTCGGACGGAAAGTGCGCAAAAGTAACTGTCGGCATAAAGGACCTGACGGGAGGTCTATGCTGTCGGCGAAGGGAGCTACATTTGTCAAGTTAATCCTTTAATGCCGTCAATTGAGCCTTAGCGTAGCTTCCTGCAATTCGACAACTGTGATGTCGTCAACCTTGTCGATGAATTGCGCGCCGTCGAAGTCAGGCTTGACGTCATCTTCAAGATAGATCGGCGCGCCCTTCTGTAGAGGCAGTATCTTCAAGTCGAATCCTTTGCTGTACGCGTCCGGGCCAAATTGATTGACGCCGACTTCGAATGGCGCACCGTTGTAAAAGTTATCGGTGAGCAATTTTCCACCGCAGTAGATTCTGGCCACGTCTCCGACATATCGCATCCGGAGCAGCAACTTCCGTTGCGGATCGAGGTTTTCGGGAAGAGAGATGTGCCAGACGGCGGCGGCCGCGAAGTCGGAGTCAGTCGGCGCCTCGGCGACGCTGTCGCGGCGTGGCCCACTCGATATTTGCCGGAGCGGTCCTGCTCCCTGAATCTTCTCAAATTTAACTTTCACCGTGGGCACCGGCGCTGCCATCAAGCTGAATCGGCGGAAAAGACCATCCTGTGCGCCGACCGCGGCGGCCGGTCCGGGCAACATCAATATCGACAAATCGGCCGCGTCGGCGGAATTCATTCGAATCGTGTCGCCATCGACGATCAAGCCGGCGCGGCTGAGAAGAATGCGTTCGGCGCCGGCGATTCGCGCTTTGTAACATGTTTGCGACGTCGCATCATCCAGCAGAACAATGGCAAGCTTCTTGCCGTCACCACCACGTAGTTGGATAGCCGCGCCCAAGCCAGGTTGCACGTTGCTAACGACGACCTCGTCGGCAGTCTGGGAAACCGAGCCGGTCGAGGATTCGACGATCGCGCTTGGACCAAAAGCAAATTCACTTGGCGTCCCGGCGGTTTGGGCAAAAACCATATAACGCACATCCCCATCATCAACGAAGCAGACCGGTTGAGCCGTGGCATACACAAGCTTCGCTGCGCCCAGATCGAGATTGAAGGGCCAGAAAAAGCTGCTATTCGATGGAATGGTCGTCGGGTTGGTCGGAACTCGTAATTCACCGCCCGGCATTGTGAGCTGAAATTGTGTGTGCAGTTTGGCCGGTACATCCATAAGTCGCTGATAATTGCTGACAAAGATGTAACCGCTCGACCCATCGCTACGAACGGACCAACGTAACGTTTGTGAATCACTTTTGTCCGACACTTGTGTCGAGGGAAAATAAGCCGGCATAGCGGCGAGCTGAGGTCCGAAATCATGTAAAAAAAGATGAAGGCGGCGAAGCAGACTGTAATGCGGACGAATTTGCCCGAATTCGCCCAGAGGCGCCTGAAAGTCATACGTCTTGGCGGGCATGTCGTTGTAGTTGGTCACCGAAGTGCTCTGCGTTTCCTGCAGGTGTTCAGCGGAAAACTCGGCGTCGGGATGTGTGCCGCCGTGATACATGTAATAGCCCAACATTTGTCCCCCGGAGCCGAGCTTCAGCAGCGGTATCGCCACTACGTCGCTAGGTGCCATCAGGAGCCGTCGGTGATAAGAAGGAACCATGCCGCCGCCGAGCTCACAAGTCAGAAATGGATATTGCAGAATGTCGCGGTCGGATCTGTGTTTGAGGCGATCGCCCTCTGTAGCAGTGTCAAGTCTGTCGGGCGAAAAGATGTAGGCCTCCCAGAAGTTGCCGGGCATCGGCGTGAGATTACGATCCCAGAATCCATCTCCGTAGCAACCAAATAGAGGCACGATTTCGCCGAAAGGCGTCGGGTGGGAAAGCCCCGGCCAGCCTGTCCGGGTGTATAGAGGCACGTCAATACCTGCCTGTACGGCAATGGACTTGAGCGTCATTAGATGCCGCGGATCAGAAAACTCGTTTTCGAGCTGTATGCCGATCACCGGGCCACCATTCTTCCAGAGCAGGCCCGTCAATTGTTGGCCGATCTGGTCGTAGAGTTGTCGCACACGCTCAAGATAGCCTGAATCGTCGCTGCGCAGCCGATAGCCCTTTGTGAGCAACCATTCGGGAAATCCCCCATTGCGGCATTCACCATGATCCCAAGGGCCGCAGCGAACGATGACATCCAGCCCAAGCTGCCCACACAGCTTTACAAAATCATGTAGACTTTTCTGCCCGGACCAATCCCATTGTCCCTCCTTTTCCTCGTGATAAATCCAGAAGACATACGTGGAAACAACGTCGATACCACCGGCCTTCATTTTCAGCAATTCGTCACGCCATTGCCGCTGGTCGTAACGAGAGAAATGAAATTCACCCATTACCGGCATCCACCGAGTGCCGTCGCGCATCAGACTGATGCTGTCCAGCGTGATACGCGCGCCGTCGGGCCGGGTGTCGCTGCCCATTCTGATCGGCGAGGGAGCGGCGGCGGACGCATTGGTGAGGTCGATCGCCACGGCGCGCACGTGGCTCGACATCGCAGCAATAGCGATTGCGGCCATAACTGCCACAAATACGCCGGATTTTGGACGCATCGGACTTTGCCGCAATCGCGAATTAGGGAGCGATGCTTCCACCGTCCTCTCGATTGCCCTGGCTACGGTGGACGTATGGATCAATCGAGTAGGAAACTGTGTCGACGTGGCCATCGCAATAAGACATATTCAGTCCACCGGTGTGGGCACTACCGAAGATGCGGTAGCCCTCGTAGGAGTGGGCATCGTTCGGATAGGGCGATGGGAACATCACGTCGGCGGCGGTGGGGTCGGCGGCATTTCGTGGAACGTCTTGAGCCGGCGGCATGTACGTCGATCGAAAGTTGTCGTTGTTATAGCCAGTACACCAGGTTTCATTGTCGCCATTGTTGGTACCATCCTCATACGCGAGCGTATCCAGAAACCGCTCGCCGATCAGATACGTCTTGCTTGCTCCATCGGTGATGTTTCGCAGGCTGACCTCGCTACGTTGAAAGCTGACGCCGGTCATCTCATCGCTGCAGTTAAGGGTCCGCGTTTTTCCCAAGGTGCCAACATCGCACCACTTCGTGGTGGGTGCGTCTGCCAAACTGCCGGGCCCTCCTCCTTCAGGACTGGCAACTTGATTGAGCTTTTCATCGCCGCAGTTAATCGCATAGTCGCCACGGCCAGCTGGGGGCGAGTCCGAATCGCCGTCGGCCGCATTGATGGCGTAGAATGCGCCCAGGTACGGCTTCGGAAAAGGCCGTGCTCCGCCGCGGCGCGATGGGCAACCGAAGAGCGCCAATGGATGATTGATTAAATCACGCGCCGCTAACTTTTGCTGATCGGTGATCACATCCGGCTGGCCATCCGAAAGTCGCTTGTATTCGTTCCCTTCTTCAATGAACGGCATGAGATTGAACATCCAGCCGCCCGGCTGATCCTTGCCGAAACCCCGATCCGCATCGCCCACCCATGACCATCCCCAGCCACCGGTCGGAAAATGCTTGACCACATCATGATGATTCATCGCGGCCAAGGCAAGATTTTTCAAATTATTGGCGCACTGAATACGGCGGGCAGATTCGCGCGCCGCCTGTATGGCTGGCAATAGCAACGCCACCAGTATTCCGATGATGGCGATCACAACCAACAGTTCAACCAGCGTAAACCCATGCCGTCGCACATCCGACCACATGACGCCAAATCCTTCCGATAATGCCCCATTCCGCACCGGGCCGCCCCAGCAAATCCATCCTCGTTGAACGAAGGTCCGCGGCTAAAGACAACAATTCGTTCCGGTGCAAGGACCGCCGCCCCCTAACTCCGCTCGCCTGCGCGTTTGAGCGCGATCAGGCTGCCCAGCGCCGTCACCAAATAGGCGAAAGTGCTCGGTTCTGGCACGGCTTGGCCGACGGCGGCACCATCAATCTCCATGCTTCTGATGAAAAGATCCGCATCCGAATTCGGTGTGGCGCCAAAATGGTTTTTCCACGCAATGTAGTCTGCCATATCGACCTTCCCGGGCGAGACGTTAGGAGCTTCATTGGTAAGTTGATATGTTGCTCCAAAATGGTCGCGCCAAACAGTGTAATCGGCGGCATCGACTACGCCGTTGTTGTTGTAATCGCCTGGCGCACCCGCCGCCACGGTGTTAAAAAATGTGAATTCCATCCAGTCGATCGAGCTTCCCTGCGTATCGAGCACTCCCATCTCCGTGTAGTCCTGCTCGGGATGACCGATCGGATTGATCGCTAACGAGTAATGATCGGCGCTGGTAATCGTCAAATCAATTTCTGCGCCGTTGGCGGCGGTGTCCGAATCGAAGAGGGGAATCGAATGGCTGTTCGGCGAACTCCCATTGACAATCACCCACTGACCGTTGTTGTTGTATTCGAATCGTTGAATATTAAGTTTCGGCAACGGGTTCGTTCCCGTTTGGCATGGTTCGCCTCCATAGCAGATGTTGCCGCCGCCTGAATATCCAAGTCGCGTGCTGAAACGTACGAAGTAGCCCTTGAAGAACTGTCGAGCCGTCGGGTTATCGATAATCACTTTGAGCGTTTGGCCAGGTTGAAGCGCGGGAAAGCCGCGACCTGCACGAGGGATGCCGCCCACACCACCGACGGGCTGCGGCAGCCCCATCCTCCAAGCCTGTCCGATTGCGTTGAATGGCGACGAGTTTGGACCGCCGGTCTTAAGCCCGTCGTCGATCGTCTGATTGCCTGGAAGAACCGGATAGACCGTGTCCGTGTCAAAATCCCACGGCTCGAATCCAAAACCGCCGTTGTCGCCGGTCGTTTGCGTCTCGCCGGTGGAGTCGTCGGTCGTGGTCCCCTGCCAACCATTGGCGTAGACGGGATCGCTTGCGTTATCGAACGCGAGTTGCACGGCGTAGCAAACTGCTGAAGACCAAGCCGTTGTCGCGCCGACAACCGACACGATGGCGAGGCGACGGATGAAATGACGCCACGAATCTTTCATACAGTTGTGCTCCGCCTGGCAATGGCCGCATCGCGCCTTCTGTCGCTACCAATCTGTGATCTTTGAGCCGCAACAGATTACCGCGATTTTCTTGCCTAGCTCTAATAATCCTAATGCAGTGGCGCGACACATTGCAACAAGAATTTACGCATTTCCTACATTCCACCGCGAACTTTGGCGATGCACTTTGCAACCGCTTGATCGTTCCACGGGCTTGAAATAGCGTTGAAACTCCGCGTCGCGGCGGTCTCGAATGAAGTGGTTCGACCAACCAGCGCCAGGTACGACAGCGTGACGGCCGGCTTCAAACCACCCGAAGTGGCAATGTTATTAATTTGAACCCAGCATAGGCAGCCGTCATTGGTAATCGACGGCATAGACGCGGCCATCGAGTACCATCGGATTCTTCTCCGTTGATGAACATCGGATGGTCACGCGGTCCCCTGGATTCAGATCATGGTGCCGTATCTCCCCTGCCGCCCAGGATAGTCCGCTCCAAATGATTTTGTCGTAGTTGATTGCGATTGGCAGTTCCTTTCCGTTCGCATCGGCGTGAATCACCAAAACTCGATCGACCGGCGTGCCATCCGGCGGTCCGCCAGGCCAACTGCGTTGTATATTGCCGTCGCGATCGCGCTGTTGAAAGACAATTCTCAGGTCTCCGTGTGCCGGGACCACAACCGTCGCTTCAATTACGTTTTGTTCGCGGGGCTCAAATTCCGCCGGTAACTCTCGGATGGCGTTCGGAATTCGCACGTCGTCCTGCGTACCAAGGTCCCAATTTGCGCTTGCATAGGCGCCGTAGCCGACGACGGCAAGCTGGCCGGGGCCGAGCGTAATCGTACTAGAATGTAGGACTGGTTCGAAGCCAGCGTCACGAAAGAGAATTCGTCCGTCGTCATGCGGTGATTGCAACCGAGACGTAACCGGTAATTCGACGTCGTGAATCTGTTGAGCAGGATTCACGACGGTGTAAACTACCCCCTGGGCATCCAGGGCGGCATAGCCGTAGGGCTGAACATCGCCGGGAACTCCGCCAAAAGTCTTCGTTCGCCCCTTCGCCTGGAGAGGCGCGTAAATTGACTGACATTTTGCGAACCAACGTCCCTGGGAGTCATTCAGGAACTCGAGGTTGCCGTGTATGGTGTTGATCCAGCCTCCGCGCGCAGCGGTCAATAATAGACTGCCCTGCCAAGCATTTGTCTTGCGATAATAGTTCGTTCCAGTATTACCAATCATGAAAGCGGTCGTATCAATGCGTTCCAGCGGGATGCTGCTTTGCTCAAATCGCCGCGTCATGTGATCGCTATAGATGTCGGCGGAGCGCCAAAAGTTCATCTCTGGCACGTCCGATGCCCTGGGATCGCCCGCATATAATGCGTCGAACACTTCGAGCCAGCGCAAGTCGATTGGATTACGAAACGGAAACGGACTGGCCGTTGAGTCGAGGTCTCCGCCGAACCCATTAAAAGCTTCCAACACCACGTCCGGATTCTTCGCTCGAAAGCCCTTCAGGGCGGCGCGAAATGCGCTTTCGTTGCGCGAGCGGATCTCCTCTGGTTTTGCGCTTTTGGCTGTCTCTGGCGTGGCGACAGAAAAGTCTGCGAAGTCAAACTCGAACATCCTGATTCCATGGTCATACCAATACTGCAACGTTTCCATTAAGTCGGGAAGAAAGCCTCCCTCGCTGAATGACATTGCCGTCTGCTTATCGTTCAGTGAGTCCTTCCATTTCGGCGCAGGTTCGATTTTCACCAGGCCATTGCCCCCAAACCACATGCCCGGCAAGAGCCCCTGACGCCGGCACTCGGCAATCCAGCGATCGGGGCCGTTCGGCCAGCTTGGTTTTCGCCACTCGCGATACGCGCCGTCCGGGGCGAACCAAAACGCATCCATCATGAAGTAGTCGAAGTGGACGCCTAAATCGCGCAGCCGAGCAATCTCCTTCAATTCGCGGAGCGCAAGTTCCTCGGTGAGCGGGATGCGGTCCGACAGCTCGTCATATGCTGACCAATCGTTGTAGACCCAAATCGGATCTCGTAACATTGGAGACGCCAGTTTATTCGGCGCAAATGATTGCGGAGCGGAAGAGGTTGCGTCTTCTCCATGGGCGAACGACAAAGTGTTCGCGAGCAGCCAGACGACTGACAGCCCGATCCATGAGCGATTTCGCATACGTTGCCGCAATCGGTCCATTAAGTTCCTTTCCCGGCGTCAGGGGCTCTCGTATCCGAATTCCTTGACGAACGGTTGCAGCTTGTCGAGAATTGGCTCCAAATGGCGGGCATAGTGTTGCCACCGGCCGACAGAGCGCTGATATACCGGCTCGGTGACATCTTTGTACGTGGGCGAGCGGACCATTTTTTCGCGCGCGTGCTCATAAAACCGCAAGACTTTGTCGTCCCACGGCAACTCTAAGAACGCCAAGATTTTTCGCGCGTGCGTTTCCAAATCCGCGACCACGTCCTCGTAGCGAAATTCGAGCCACGGACTAGTCGTGAGTCCGCGAACCGTAAGCCAGGTTTGCATGGTGCGCGCGTAGTACTCGGCAGCATCTGGCAGCGTTAGCCAATTCGAGCTGATTGGCGTCAGCGGCACCTTTTGCATGAAGCAACTGAGGATTACATCGCGCGGGTCGCGGAGCGCGATCAGCATCTTCATTTCGGGAAAGCTCCAATTCAGCAAGGGGAGCAAGATCATCATGCCGGGATTCTTATCGAGCAACATCCGTGTGCCGATGGGTTCGTCGAAAATGGCTTCGGTTTGTTGCCAATACGTGGCTCTCGCCTGTTGCCGCACGGCCGCCGGCACCCATTCGAGAAGTTCCAGCACGGGCGCCGACCGGCGAAATTTTCTGACGATCGGCAGATAGACCCATTGCGTCCAAACGTCGAACTCATCGGCACTGATTAATTCGTCGTGGCTGTCGAGTACTTGCTCGATGAGCGTAGTTCCACTACGTGGGTGGCTCGTCAAAGCGGCAATTCGATAAACAGAATCGTGCTCCGCCACTTTGCCCCAGCGCTCGTAGTGTGACTTGTCCAAACTTTCGACGAGCTGCTGATTCCTCGCCAACGTCTCCCGGCTGTCTTGAAGGTGCTTAGCCGCATGTGGTTTCAAGAGCTGTTTGGCACTCACAAGAGCCTCAAACGCTTCGTCATAATGCTGCTGGTCGTCAAGTAATTGCGCTAGTTCGTATAACGCTTGAGCTCGAATCGTCCATAAATGTGATGCGCTAGCCCCCAGAGCACGTAACTGCGAGGCGGCTTTATCGATCGCACCACTTCGGCGATCAAGTAAGGCCTGTTGGAGATTTGCTTCGTCGTTCTGCGGATCGCGTCGCAGCGCGTCTGTAACGGCAGATTGCGCCTCGTCCAACTGATGGCGGCGTTCATAAAGCCGCGCCAGCTCCACCAGCGTTGACACGACTGCAGGAGTATCACGCTGGAATTCAAGTGAACTACGATAAAACTCGATCGCTCGTTCAGGTCGCTCGATCAATGCATACGCTTGGGCGACGCGAGCATGCGTGCTCGCTTTCCGCGGAGCCAATTCCACAACCCGGGACAACAGTTCTTCTGCTTGCTTGTAATGCCGCTGACGGCCAAAGATCGTCGCCAGTTCGATGAGAATCTCCGGATTCTTTGGCTCACGGCGGAGTGCCTCCGTGAGCAACGCAATTGCCTTGTACGGTTGGCTGTACGCGGACGCCTGCTTGGCAACCTTGGTCAACGCGGCCGCCTTCAGATGGTTCATCCGCTGCGAATGATCAGACTTCTTATGGTTCGACTTGCGAGGATCGTGGCGGGCCATTCGCGAGGGTTTACCGGGTGGTAAGACATTCCAAGGCTGACGCGGCTCCGACGGCCGCCGAAGCGACGAAACCTCCATGATAACAGCCGGTTATGGCGATCTCAAATGGCTTGTTGGCAGGCCATCATATTTGCCACAGCTTCGATTGAACTGGATTTTCCTCGATTTACCTACTCAAGGCGCCTGTAAATGTATGGATGTGATACACTGAAACAATCTAATTTTGGTTAACGGCGACAGAGTTCGGGCAGCTGACGCCATTCGACAATCGCGCGATTGGTACGTGGGACAGTTTTCTTTCTATCCTTGGGAGGTGCGCTCATGAAAAATTACTGGATCAAGACTTTTCGGCGGCTGGCTGCTGCCACCGTTGTGGCCGGCTCATCGATGTTTTACTCCGCCATGTGTTATGCCAGCGCGTTCGATGTCGCTACGAACCTGCCCTATGCCGATGGTTGGCAGGCCGGCGATAACGGCGGGACCGGCTTCGGCCCCTGGAGCTTTAATGGAACAGACCTCACTCCGGCCGGGACATATCAAGCGATGAGCAGTACGTCGCCTATCGGAACGTCGTGGACACTGGCCACCCATTCTAATACCACCGGTCTTGCTAATGCCGGGCGCGCCATTCCGGGCGGGTTGCTACCGGGTCAGACGTTCGAGACTGTCATAGACAACCCCACCGGATATCATTTTTTTCGTGGATTTGATGTCATGTTCACTAGCGGCCCCGACAACAATGCTGGTGGTAATAACACGGCTGCACTCCGGGCTTCTGTATTCAACTACTACGGCAACACGACGTGGGGGATCGACGATGACGGCGGCAGCTCGAGCAGTGGTATTAATCAGGCAACCGTCGCCGCGGCGGGCATGCAGATCGATCTCACGCTAACCTCGGCGACCAAATATTCACTCACCATGACGCCGCTCAACGGAGCAACTCCTTACACGCAAGCTGGAACGCTCAACGGCGCCGGCTTGCCGATCGCTTGGGTGGACTACCGCTTATACCACGGCATTTCCACTGGGGCGGAGGATCCGGTCAACAATTTCGAAATTCGCCGAATGTCGATCACCCCTGAGCCTTCCACCTTGGCGCTCATCGGGTTGGGATCTGCCGGCCTGCTGTTTTTCCGGCGTCGCAACTCCGACCCCACTTAACCAGCGACCGACATGTACATTAGCAGCATGCGGGTCGTTCCAGAACCCGGAACGGCGATGTCGTTATTGCTAAGTGCTGGCGGCGTCTTGCTAGGCTGGGCGCGTCCTCGCTAGACCGAAAACATGCGTCGGGCCGAGGAGTGACGGGTTTTACGCTCCGCCACATGGAAATGGCTGCGCATTCATATGCGACGAGGGACCGTGGAACGGTGAATTTCAGCTTCTTGTCGGAACAGGTGCGAAGACGGCGGGCTGTTCCGCGCTATTGCTACCTGGGTGCAGCCCTGCGCGGGTTGGTCCTGGTCGCCTCATTGAATTCGCGCAGTTTTGCCGATGAGCAACCCTCTTCATCTCGGCCGCTCCAACCGCAGCTAGTCCGGCCCGATGCGGAAGCAAGCGCACGCAGTTTGCTACTCATCCGCGGCGATGATTGTTGGTTGGTCTCTCCGACCGGTGAGCGCTTTTTCTCGCTGGGTGTGGGAGTCTTGGACCAAGGGACGAGCAAGGAAGCATTTGACTCCGCTAATCCTAGCTATTCGCGCTTGCGCCACTACGACACTGCCGGCAACTGGGCAGACGCTGCTCTTCTTCGGCTTAAGTCGTGGGGTTTCTCCACGATTGGCGGCTGGGGCGATTACGCGACACTGCGCGGCTCTGACAATTCCGACGTATGGCTGATGCCTGTGCTAGCGCTAGGTGCGAGTGCCGGTGCGCCCTGGTGGGATATGTGGGACGAAAAGAACCTCAAGCAGATGGATGAAACCGCTCGGTCATTTATTACTCCTTTGTGCGGAGACAAGCGGGTGATTGGCTATTACAGCGACAACGAAATCGGCTGGTGGATCGGCACTTTGTGGAAAATGTCGCTGGAACAACCTTCTTCCAGCGGCCAACGTCAGCGGCTAATTAGCATGCTGCATGAGATCTACCACAACGATTGGAAGCTCTTATCGCAGGACTTTGAGCCAGCGGGCGCGGACAACTGGTCTGAGCTTGACCAACATGGAATGCTCTGGCATCGACCCGGTAGCAACGGAATTCGCACCATCCGCCGCTTCGGCGGTTTAGTCGCGGAGCGCTACTACCAATTGATGCGCGACTTTATTCACAAATACGACTCGCGCGCACTGTACCTGGGAGACCGATATCAGTCTTTTTACTACCCAGAAGTGGCAAAGGCTTGTGGGCAATACGCGGATGTAGTTTCGTCGAACCTAAATGCGAATTGGAACGACGGAACTTTTCTCCGATCATACCTCGAAACGCTTCATCGATTGACGGGTAAGCCTGTGCTCGTCAGTGAGTTTTATATGGCGGCCCATGACAATCGCAGCGGAGACAGGAACAGCACGTCGAGTTTTCCTACAGTGGCCACGCAGACTGAACGAGCCCATGCGCTGTCCCACACACTTCAAACACTCGTCCGACTGCCATACGTCGTTGGTGCTGAATGGTTTCAGTATTATGACGAACCGGCCCACGGCCGCCGCGACGGAGAGGATTACAACTTCGGCTTGGTCGATGTCGATGACCGTCCTTATGAAGAAGTGACGACGGCTTTTTCCTCACTGAATCTGTCAAAATTGAAGGCGGCGACTGCGCCCGCACGGCCCGATGCTTCGGCGGGCGTTCCCCGCGCGCCAACTGAGCCGTTCGCGGAATTGCGGCCGATGCGGGCGCTTATGCAGTGGGATCGAGAACGTGGATTTGTGAAGCCCGTGTCCGATAATCCGATTGGTGACCTCTATATTTGCTGGAGCCGTGAGGCTGTGTATTTAGGTGCTTACGTTCTGGATCCCATCGACAGTGCTTACTACCGAGATGCCGACGTTCCGGAGTCGGACCGTGCTGTTTGGAGTGTGCAACTTGGTAATTCCGAGCCCATCGTGGCGCGCGTCGGCGGCGGAAAACCGGCTGTCCACGATCCGACGGTACGGGTTGAATCGCTAACGGGAGTCGATCACAACGTGCGTTGTATCGCGATCATGGAGGTACCGGCCGAACGATTGGGAAAGGAACACTTCGAGCCCGGCGACGAAATCGCACTCAAAGTGCGCTTTGTAACGCATGGTCATACGGACCGCATGGATTGGCAGGGAACTTTTTCACTCAGTGATGGATCGCGTGAATGAATTCGACGCGCGTGCCGCCTCCGCACTATCAATGACTGGATGGCGAGGAATAGCGCTAATTGTCGACGCATGCACAGCTGTTGGAGCCATACGTCGGGCGAGCGCTGGCAATGAACGATTCGACGACGTTCGCCCTAACTGTTTTATAAACGATGCACAAAGTGAGTGGCGCCGTGAGAACTAAGTACATTGGTTGGCTGTTTTTGATATCGATTTCGGCGAGCGCTTGTTGCCATGCCGAGTCTAACTCTTCATCGGCACTTTTGACGCCACCTGGTGGCGGAGTTTATGTCGGCGTGGATTACTACCCCGAACAATGGCCCGAAGAACGCTGGGAAACCGATCTCAAGCTGATGCACGACGCTGGCTTCAACGTCGTCCGCTTGGCAGAGTTTTCCTGGGTGCTCTATGAGCCGACGGACGGACAAATTGACTTTGGCTGGCTCGATCGTTGGCTAGAACTGGCCAAGAAGTACGACATTCGCGCAATCCTTGGCACGCCGACGGCAATCATGCCCGCTTGGATGGCAAAAAAGTATCCGGAAGCATTAGCCATGAAGCTCGACGGAACGCGAATAGTTTGGGGTGGTCGACGCGACAATTGTTTTTCGGATCCCGACTACCATCGCTTATCAGATCGAATCGTTCGCGCAATGGGCGAACATTTTGCAAACAACTCACAGGTCGTGGGATGGCAAATCGACAACGAATTGGGCGGTACCGACTGTCGTTGTGACAAATGCAAAACGAATTTCCAAAAGTGGCTGGAGAAAAAATATGGCACCTTGGCAGAGCTCAATCGCGCCTGGGGCACACGTTTTTGGGCCCAGACTTACGACAGTTGGGACGAGATCCCGATGCCGGCGGATCGCGTCGGCGACTGGGCGATCAGCAACCCCAGCGCCTCCCTGGATTGGCAACGCTTCACGTCCGATTTGAACATCGATTTCCTCGATAACCAGGCGAGTATCTTGCGGCAGACGTGTCCTGGCTCCCAATTCATTACCCATAACTTTATGGGGCTGCACCGTGGCATAAACTATTACCGGCTAGCGAAACAGCTTGATTTCGTTGCATGGGACGACTACCCAAAGCTCAGTCCGGGTGAGCACTTCGACAGCGCGCTAGGGGCCGATCTGATGCGCGGCCTAAAGAAACAGAACTTCCTAATTATGGAGCAGACGGCGGGCCCGCTCGGTTGGAGTGTCTTCAGCCGCAATCCCCAGCCAGGCGAATTGCGCAAGATTTGCTACCAACACCTCGCTCACGGCGCCGACGGCGAGCTTTGGTTTCGATGGCGATCGTGCACCGTCGGCCGCGAGGAATATTGGCACGGCCTGCTGGGCCACGACGGTATTGCCGGTCGTCGTTATCACGAAGCGGCGAAATTTGCCCAGGAATTTCAGCGGCTCGCGCCCGCTCTGCGCGGGACTTCGATCCAATCGAAAGTTGCCATCCTGTACGATTACGACAGCCTATGGGCATTGGAGATTCAAAATGGATATCCCGGCGCCTCGTACCAGGACGCAATTCGCCGATATTACAATGCACTCAACCGCGCCGGCGTAAACGTCGATATCGTCAAGCCCGGCGATGACCTGACCGGTTATAAACTGGTGCTCGCGCCGCACCTGCACGTGCTTGCCGACGATGTCGCTCAGGCGTTGGTGGATTATGTTCGCGCCGGCGGGGTTCTACTTGCTGACTGCCGGACCGGCGTCAAAGACGAGACAGATTTGGCCTACGCGCGGACGCTTCCCGGGTTGCTATCGCCGGCGCTAGGAATTGAGATCGATGAGTACGAGTCGCTACGACTAGGCATTTCAGATAGTGAGGAGGTCAAATACTCGATTCAAGCAAATGGTCGGATTGATGGCAGTTTTCCAGCGATCCATTACGCCGATTGGATAACGCCCAAAGGAGCCGAGATCGTCGCGCGCTATGGCCAGCCCCATTTTAAGCAATACGCCGCCGTCACTCGCAATCAACTTGGCAAAGGAATCGGCTGGTATGTCGGCACAATCGTTGACGAAAGCGACTTTTACGACAAGCTTGTCGCTCAGCTCCTCAAAGATGCAAGCATACGGGCAATCGTGAGCCCACCACGAGGCGTAGAAGTGTCGACGCGTCAGGATAGCGATGTTGGATTACTTTTTGTAATCAATCATACGGACCAAGCCGTGACAGTTAATGTTCCGTCCGGAAAGCCAGAGCTTCTAACTAGCACCACGACAGGAGAAACACTTGAATTGGATGGCTTCGGAGTCGCCGTGATCAAGCTCTCCGCCGCGGAATTAAACGCCAATCAACAATGACTATTGGCGGTGGCCCAAGATAGCGCGGGAGTTCACTGTTGTCTGGGTCAATATCAAGCGGGCGCGTTGAATCCCTGGGGTCGAATACCCGGTCCACAGCACAATGTCTGCCGCGGGGTCAATTGCCAGATTCAGCAAGCCCGCGAAAGTCGGTGTGCTCAGCGCGTGCGAGTTGCTCAAGTCGGCGTTGCTGTTAGTAACCAGACCCGCTCCTTCGAGCCAGTAGACCTGGCGGCTCGAATCGAGGGTTGCCATGCCAAATGCCGCTAACGTTTGATGAACTACGACGCTGCCCGTTCCGTCCAAAAACACATGCCCGACGCTTTGATCGCCTGCCGTATTCCCGCAAAAGCACTCCAATACAATTGCTGGCCGAATGCCGCAGCAACTGGGCAGAGCTGCATGCCAGTCCAAAGAATTAGCACTAGCAAAGCGCGCGAAAAGCAATCCGGATCCGTAGGAATGCAAAATGTGATTTTCATGTAGTGGCTTTCTGAGAATCTGCCAATCGCCATTGACGCTCGTTCAAACGTGCGGGACTCTATCAACCAGTCTGCCGCCACGGTTCGTCGAGATGGAGCTCGGTGGCAGTTTGTACCCGAACCCACCGGGATTTTGGATCGATCCCACTCGCGATTGGATCGACTGCCATCCCGACAGCGATGTACTCGCCAATGATGAGCCATCGGACGGTTAGCCGCGAAGTCTTGCAGGTCGGCCGACGGGTGGTCACAGACTTTGAGTCGATTGCATGGAAGAGAACCTTTGGACCATTTCCGATGTCGCGGCTTACCTTCGGATCTCGCGTCGTAAGGCCGCCTATCTGCGGTCGCAGGGCCGAATGTTACGGCCGGTTGCTATGCTCGGCCGTTCGTTGCGCTTCGATTAAGAAGACGTGCGAAATTGGGTGCTGGCCGGATGTCCGACGACGTTGGAATGGGAA
>DASYDU010000023.1:0-7044 GCA_036499445.1 Lacipirellulaceae bacterium
ACGTAGTAAGCGATCCGCTCGGAGATTTCGTCGCGCAACGCGGCGCTGTTGACGTTGCCGCTGCCGCCGGGGTTTGATCCGCTAACGGCATCGAGGGCGTTCGGATTGTTGAGCATGGTCGCGACCCAGCTAGGCTGCGACGTCGTATCGCCCCAAATCAGATTGTGCATGCGCGCGGTCATATTATGGGCACGCGCGTACTGAAGTACCGTATTGACTTGAGTCATCGTTTCTGTGTTGGGGTTCAAGGGTGAGTCGCGAGTGGCCTCGGTGTTTCCCCATTTGCCGTAGTTGGAAGGCACGACGGAATTGAAATGGCTGTTGATGAATTGTTGGAACAGATCCGCCTTGCTGCCGGCAACCGGATTGGCACCAATGTAGCTGTTGACGTCGGCAACGCTGTTTCCGGGGATGTTGGTGCCAAAACTGAATGCCCTGCTGGTCATTTTGACGTGAACGCTGGTCCCAGTCGCCGCCCCGCTCAATCCGAGCGTGACCGCCCCCTGCCGAAAGTTGGCAATGTAATTGTCCGCGGCAGCGAGCGCGTCGGTATTCAGAGTGGCTGTACTTGTCGTTTTATCGCTAATGATCGAAGCCCCGCTCACGTCGAACGTGTTCAGGGTGAGCGACCGAGTATTCGTTGCAGTACTCTCCAGATCATTTGTGTACTCGTTGCGAACGAAATACGTCCCCGCAGGCACGCTGGGGATGGCGGCGACACAGGTCCCGGCGCCCGTGAGATCGCAGCCCACTTTCGTATCTGCCAGGACAATATTCAAATGGGAAGCCGGACCGCTGCCGGCGACGCCGGTTGCAGTGACCGTGATGGTGACCGGGCCTGTCGAGGGGACATTAATGTAAGTGCCCGCGTAACCATTGCTATTCAGCACATCGTTCGTGCCGCTGACCGAGCCGGAATTCAACGACAGGGTGGTGGCGGCCACGGGAACAGCGAAACATGATCGGCCGTTCGACAGCACTGCCGCAAGCGCAAATACAACGAGTCCATGCCGCCACATAGAAAACCCTCTGTTCCTCGCCGTCGCCCGCTAAAAGATAAAAACGCAAAGGGCGCTTGGCATTCGCCTGCCCCGCCTGTCAGCTAAGCCAACCTTCACTGTATTTGTTTGCACAGAGAGAGGCTAGCAAAGTGGGCCGTCGCGGTGTCGTTTGCGTCATATTTTTACGCATTTACGCCATTCTGACAGGCGCGGGATCGGCG
The DNA here is from genome assembly GCA_036499445.1 of Lacipirellulaceae bacterium. Lineage (GTDB taxonomy): Bacteria > Planctomycetota > Planctomycetia > Pirellulales > Lacipirellulaceae > DASYDU01. Next base: position 1,223 of record DASYDU010000023.1, read on the forward strand.
GCGTCTTCGATCACAGCTATCGCCGCCGAATCAGCTCCGAGAAATCGTCGCGATCGGCGTAGCGCTGGGCCAGCGGGGTCACAAGCGCCTGCTGTTTTGTCTGTTCAAAGGTGCCGGTACGCACAATCAGCCCATCATCATACGCGAGCTGATCGGAATACCCCGGCAACAAGACGCGGACGTCGTACGAGACGCGATTGGGTTTGATGCGATTGATGTGCTGCACGATGTTCGTCGCGCAGTTGTTGGTGAGCGTGTTGTAAAACTCCGGTTGACCTGCCAACTGGTTGACGCGGCCGAGCATGTCGACCAGCAGCATCCGTGCGGCCTCGGGCGTGGCCGTCGTGCGATAAAGGTAGACCCGATCGCCACGCACGTTGGTCCGCTGCTCGATCACGTCGCGTTCGTCGGCCACTACGTACATCAACTCGTATTGCCGCGCACTCCCCTTTAAGGGATTGTAGTCCTGCCCTTTCTCTTTACGGGTTTCAACGCTGATCGCCAGATGATCGGGCCGGCCGTCGGCGCCGATGAATTCGAAACTGAGCATCGTATGGGCCAGCGCCGGCAGCGATTCGAACGGCGCCGTGATGAAGTCGACCGCCCGCACCGAACCCAGGTCGATCGTCTTGTCGTAGTAGTCGACGAGAAACGTGTCCTTGGCGAAGTAATGGCAATTGCGAATGTTGTGGACGACGACTTGGTCCCCGCGCAGCTCGGCGTAGGGTAGCACGGCTTGCTCCGGCGTCCAGTCGCGGAAGTTCGAGGGCGCGACAACTTTTTCCGCCGTGCGGCAGCCTGCGAACACGATGACCGTGGCAAGCACACCATAGCGCGCAGCGAGAGCGCACGCCTTATGGACTCGATGACTTTTGCGAACGTACGGCACAGCATGGCCCAGAAGAGAATGAGGCCGATGAGTAGATAGAAAGGCCGCGGAGGATAGTGGATTTGGAGCCGTGCGCCAACGTAAAGAATTGCGGAGGCGGCGTGCTAGCTACAGTCGGCAATTGGTGATCGCCGTTTCGACGACCGCCGTGGCGCCCAGCGCTTCGAGCTGCTCCATAATGGAAATCACTTCGGACCGCTTTACCATCGCGCGGACGGCGAACCAGCCGGCCTCTTCGAGCTTGCTGATCGTGGGCGACTCGAAGCCGGGCGTGACTTTCTCCGCGGCTGCCAACTTCTCTTGAGGCACATTGTATTCGAGCAGCGAATAGCTTCGGGCGATCACCACACCTTCGAGCCGGCGGACGACGCGATCGCAGAGTTCCACCTGGGTCGTCGCAGGATTCTGTACCAGCACCGTTTCGTACTTGCCGATCTCGTCGAGGATCCGCAGCTGATTGGCGGCGAGCGTGCTGCCCGTTTCCACCAGGTCGACAATCGCCTCCGCCACGCCCAGCGCGATCATGACTTCCACCGAGCCGGTGAGCTCGACGATGTGGCCGGAAACGTTGTGGCGCTCCAAGTACCGCTGCGTGGTATTTGGAAAGCTCGTCGCAATTCGGCAATTGGCGAGGTCAGTTGGTCTCTTGATCGCGCTCGCTTCGGGCACGCAGAAAGCCAGGCGACAATTACCCAGCCCGAGCGTGAGCCGGGTCACGAGCTCTCGGCCGGACTCCTGCACTAAGTCGCCGCCGGTAATGCCAAGATCAATCGCCCCCTCGGCACACAACACGGGGATGTCATCGGTGCGCAGAAACGTCACGTCGATCGGCATGTCGCGCACCCGCGCGAACAGGCTCCGCTCGGAGCGGCGAAACACCAGGCCTGACGCGACCAGCAGCTCGGCCGCGGCGTCGGCCAAACGGCCCTTGCTCGGAATGCCAATGCGGAGGTTCATGGGGTAAGGGTGAGAGGACAGGGATCGGAGGACAGGGGATGAAAAGCTGCGCTTTCTTTTTCGTCATTCATTTCTTGCGAGACGCCTTCTCCTCAAGGCCAGATACGCCCGTCCGGCGCTCAAGTTCGGCTTCCAAGTCAGCGAGCGAGCAATTTCGCTGCCGGAGCAAGACCAGCAAGTGATAAACCAAGTCGCCCGCCTCGCGCACCAGGTGCTCACGTCCCGCCTCGCCCGGCTCCACGGCCGCTTCGACCACCTCGGCCGCCTCCTCCGTGATCTTCTCGCCGATCTTCGCCACGCCGCCCGCCAGCAATTCGCTCGTGTACGACTTGTCGCTCGGGCTCGCGGCCCGGGCGGCAATCGTCTGGTCGAGTTCGTCGAGCGGTCTAGTCATTTTCGGCGTCGCCTTCTCAAGCGTACGGGAATGCATGAAAATGACGTACGACAAACTCTGGTCGATCATGCAACGGGTCCAGTTTAGGCGGCTTCTCAGCGAGCCGCAAGCGAAGCTTTCCGAGAGGGATGACGTAACCAGCATGAGCAAGACAAGCGGCGATAGGTTCGCGAACTGCTGGTTTCTCACCGGCGCCACGGCCGTGGGCAAGACACAGATCGGCATCGCCCTCGCACGCCGGCTCCGCGCCGAGATCATCTCACTCGACTCGATGGCCATCTATCGCGGCATGGACATCGGCACGGCCAAGCCCACCGCCGCTGATCGCGCGGCCGTGCCGCATCATTTGCTCGATATCGTCGACCCGGCCGACGAGTATAGCGTCGCACAATATGTCGAAGCGGCCGCGGCAACCGTCGAGGGCGTTCGCGCGCGCGGCAGCGAAGTGCTCGTCGTGGGCGGCACGCCGCTCTATTTGAAGAGTTTACTCCGCGGCCTCTTCGACGGGCCGCCTGCCAATTGGGAGCTCCGCCAGGAAATCGAAGACGAGTTGGCCGACGTGGGACAGGCAGCCCTTCACGTGCGGCTCACCCAAGTCGACCCGGTCGCCGCATCAAATATCCATCCGCACGACACGCGGCGTTTGATCCGCGCGCTCGAGGTGTTTCGCGCCACCGGCGAGCCGCTCAGTCATCAGCAGACGGAGTTTGAGGAGGGGGTGCCAGCCGACCAGTGTCGCGTATTTGTGCTGCGTCGCGGGCGGACGCAACTCCATCGGCGAATCGAAGGCCGGGTCGAGGCGATGATCGACGTCGGCCTGGTCGACGAAGCGCGCGGGTTGACGGCCAGCGGACGGCAACTGGGCCGCACAGCGAGCCAAGCAGTCGGCTACCGCGAGGCGCTCGCCTATCTGACGGGCCAGTACGATCGCGCCACGATGATCGAGCGAATCAACGTCCGCACGCGGCGCTTCGCCAAGCGGCAAGGCACCTGGTTCCGCAGCCTCTCCGAATGCCGCTTCGTCGACATCGCGGGCGAAGTCGATGCGGCGACGCTGGCTGAGCGGATCGCGAGTGACGGCGCGACGCCGAACGGTTGATTCGCACGTCGCTCGACGCGGCCGGCACCGACTGTCGTCGGTTCCTGTCGCTGCCACTTCACGCGCGCCGCCGGACGATTGTCGGTGTTGCGCTGCAACAAGAGGTTCCCACCGTCCAGCCAGCCGAGCAAATGATCCTGCCGCCCTTTCTGTCTCTTTTCTGTCCTCGCCACACGGTGCCCATTTGGGCTGGCTCAAGTAACGGTGGTTTGTTGACGTGTGTCACGCGGCGACGAGTTTACGAAACTTTGTGAGTCTGTGAGAGCACATCACCAGGATTCCGGCGAGGAACATCCACAGAGAAGCCGGCTCAGGCACGGCCGAATTCGTTCCAACACCCGATCCACTGCCGGCGTGAGCGCCGAAATTTGTCTTCCAGAAGGTATAGTCGGCTTGGTCGATCTTGCCGGCGCTCGCCCCTGTGTTGTCTCCGTTCGCTCGCAGATCGGTCGTCGAGCCGAGCGTGTCGCGCCAGACAGTGTAGTCCGCCGCATCGACGATGCCGTCGCCATTGTAGTCGCCGGCAATGATCGACGCATTCACCTGCAGTATCACCGCGAAGTTCGAGTAAACGACGTTCCAGGCCAATCCGGCGCCGAGCGTGGGGAGCGAGACCTGTTTAAACGCGCCGACGATGCCGCCGTTGGCATGCAGCAATTCGAACGAGTTGCCGCTGGCCGGCACGAACGCATTGATGAGCGAGACATCGAGCGTGCCATCGAGATTCGCCGCGCCGGTGATGGCGAGCGCATCGTATTGGGCTCCCTTGGAAGTGCCGCCGATTTCGGCGAGCAGGGTACTGCCGTCCACTTGGGTGTAGGTGGAACTTATCGTGACCAGCCCAGGGCTGGTGCCGGGCGCGAATTTGCCTCCGTCGAACACGCTGACCGTCGTGTAGCTGCCGGTTCCTTTGGCCAGCGAGCCGAAGTTGACGTTGACTGGTCCGTTAACTTGACCATTGTTCACGAGCAGTGCGCCGAGCAATTCCAGGCTTGTGCCGGGGAGCAGTTGAATGCTGCCGCCCGAATTGACCGTGGTGCGGCTGCCGCCGCCGAGGATCAGATTGCTGACGCTGTTGGTGAGCGTGCCGCCGTTGTTGACGGTGATTACGCCGAGACTGGAAAAATCGTTGGCGGCGAGGGCATTGTTGACGGTGATCAGGCCGCTGGCGGTGTTGACTGCGCCGTCCAAAGTGAGTGGCGCGTTGTTGGTGAATTTTGCACCATTAGAGAAGTTGGCGAAATTGCTGGCGGCGTTCTGCATAATCACTGTACTATTGAATGCGGTGACGCCGGTAAACGTGGATGTGCCCTGGAAGAGAATATGCGTGCCCGGCCCGCGGAGGAAAGCGCCTTTGACCGTAGCATCCACATACTCAACGGTTCCACCGCTGTTTGCGCGCAGTTCGGCGTCTCCGCCGATGAGTTTCGCGCTATCGAGCCGGAGGATTCCGCCGCTGTTGGCGGTGTACGTGCTGCCCGGATTGAGCGTCCCGTTCAAGACCAGGCGGCCGGCGTTGGCGGCAAAAGTGCCGGTGAAATCACTCACGCCGTCGAGCGTGGCCGTGCCGCTGCCTTCCTTGATCACGTCGCCGCGCGAAGTGAGAGGCGAGAACATATTGACGCTGTCGGTATTATTGAAGCGCAACGTGCCTGCGTCGACGATGCTGCTGGCCGAGAACATGCCGCCTCCTCCGCCGTTGCCGATACTGACCTCTCCCTGTTGATAGATCGTGAACACCCCGCCGACGCTGACGATGCCGCCGCTCAAGACGGCCAGCTTGCCGGGTCCGAGGGAACCGACTTCGAAGTCGCCAGTCGTGTTCCAAGTCGCATCACTGCCGCCGACCGTTGCCGTCGACGGACCCACCGGATCCCAAATGTCTGCGGTGGCGCTGTTCACGACAGCACCCTCGAACACGGACAACGTGCCATTGCCCAGATGCAAGCTTTGCGTGAGCGTCCATCGCGTATTGCTGCCACTGAGCAACGCCGAACTGGCGAGTCCAGATTGCCCGATGACACCGAGTTTGCTCGTTAGTTTTGCGCCGTCGGCCATCGACAAGGTGCCTCGTCCGGCCGCGCCCACTAGCAGCGTGTCGGCGATATTCAGCTGGGTGGGCATGGCCGCGAGGTTCAGCAATTGAAGATTTCCGGATTGCCCCGCGTTCTGACCGAGCGTGAGATTATTGGCAGTCGCAGCGGTCAGAATTAACTGAGCAGTACCGCCGTTGTTGATCACCGCTAACGGAACCCCGGAGGGTAAACCGGAAGACCAGTTGGCGGGGGTGACCCATAGTCCCGTGCCCGCATTGATCCAGCTAGTCTGGGACACCTGTGCCACAGCGGTAGCGCCGGCGCACAGATGCCCGACGACGATTAGCGCCGTTGCCAACCTGCTCCACGACGTGTCTCGCGACCATGGCGCCAGGCGCGCATGTATTGGCCGGCTTGGCTGCGGTCCAATCTGGAGCATCCGGAGAA
>DASYDU010000024.1:0-6871 GCA_036499445.1 Lacipirellulaceae bacterium
AAGCGGTGTACCGTCGTCGAAAAACGCTCGACGATACCACGCGCCGTCCCAGGCTTCACGTTCGGTTGTCCGCAACAGTTCCTCTGCCCGCGAGCGATAAATTGCAGCCCGCTCGTGATCCCCGCGGCGTTCAACAATGGAAATGAATTCGAGCAATACGACACGCAAAAACCAAGCCATCCAGACACTCTCGCCGCGGCCGCCGCTACCAACCTTGTTCATGCCATCGTTCCAGTCTCCGGCGCCCATCAAAGGCAGTCCGTGAGCGCCGAAGCGAAAAGCATGGTCGATGGCACGGACGCAATGGTGGTAGAGATCTTCTTTTAGCGCGGCCACACCGGGCAGCTCATACCGTTCGTCCTCGTGATCTTCCAAAGGAGGCGACTGCAAATAGAAGGACTGTTCATCCAAGATGGCGGAGTCACCGGTCGTGGCAATGTAGTGACTCGTCACAAAGGGCAGCCACAGGTAATCGTCGGCAAACCTCGTGCGGACGCCGCGGCCCGTCGGTGGGTGCCACCAGTGTTGCACATCACCGGGCTCGAATTGCCGCGACGCCGCCTGTAAGATGATGCCGCGCGCGATCTGCGGAAACGCATAAACGAGCGCCATCGAGTCCTGCAACTGGTCGCGAAAGCCATAGGCGCCGCCGGCTTGATAGAACGCTGAACGCCCCCAGACGCGGCAGCTGAGCGTTTGATATAGCAACCAGTGGTTGACAATAAGGTCGAGCGCGCGATCGGGTGTCTTCACTTCGATCTTGGCCAAATCGCGTTGCCAAAAGCTGGTGGTCTGATCAATTGCTTGATGAACCTGAAACGGTGATTGATATGCCGACAATATTTTGGCGGCCGCCTCGAGATCATCGCCCCAACCAAGCACACAGATAACTTCTGTTTCATCGCCGGCCGCCAATTTGATCTTCTTTTGCACGGCACCGCAGGGGTCGAAGCCGGCGCCAGTGGTCCCCGCTAGCTCGAAGCGACGCAAAGCGGACGGGTTCGCCTCGCTACCGTTGCGGCCGATGAATTCTGTGCGGTCGCCGGTCACAGAATCGGCGCCCCCAATGATTTGCAGAAACGCCACCTGATGCGGGAAATCTTCGTGATAACAATTCCGAACCAAGAGTGCTCCGGTTGCTTCATCTCTCTCCGTGTGAACGTGCATTTGCGTCTGTTGCCGATGGACCCCAAGGACCCATTCGGCATAGTATGTAACGGACAGCGATCGTGGGCGCTGGCCTTTATTTTGCAGCTTCACACAGAGAAACTTTACACATGCGTCCGGTGCGATTGAAATCAGCAATTCGGATCGAATCCCGCGCGATGAATGCACAAATTGCGTCGATCCACGTCGATGGTTAATTGAGTAGTCCGCTTCGTCTCGGATGGGAAGCGGGGTGGGCGTCCAGAACTGACCGGACTCTTCGTCTCGCAAATAGATTATTTCGCCGGGGGAATCCAAGACGGGGTCATTGGACCAAGTCGTCAGTTTGTTTTCGCGACTATTTTCCGCCCAAGTGTAACCCCCGCCAGACTCCGTCACGAGAGTTCCGAATCGCTCATTAGCGATCACGTTCGACCACGGCAACGGAGTCGTCTGGCCGGCGCGAAGGCGGATGGCGTAGTCGCCTTCCTCATTGAACCCGCCACATCCATTGGAAAAATCTAAAGTTGGCGACGGTTCTTCAAAAGCGACTGTGCCGACGGCGGCACCACCCGTTGGCGAAACAGTTTTCAATTTCGGTGGCTCGGCTGCCGGCCGGGATGGCGCCGCGTCAACTTGGCGTGAAAGCGTGCCTAAGTTGCCTTGCAAGTTGATTGAGGCGACGGCCTGAAGCAGCACGCTATCCTCCGGCGTCAATTGGGATGCGCGGAGCAAATAGACACCACCCGACTTATTTAGCGGAAGTCGGGTCGTTGTTTGAATCAGTGATAGAAGTTGATCCTGAAACTCGTCGAAGTAGCCAGCCGGGTGCTCGTTGACGACGACAATATCGACTTTCAATCCGTGCGCGTTCCAGAACTCCTGTGCCAGCAGCACTTCCCGCAGTAGGCCACGATGGGCAGGCTCTGCGAGTCTCACCAGCACAATGGGATCATCGCCAGAGATTCCGTATCGCCAAAGCGATCGTTGGCCGAGTCGATTCTCACGCAAAACGGAGACCGGCGCACGCAAGGCCATGCTGGGAAACAGAATCGCCGATGCCAGCCGCTGATACAGCTGCAGCGCGGCGCCGGTTATATGGAGATGCCGCAATTCCACCTTACTGTGAGCCCAGGCCATTTCGAACGTGCGCAAGACGACGCGCGGATCGCGGTATTGGTCTGCAAATTGAATCGCCTGTTCGCGGCTCTCTGCCCATGCGGTGACAAAAGCCATTTGGGTGGACGCATCGGGAGCGATCGTCATCCGGCTACGAAGACTGAAAATCGGATCGAGCACGGCACCTGTTGTTGCCGATAGCTTGGCGCCCTGTTCCATTGCCGCCGGAGCCTTAAGCGATCGTCCTCGGCCAATGAATTGTGCTCGATCGGTTTCATATTCCACGTCCCAAGTCTCGGTGGAAGCTTGCAACGTCGCTAGCACATGAACGGCCCAGGCGGACGCCGCGGCGGCATCGCGCGGACGTCGCGTCGCGAGCAGAGCGCGATACTCGTGCAAGTATTCGGTTTCGACGAAAAGTTTATTGAAGGCAGGGTGAGCGGCGTCCGCGGCCGCAGCGGAAAGCACAAGCTCGGCGTAGCTCGTCACTTCAAGCGTGACGGGATTCTTGCTATGATTCTTCAAGGTAAGTTGACGCACTTCCGTGCCGTGCTCTGGCGAGATGGCTATTTCCAGGTGGGATTCGATATTGCGGTCGATGCGGCGGAACTCCGCCTTATCAATTGAAAAGGTGACTTCGTAGACATCGGCCACAACTCGAGTAGGCTGATACCCGGCCGACCAAACCTTGCCGGTGGTTGGCTCGCGAAGATAAATAAATTGCCCCCAATCGTCGCGTGTGGCGTCTGATCGCCAGCGCGTAATCGACGTTGCATCATGACTGCTATACCCCGCGCCGGAATTCGTCACCATGACGGAATAATTGCCGTTGGAGAGGAGATGTGCCCGTGGCACGGAAGTAGTTGGCGTAGCAATGCGGCGACTCACGGGTCCCAGCGTTAATGGAAGCGGGGGCGGTGCCATTACGCTATCGTCTCGCGGCTGGAACTGCAGCACGGATACAGGAATCCGTTCTTGAAGCAACAAAGCAATTGCTCGCGCAAGAGGTTGTCGCTCAAACCGTTGCTGCATGCGACTATCGAAGAGGCAATTGACGAGGGCCGCCATCATCATTCCCTGATGATGTACCATATAACAATAAACGACGGCACGACGTTCACCCTCCGGTATCCGCTCTGGTGTGTAGTCGACCGCATCGTAGCATCCCCAAGGCCCCTCGACTCCATCGGCGGAGAGCGCGCGAAAATTTGCCACAGCCGCCGGAGCGTCGATCATCGCCGCTAGCGCCGTCGAATACGGTGAAACGACGAGGTCCTTTCCCAAGCCTTGTTTAAGTCCGAGTCCTGGAACGCCAAAGGATTGATATTGGTAGTCGGAATTCGTTCCTTGGGCTGCAAACGCGCTTTCCGAAATCCCCCAAGGCACGCGCCGCTGCCGGCCATAGGCGATTTGTCTCCGCACGGCAGCACGGCAGCTCTTCTCGAGCAGGGATCCTTCGACATCACGCGTGAAGAGCGTGGGCATGAGGAATTCAAACATCGTGCCGCCCCATGACAGCAGCCCCTTGCCCCCCGCACTCGTCCGTGTGAGCGCGCGCCCCAATTGAAACCAATGTCGGTGGTCGACGTCGCCCTTGGCGATTGCCACCAAACTGGCAATTCGCGATTCGGATGCCAGCAGGTCGTAATGCGCGCGATCAGGCTTCCCGTCCTCCAAATTGTAGCCGACGTGAAACAACCGACGTTGATGGTTGTAGAGCAGCGTAAAATCCATTTCCAGCGCCATGGACTCGAACCGCTCGGCCAACTTCCGGTACCGATCGGCACAAGCGGCCGCGTTTCGACTTCCGGCATCGACGGCGTCCACGAAACGGTCGAGCCAGTCTTTTCCTTGACGTTGAGCGTCCCCGGAAAGATCGGACACGGCCAGCGTTTCTCGCAGTTCATGAAAAGTTGTTGCCAATCGCTTCGCCAGTCCGGACAAATGCTGCAGACTCTGAGCGCTGTCCAACTCGACAAGAAGTCGCCTCCATGCAGTCTCGAATTCCACGCAGCTGATTGGTGGCCGCGCACTACCCAGCGATGCCGGCTTCTGCATAGTTTTCGTAGACAGTTGCGGCAGCAGGTTCCAGATCCATGGCGCAAACGACGTGGCATCGAAATACAGGCCGTCCAGATGGGCGGCTAGCAAATCCATTTTTCGCGACAACTCGGTGGGAGCTAACCCTAGATCCCTGGTGAACTCAGCAAGGCGGCCAGGCAAGCCAGCTGCGGCGTCCTTCAGTCTTTGGAGAAGCTGACTAGAATTGAGCAGATCGGAATGGTCCGCGAGGGCGATTTCCCGAACCGACGCCAATTGCTTTTCGAGGTCATCGAGCGCTGGGTTTACGAAACGCGCGCCGCGGGGCTGTAACTTTGCCAGGGATTCTTGTACCATGCAAACGCTGTCGACAGCTCCCTCGGCAACTACGGCACCCAATAGCGGCTGCGTGACAACGTCATCCAGCGCTTGCTGCGCCGTCAGCAGGCATGCAGCCAAATTGCCGCTATCAGCCGTGGAAATATAGCGTGGCGTCAGCGGCCGCAGCGACGCCGTGTCATACCAATTGAAGAATTGACCGCGATAACGCGTGAGCCTTGCGAAAGAATCGACGTTTCGCTCCAACAATGTGATCAGGTTGCCCACGCCTATGTAGCCCAAATCGCGAGCCGCCACCGCGGACAGAATAAAAAGGCCTTCGTTTGTCGGTGAAATGCGGGCAGCATTTTTTGGCTCTGGAAATTCCTGGTGATTGTCAGGCGGAAGCCAATGTTCTTGCGGACCGACAAAGGCTTCAAAAAACGACCAGGTTCGACGAGCAATTCGTCGCAGTGCTTGCCTTTCCTTTGGTGTCAACGGAGGGGGTGTTAGTACCCGTTGCCGACTCACAAAATCTGCAATAGCTGGCGACACGACCCAGCCAGCGATTAGTGGGAGAGCCACCGCGCGTGCGGGCGTCGGCAGGAGAGCCGCGAGGAAAAGCGCTAGTATCGGGACCCAGGCGAGCTTCCAGACGGGCGATCGCGAATCGCGCTTGAGGCGGCGCTCCGTGGCATCAGCCGACTCCCACTCAAGCAAATTACGCCGCGAGACTAGCAACCGGTAGAGCGTGCGAATCACTGCGTCAACGGTGTATTGTGCTTTCAGTGGCAACCATATCAAAGTCAAGACACACTGTGCCAGCGTACGGCCGACTGTCCAAAATAGTTCTGGAAGCGTCTGGTCCCATTCACTGCCTGGCCGCCAGGTTGCTAGTGTGTGCAATGCAAATGCGTTCAGCGGGCTGGCCAAGCACAGTACGGCGGTGAGCGTAACCAATTCTGCGGTCGCTGGTACGCCGTACCAACCCAACAGCAAAAGTAGCAGCAAGGTGGCCGGCACCAAACTGCGCCGCAAATTATCGAAGATTTTCCAGCGCGAAAGGAAAGTCAACGGGTTGCGACGAAGACCGGTCGTCGAAGGCACCTTCCAGCCGAGCCACGGCAGCAGTTGCCAGTCGCCGCGAATCCAACGATGTTGGCGCTGCACGTCACCATAGAGTCGTGCGGGAAAGTCGTCGAACACCTCCACATCGGTTGCCAATCCGACGCGGGCATAACATCCCTCGATCAAATCGTGACTGAGAATATGGTTTTCTGGCAGCACACCGGCCGTAGCCGCAATAAACGCGTCGACATCATAGATTCCCTTTCCCGTGTAACTTCCTTCGCCGAACAGATCCTGGTACATATCTGAGACAGCGGTACAATACGGATCGAGGCCGGCACTGGGGGCAAAGATTCGCGCGAACAAGGATCGGTTGGCACTTGCCAGACTGACGCTCACGCGCGGCTGCACTATGCCGTAGCCCTGCGTCACGCGGCCTTTGGTCGCATCGAAATGCGGTTGATTGAGCGGATGAGCGAGCGTTCCCACAAGCCGCCGCGCAGCGGCATGGGGCAACCGCGTGTCCGCGTCTAATGTGACTACGTACTTTGTATCCCGCAGTTGGACGACGCCCTCCGCGTCCAGAAAACTGGTGTCGTTTTCACCGCGCAACCAACGACTCAATTCCAGCAGCTTTCCCCGCTTCCGTTCCCAGCCCATCCATATCTTGTCCACGGGATTCCATTTTCGGCGCCGATGCAGCAAGTAAAATCGACGACTCTCGCCTTCGGCATGTCGCTTGTTGAGTTCCTCGATACCGTCGCGCGCAATGCTTAGTAACTCTGCGTCTTCCGGCATGTTTTCGGCTGGCGCATCAGTAAAATCGGTCAATAGAGCAAAGGTCAGTCCAAGTTCTGGATTTGCCAAATAGTGAATTTCCAATCGCTCCAAAAGCGATTGCACCGTTTGCTTCTTGATAAAAAGAGCAGGTACGACAACCAGCGAACGATAGCCGGCCGGAATCTGCTCGATAAATTCCAGCTTGGGCAGAAGTTGCGGACGAATCGCAATGGTCACCATTGCGTTTACCAAGCTGATAGCCAGCTCGCTGACTGGAATTGCCGCCAGCAGGGCGACGGCCGCTGCTAGCGACAACGAATACCCGCGCCACTGCATCGCCGCAATCAGCACCCACAGCGCAATAAATGACATCAGTCCGACAGAGCCAAAATAGTATAGC
>DASYDU010000025.1:0-1570 GCA_036499445.1 Lacipirellulaceae bacterium
GCTCGGCGATGCTCGTCTTGCCGTTGCCCGGCGCGCCATAGAGGAACAGGCCGCGGCCGGAGTTGATCGCCGGCCCAAGTCGGATCAACATGCTTTTATCGATCAGCAAGTCTTCAAATGCCCGATGCAGATCGTCTTCGGTGGGATGTTGGTCCGCGAGCGTTTGCTTCTTAACGCTTTCGATGTACGAGGCCAGCGGCACCGGCGCGGAGCCAAAGTACGTGCAGTGTTCGGTAAACTTTTTGGCCCGCTCGCGCCCCAACTCGGTGAGTTGGTACACATAATCGTTAGCCATTGCCGCGGCTTTGTGGGCCACGAGGCGGTCGTGCTTCATTGAGTGGAGCAGCGGGTCGATCAGACGAAACGGCAGCTTGAGATGCTCCGTCATATGCCGGCCCGTCGCTTCGGAGCGGCCGTTGAGAGTCTTGAGAATCAGGGCCTCGACCTCGCCCTCATTGACGCCAGCCGCGAGCAGGGTCTCGGGCTCGGTGGGCACCCAACCTTCATGCTCGGGACAGGCGGAGCTATTGCGGTTTGCTGCGGCGTCCTGATTCGGTTTCGGCATCGGCCCCGATTTGCCCGTCGCGCCGGCGGATTGGACGGGAGCGGTGGCGGTAGTCAACTGCTGGATGCGGTCCAACAGCGCGTCGAGGCGGCTATTGTCTTCCGTCTCGTTTTTAGCGCCCGCTGTGCGGACGCCGTTGCCGGGATGCGCTGGGTCCGAAATAGCCATCGATCAACCTGCCAATTCGATTGAAAAGGTTCCGCACTGTAAACGTAGGTTGCCAGTCCCACGGGGCAAACGGCATTGGCGGCTGGCGAAACGGCTGGACCGGTTATGCCGATTGTTTTGCCGTCAGCTGGCATCGGTTTGACAGCGCGACGCCATGATCGCGACACTAGACTGGAAAGACCGCTAATACCGCGATCGCCTCCAGCTCGAGCCCGCCTGCCATGCAAGTCGTCATCACCGCCGTGGGACCCGATAATCGCGGCCTCGCCGATCCGATCGTCCATAGCGTGACCGAGATGGGCGCGAACATCGCCGAGATCCAGATGTACGACCACGACGAGGAGCGGGTCTTCTCGATGCTCACGCGGGTCGATATTGAAGCGAACCGCTACGAAGAATTGCGGCAGGCGATGGTCGAGGTCTCACGCGGGACGAAGCTTTCAATCCGTACATGGTCGCCCGATTTCGCGTCGCCCGATTTTTCGACGCCGGGCGTCGGGGGTCGCAAACCGCGGCTGGCGATCTGCGTGACCTACCGTCCGGAGCCCGCAACAGCCCTGCTCACGGCGATTCGCGACGGTCAGGTCCAGGCCGAGCCGACGCTGATGATCAGCAATCGCGACAAATGCCGCGGCGTGGCCGACGAATTCAACGTCCCCTGGTTTAGCATCAATCGGGGCGACGGCACACCCGACGACGACCAACTTATGAATGTCTGCGACGAGCATGACGTCGACTTCATCGTGCTTGCGCGCTACATGCGGATTCTGCCGGCGGCCAGCTGCTGGAAATATGCCGGCGGGCGAATTATCAATCTGCATCATGGATTGCTGCCGA
>DASYDU010000026.1:0-10549 GCA_036499445.1 Lacipirellulaceae bacterium
TATGCGGCCGTCTGGCTCCTGCTCCGCCAGACCCGGCGGCTGGCCACCGAGAAGGCCGAGTCGCACCTGCAACTGGCGAAGCGCGAAGCCGCGGTCGCGGCCCAGGAAATCGTCAGCAAGGCCGAGGAGGAAATCCGCACGCGCGAGGCCGAGCTCAACCGCGACCTCGATCGCCGCAAGATCGAGATCGAGATGATGCTGCGCGAAATCCGTTCCCACGAGGAATCGCTCGGCCTGCTCGACTACCAATTGGAACAGCGCCAGGACCGGCTCGCCCGCGAGGCCGCCGCGATCAAGCAGGCGCGCGACGCGATGCGCGACCTGTCGAAGAGCCTGCGCAAGCGCCTCGAGGGCGTCGCCTCGCTCGACGGCGAGGAAGTGCGCAAGCAGCTGCGCGAAGAAGTCACCTTTGAATGCGCCGAGGAACTGCGCGCCCTCCGCAAGGAATTGCTGGAACGCTCCGAGCAGGACCTCGTGCAGGAAGGCAAACGCATCCTCGTCGCGACGATGCAGCGTCTCGCGAGCAAACCGAACAACGACATCACCGCGACGATCGTGCAGCTGCCCACCGAGGAAATGAAGGGCCGCATCATCGGTCGCGAGGGCCGCAACATCCGCGCCTTTGAGAAGGCTACCGGCGTCGACGTCATCATCGACGACACGCCCGGCGTCGTGATCGTCAGCGCGTTCGACCCGGTCCGCCGCGAAATCGCCCGCAACGCGCTCAACAAGCTGATCGCCGATGGCCGCATCCATCCCACCAGAATCGAAGAGCTCGTTGCTGAGACCGAAAAAGAAACCGAGGCCGCGATTCGCCGCTACGGCCAAGAGGCGACTCACGAGGCCCAGGTCCACGGCCTCAACGAGCGAATCATTCAACTGCTCGGCCGGCTCCACTACCGCACCAGCTACAGCCAAAACGTGCTCCGGCATTCGATTGAAGTTTCGTTCGTCGCCAGCATGATGGCCGAGGAGATGGGCTATAGCGGCGAAATCGCCCGCCGCGCTGGGTTGCTCCACGACATCGGCAAAGCCGCCGACCACGATACCGAAGGTGGCCATCCAAAAATCGGTGCCGACCTGCTCAAGCGCTACGGCGAATCGCCCGAAGTGGTCCATGCCGCCTTGGGCCACCACGACGACATCCGACCCGACATGCCCTATACCGTGCTCGTCGCGGCCGCCGACGCCTGTAGCGCTTCGCGCCCTGGCGCGCGCCGCGAAACCCTCGACCGCTACATCAAGCGAATGCAGGAGCTCGAGACGATCGCCACCGGTTTCGACGGCGTCGAGCAAGCCTTCGCAATTCAGGCGGGCCGCGAGGTCCGAGTCATCGCCAGCACCCGTAGCACGACCGATGAATCGGCCGCCAAAATCTGCCGCGACATCGCCAAGGCTTTCGAAGAGCAGCTCACTTATCCAGGTGAAATTAAAGTCACCATGATCCGCGAAAGCCGCTTCACCGAAATGGCAAAGTGATCCAATTTCAGCCGCGCTGCTTCGTTGCCTCAATCCGCAACCCCAAATCCGCAATCCGAAATCCTCCTGTGCGTATCCTCTTCATCGGTGACGTTGTCGGCAAACCCGGGCGCGAGATCATCGAGCGCGCCATCCCGGGCCTGGTCCGCGAGCAAAAACTCGATCTCGTGGTGGCCAACGCCGAAAACGCCGCCGCCGGCTCTGGCATCACGCCCGGGATCTATCGCGAGTTAATCAAGGCCGGCGTCGACGCCATCACGCTCGGCGACCACATCTATCGCCGCAAGGAAATCTATTCCGTCCTCGAAAAGGAGACGAACATCGTCAAGCCGGCCAACTTGCCGCCCGAATCGGTCGGACGTTGTTGGGCCGTCATCACTGCCCGCAACGGCGTTCAAGTCGCGATCATGTGCCTGCTTGGCCGACTGTTCATGAAACCGGTCGACAGCCCCTGGCCGGCTGCCGACCGCGCCCTGGCCGAAATACCATCCGACGTCCGCGTCCGGCTCGTAGACTTTCACGCCGAGGCCACCAGCGAGATGCAGCTCATGGGCCGCTATCTGGACGGTCGCGTTTGCGCCGTGCTCGGCACCCACACTCACGTCCCTACTGCCGATGAGTGTATTTTGCCCAAGGGCACGGCCTTTCAATGTGATGTCGGCATGACCGGCCCCTACGAAAGCATCCTCGGTCGCCGCATCGACCGCGTGTTGGAAACCACGCTTACCGGCCGCCCAACCGAATTCGAAGTGGCCACCGGCGACGTGAGGCTTTGTGGCTCAATCGTCGACGTCGATCCAGAGACAGGCCGAGCGACGACAATTACGCGATTAACTGTCACGACGGCCGATTTGCCGAGATTGCAATCGCTGGCACAGGCCCCAGTCAAAGCCGAGACTTGAGCGGCCACAAAACACTCCGATTCCATATTTTCCCCGAGGTTTTGCAAAAATAACTTGACTCATCCCAGCCGGCGATCACATAATAGGGAGCTCGCGGCCCGGCTTCGGGCGGCGTTCATTTCTTTTTGGCGACACCGCTAATCACCTAAATCGACATCCGCGCTCCGCTCTTTTTACGTCCTGTCTCGGCGTGTTGTTTGGAGCGCTCTCCGATCTTTGATGTCGATCGGTGCCGAGGGAAATTCCCATGAATCGCATTGCGCTACTGTTGATTGCGTTATCGGCGCTATGGCCCGCCACGGACATGCGCGCCGAGGATCGCACCTATGACGGATCGGGCAACAACATCACGAATCCGCTCTGGGGCGCCGCCAATACCCAGCTGCTCCGGACTGCCGCGCCCGCCTACGATGATGGCTACTCGACGCCGCGCGGCGGCACCGATCCGCTCGGTCCTCACGCACTGCCCGATCCGCGTTTGATCAGCAATACGATCGTCAAGCAAATCGCCCTGATGCCCAACGCCCACAAAATGACGGACTGGACCTTCCAATGGGGTCAGTTCATCGACCACGATCTCGACCTTACACCACTGGCTGATCCGCCGGAGGAGTTCGATATCCCGATGCCCGTCGGCGATGACACGTTCGACAAAACGAGCCAGGGAAATGTCATGATGCCGTTCCAGCGGTCCGACTATGACCATACCACCGGCACAGGTCCAGGCAATCCCCGCCAACAGCTCAATGTGATCACGTCATACATCGACGGATCGCAAGTCTACGGCTCCGATCAATCGCGGGCGCTGGCGCTCCGCACGATGAGCGCCGGCCGCCTCAAGACGAGCAACTATAATCTCTTGCCTTTCAACACCATGGGCCTGCCCAACGCCGATAACGGCGCGCCCGACCCCTCGCAGTTCTACGTGGGCGGCGATCTACGCGTCAACGAGCAGATCGGCCTCACGACGGTTCAAACTTTGTTCATGCGCGAGCACAATCGGTTGGCCGGCCAAATATCCGCCGCCAATCCTACTTGGAACGACGAGCAAGTTTACCAGCGAGCCCGCAAATTCGTTGGAGCCGAAATTCAGAAAATCACCTATCATGAGTTTCTTCCGGCGCTCTTGGGCAGCGCGGCGCCCGGCCTCAATAGCAACTATGACCCCGCGGCCAACGCGTCCGTTGCCACCGAGTTCTCCGCAGCGCTGTTTCGCGTGGGCCATACCATGCTTCCTACCCAGCTCCCGCGCATCCAAAACGACGGCACTCCCGCGCCGGGCGGTCCGATGTCGCTTCGCGACGCCTTTTTCCTCCCCACCAATCTCTCCAATGGACCAAGCGAACTCGATTATCTCTTGAAAGGCTTGGCTTCCGATCAGCAGCAAGAGATCGACATTCACGTGGTCGACGACGTGCGCGACTTTTTGTTCGGCGACCCGCTACCGGGCAGCGGTTTCGATTTACCATCGCTCAACATTCAGCGCGGCCGCGATCATGGCGTTCCCGATTACAACACCGTCCGCGCCGCCTATAAATTGCCGAAAGTCACCTCCTACGCGCAAATCACGTCCGATCCCACGCTGCAGGCTGGACTCCAATCGCTCTATGGCGACGCCGCCTCGGGCGGTCTAGACAAGATCGATCTCTGGATCGGCGCGCTCGCCGAGGACCATCTACCCGGCGAGCAAGTGGGACCGTTGATCTCCGCCGGATTGGTCGACCAATTCATGCGCGATCGCGACGGCGATCGTTTCTGGTTTATGCGCGATCCTGACTTTTCCGCGGCCGATCTCGCCCATTTAAACAGCGTCACGCTCTCGGACGTCATTCGCTGGAATTCGTCGATCACTAATCTGCAATCGAGCGTGTTCTTCATGGTGCCCGAGCCGACATCGATCCTGCTGATCGTGATGGGACTTGTCGCCCCAGCCCTCTTGCGTCGCCGCGGCGCATGACGCTCCGCTAGGCGTGGGACCTTGGCCACGACCGCCGCCATTTCAGGGCCGGGCCCGTCCTATTGCGCGGTCGGGCTCGTCGAGGGAGCCACCGCCGCCGGCTTTGCCTCCGCCGCTTTCTTTTCGTCCGGAGGCGTTCGCTTGCCCGTAAAGTCCGCGGTCCCCGTGTTGCCGCCAAAGTCAAACTCGTTCGTCCCCTTGATCGTGTCCCCCTGCGGCTTGCCACGGTAGACCGCCTTGAAAGAATTGCCGTCGCGGTCCCCCGAGATCTCCCATGAAAGCTGGCCGTCCTTGAATTCGACATTTTTAGCGTCCCGTTCGCCAAACGGACTGACGTAAGCGCCGTGCAGCCCTTTCTCGTCCTTCGTAATCGTGATGTGCGGTTCGATCACTCCGTTTGGCGTCTCCAGCCGCAGCTCCCACAATCCCAGCACGTCTTCCACGTCCACAGATCGCTTGGCGTGCCAATCGAACTCTTGCGGTCCCTGACCAAAGTCGAGCGATATCTTGCCGTTGATGTCGTCCGCTTCCACTTTGCCGTTGAAGTGAACGTCAAACTTGTTGCCGTTAAACTCGCGATGCGATATGAACGACAATTGATCCTTGTCGAGTTTCCCCTCGTCGACGTCGGTCGTGTTGTCAAACGCCGTGTACTTGCCCGTCAGTTGCTTGCCGTCCCACTTGAGCTTCAGCGTGAACTCCGCCTTGTTATCGTTAAACGTCGTGTCCCATTTCCAGGTTCCACTCGGGTCGACGGCCTTCGCCTGACCGCTCTCGCTCGTCGCTTCAGCCCAAGCCAGGCCTGCCAACAAAGAATTCAACAGCAAAATCGCCAACAGATTGATCGGAGCTCGAAACATAGCTATTGCTCTCTCTTTCGCAAAAACGGTGTCGATGGGGTGGACGGCAGTCGCCGACAAACGAACTGCCCGGCGCAAGCGCGTTCCGATTCTACCACCGCGCGATTGATACCGCCGCTAGTCGCCTGAAATTTTTGAGCCAGCGGACGGCCCCGTGTCCGCACGCCATTTCGCTACCAAGCCAGGCCGAAATTGAAATTCGTCCCCGTAAACCCGGCCGAGCTCCCCACGTTGGCAGTCATCCACTGGCTCTGCCACTGCTGGATATCAGGCATCACGCTGATATACCAATACTTGTCGTGCAATTCGCCAAACCGACGGCGCAGCTCCAAACCAAACGACGCTTCAAAAATCGTCAGCATGTCGTGATTCGTGTCCGGCACCAGCGCGCCCCCGGTCTTGTCCCGCCAATCGCCTTCCACCAGCGACATCCGCCCCAGTCCGACAAACGCAAATTCGTAGACTGGACCGATGTAGAGCGGATGATACCATTCGCCGAAGACGTCGATGCCGCCGCCTGTGAATTCCGAATGCGTGTTATCCGAAGTTTGTCGAAAATCCAAATCGGCCGCTCGGCTCCCAGCGCCCACAACCAGCTCGGTATAATCGACGAAAATCCGCTTGTAGAGGTCGATATCAAACGTGGCGGCCCCGACTTCTGTATCATCCCGCGCGTCATTGGCGTCTTGGCCAAAACCCCAAAACTCGCCGCGAATGCCGTAACCCGTCGCCCACTCGTAGCCCAGCCCGAAATCAAACGTCACTCCCGAGTGATCGAAGTGTCCGAAAAACGGCCCGGCCAAATGCAGATCGCTCGGCCCGACCTCCGCCCCAAAAGTCCAGTCGCCGCTCCGCGGTGAGCCGCAAAGGTAAGGCGACTCGCCGGGCGGGCCGCCGACGCTCGCAAATTGACCGTTCGGTAACCCGCTATTTGCCGGGCCGCCTTGATACATGATTGGCTGCGACTGCTCCTGCATCGACAGCCGCCGCTCAATATCGTTGAGCCGCTGTTCCACTGGCGTTGGCAGCGGTGCAGCCTGCGGCATCACGATCGGCGCCGACGACGGGACAATCGTCGGCCCTGGAAACGTGGCATTCTCCTGCGCGGCGACAGGCACAGCCCACGCGATTGCCACTCCCAACATGATGTAGCAAACTTTCGACATTCCTTAGTGATTCGCAATCGCGCGCATCCCGTCACAATTGGCCATTAGGTGGCCATTAGAAAACTGCGGCGAGTGATAGCAAAACTCCGTCACGGCGACAATACGTTCCCAACCGCCAACGATCCACTTTTGACCCAGTTTTGCTGCAAATTCCGCTTCCCTACTCATCGAACAATGACCACAAGCGCCCGCCGCCACGGACAATGCTGCATGTCAGCTGGGCCGAATTGTGGTATCTTATCGCCGCAAGGGGGATCGTTCTTCGCCACTACTAACTCTTGGTATTTACGATGATCAAACCCAACCTTTTGGCGCTCTCCTTCATTGCCGCCGCTACTGTCGTCGCGTCACCATTCTCTCGCGCCGCCGATTGGCCTCAGTGGCGCGGCCCCGAGCGTAATGGCGTCTCGCAAGAAGCCGGCCTGCTCGGCCAGTGGCCCGCCGACGGCCCCAAGCTCGCTTGGCGTATCGACGACATCGACTATGGCTATGGCACTCCCGCCGTCGCCGGCCAGCGACTCTACATCACAAGCAACAAGGGCATGGACGATGAGTTCGTCCGCGCCTATTCCACTGCCGATGGCTCGCAGCTTTGGTCGACTCGCATTGGCAAAGTCGGCAATCCCAACCAACAGCCGCCGTTCGCCGCCGCCCGCTCCACTCCAACCGTCGACGGCAACCAGCTCTATGTGCTCGGTTCCGACGGCGACTTGGCCTGCGTCGAAGCAACTAACGGCAAAATTATTTGGACGAAAAACGTCCGCACCGATTTCGGCGGCAAGCCCGGCACCTGGGCCTATTCCGAGTCGCCGCTCGTCGACGGCGATGTCCTCGTCTGTTCGCCCGGCGGCGCCGACGCCACCATGGTGGCCCTCAATAAAAAAACCGGCGACGTGATTTGGAAATGCCCCGTCCCGGATGCCGATGACGCTGGCTACGCCTCGGCGATCATCGTTAATGCCGCCGGCCACAAGCAATACGTCCAGTTCCTCTCCAAAGGAGTCGTCGGCGTCGATGCCGCGACCGGAAAATTCCTCTGGCGCTACGACGATACCGGCAAAACGCCGGCCAACTCGCCTACGCCGGTCGCCCACGACAATCTCGTCTACACAGCGAAGGGACGCTTCGGTGGTGCCCTCGTCGCGCTCAAACCCTCTGACGACGGCGGCGTCACCGCCGAGCAGGTCTACATGGAGCGCGGCCTCCCCTACAGCATGGGCGGCTCCGTCCTCATCAACGGCTACCTCTACGGCACCACCAACGATGGTCTCGTCTGTGCCGATTTCGCCAAGGGCACGATCAAGTGGACGGAAAAGAGCGTCGGCAATGGCTCGATCTGCTCTGCCGGCGGCCGCCTCTATGTCCATACCGATGCAAATGACATGGTTCTCGTCGATCCTTCGCCGGATGAATATCGCGAGAAAGGCCGATTCGCTCTGCCGAACCAGCCCGAGCGCACGCGTGGCCAAATGGAGAAAGCCTGGTCCTATCCCGCCGTCGCGGGCGGCCGCCTCTACATCCGTGACCTCGGCACCATCTGGTGCTACGACGTCAAATAATAGCACGTTAACCTCGACGCGCAGCGGAGCGCGATCTTCACCCCGCTGCGCGCCGATTGCCTTACTGTTAATCCGCCGGTTTCGCCTGCGGCGCCGGCTGCGCTTGTTGCGCCGGGTGCATCTTGCTCAGTTTGTCCTCAAGCACTTTGCCCAGCCCGGCCTGCAGCCCGCTGCTAATCGCCGCATTGCTCAGCTTTTTGACGTTCTCCGGCGAAACATCGCAAATCACGTTTATCAGTAGGGTGTCACGACTATCAGTCCCAGCGACGAACACACCCTTGATGCTGCCCGCGTCGCGAATCGCCGAAACCGTCAAGGTTTGATTTCTCTCGTGAGCTTTCAAGATTGTTTCCCAATTCTCCGATTGAAGCTTCTCGCTATAGTGAGCGAGGAGTTTGTCCACTCCGGCAGGCGAATCCCCTTCGCTCTTGTAGGCTCGCACGCGAACCCCGTGAACGACTTGCTGCACCGTCTGCACGATCTCCCGCGCCGCCTTGACCTGCTCGGCCGCGAACCGCGTGCCATCGGATCCCGGCTTCGTACCCGCCGCCTTCGCCAATGCGTCCGAGACGCCGGCCACCAGCGCATCGCCAATTCCAAACAGGTCGTTGGCCATTCCCGGACCCAAATCAAATTCCACGTTGGCCTCGGGCCCACCCGCAAAATCGAATTCCACACGCCCGGGTGTCGCCGAAGCCGACTTTGCTGCCGAATCCTGGGCACTCGCCCCAGCCGACATTAACATGACAAGCGCCGCGAGCGCCAAGCTCTCGCGCCAAACGCGAAGCCTTACCGGATTGAAATGAACCATCGCAACCTCCTTCAGTTAAAAGCTGGAAAGAGCATCCCCCATGAGACATCTGCTCTCTCATTCGGCCCAAATCGAGAATTATTGGGTTGCTTATGGCAAACTTTCGCCATTTCACCTAGTCCGAGTCCCATTTAGCGGCGGGGCTTGTCTCTCGCGCGAACATCGTAAAATGGGCTTACTTCGTGTCCTTTGAACCTTTTCGGTGAACTCTTCCGAAACGGCACCATGAATAAAGCCTTCGTTCGCGAGCCCGAAGACGATGGCCGCGCCTACTGCCCGCGCTGCCGCTCGCTTGGCCAGCCCGTCGGCCCCGGCCCGCTCGACACCCATGTCCGTGTCGACTCGCGCGCAAAGATGCACGACGCCGCCTGGTTCTGCAGCTATCCGCACTGCGAAGTCGCCTACTTCAACCAGTTCGACGCGGTCGTCACTGTGGACGAGTTGAGGGCACCCGTCTATCCCAAAGACCTCGACTCCCCGATCTGCGCCTGCTTCGGCCTCACGTATGATGAAGTCGCCGCGGACGTCCGCGAAGGCACACCGACCCGCATCCGCGATCTGCTCGCCAAATCCAAAACCTCCGCCGCCAACTGCGCAAACCTGGCCGCCAACGGCCGCTGCTGCATCGGCGCCGTCCAAGAACTCTACCTGAAACTGCGCGCACAACCGTGAGCGCCGGCTGCCCCTATTGGCTTGCCCAACAACCCATTCCCTGCCCATGCGTTGCTTGCGGCAGTCTACAAATTCGATTCCATGCGACGGACGTATTTAGCCTTGGGTGATTCGCCAGTCCTGCTGGCGATGCACCCGGGGCTCCGCACCTCTTCAGACCACTCCAATTCACCGCCGATAAAATGCCGCCAATTCGGTGGCAACTTCTGTCGCCGCTCGGGGGGATATCCGTGCGGCATCCGCCACGCGTCGGGCCGGCGATACCGAGGCTGCGGAAAAGGGGCGGGAGACGCTGCTGTCCACAATTTGATCTTGCAACCCGAGTCGGGAAAATCACCATGTGTCGATCGCAACTCCTCGCCGCAACTCTTCTCCTCACTTCCTCCGCCCTAGTTGCCTCGCCATCGTTCGCCACAATCACGACCACGGGCGACGTGGCCGGTACCGGTACCCCCTACGCCGGCCAAGACCCTTGGAACGCCCAAAACCTGATTATCGGCAACGCCGCACCAGGCAGCATGTCGATCAAAAATGGATCGGTCGTAAATGACACGACCAACGGGCTCCTCAATCGTGGTTTTATCGCTCATACCGCGGCTGCTTCGACAAGCAGCGTTTTAGTCGACGGCACCGGCTCCGCTTGGAACACCTCGGGCGTCATTTTTGTGGGCGAAAACGGGAATGGTACCTTAGACATCACCGGCGGGGGCAGCGTGAATACCGCAGGTGCCGGTATGGGCTTAAACACGGACAGCAGCGGCACTCTGAATGTAGGCGGCGGAAGCGGGTTGTCGACGTTGAATTCATCAAAGGGGAACCGCGTCGGCAGCAACGGAACGGGTGCGCTCAATGTCACAGGCGGCGGTAGTGTAAACGTGTTCTCGCCAGGTGGTTTTTTTGAAATCGGTCCCTTTGGTAGCGGTAGCGGTACCGTAACCGTTGGTGGCGGCATTGGTGTTTCGACAGTTAGTGTCCCACAAGGAAGTATTACTGTCGGGGGTGATGTAGATGGGGGCGAGGGCGGAGTCGGGGTTTTGAATATTAACACGGGTGGCACGGTGAGTGCCGCGTCCTTGAACATTGGAGGCAATGCGGGCACCATCGTCAATTTTGATGGCGGCACCCTTTCGACTCCGAATATCT
>DASYDU010000027.1:0-4903 GCA_036499445.1 Lacipirellulaceae bacterium
CCCGTCGGACGTCCGCCCGATCCGCGAGCTCGCTCATCGAGTTGCTCGTCGTCATTTTCATTATTGGCATTTTGCTCAGCCTGCTCCTGCCCGCCCTCTCGGGCGCCCGCAACCATGCGGAGTCGACCGTCTGCCAGAACAATCTTCGGCAGCTCAGTCTGGCGCTGAGGCAATTCATTAACTCGAAGAAGCAGTTTCCCGCGCCCAACCACTGGCCAATCGACCTGCTCAGATGGATCGAAGAGCGGCCGCTCGCAGATCAAATGTCGGGAGTCCTCGATCCAAAAGTAAAATACCCGCGGCCGCGACTCTATGCTTGCCCCATGCAGCAGGAGTTCGACAGCCGCATTCCACAGGTCGGCATCTGTCACTACTTGCTAGCCGTCGATCGACCCGTTCTGTTCGTCAAGATCGAAGACATCCCCTTCCAATTCAGCGATCGAGCGATGCTCGTCGCAGGGGACAACTACGACCCGTGGTACATCGGCCCGGAGCTCAGCTTGGCGGGCCAACAATCGATGTTTGCAAACAACGAAGGCCCGCATCCGCCAGGCCAGTTCCAATCTGACGGGACTGTCAACCAATAGCCTTTCTCGCTTAGGGTTCAGCTGGCAACGCAAAAGCGCGCGTTCAACTTGTGGCACGCCTTTTGCAAAGTAAGCCCAACGCCATAGGTGAAAATCGGATGCGACTCATGCATTTGGAGGAACCGTGTTACCCGCGTGCCCAATTTGTGGCAGTACTAAAGTTGCGCTCAGCTTCGGTAATTCCGATATCCAGCGCGGCGATATTCAGGGTACCGGTAGCGGGGATCGGATACATTGCAACGCGTGCGGATTTGACGGCCCAGCCCAGCGTGATAGCGAATCAACCGGCGACGCTCACGGTGACCGGACAACGTAAGACAGCTACTCGCGATCGCGCAATTTTGCCCCACATTTAGGACAGTAGACTAGCTCGATCGGCGTAATCGCGTCGCTTTCTTCCACACTCGTCCTGGCGTCTATCCATTCGCCGCATAACGGGCACCATTTTCTTTCGTGGCCGTCGGCTGGCTCACTTTGTGGCGGGCGGGACATCGATCAGTAGACGGCCATATTGGCCAAAAATTGTCCAGAACGCACCGCCGCTGGAGCCCAATGACCCCAAAACCCCCGACGTGGGCGAAGTTGGCTAATGCACTGCACGTATCGTGCCATAGCAATCGAGGCTCGATGGATCAAAAGCTTTCAGTTGCACTGCCCATCGCGTGGCCGATCGATATCATGACAGCTTGTCTGCCCGCCGAGCAGAAACGGCGAAGAGCGCCCCGGTCGGCCCCAGCTATCTTGTCGCGGCCGTCGGTATCACCAATGAAAACACCGCGACCGGCGAAAGACGGAAGGGCCGGTAGCGGTCGTGGATCGCACGTCGCCGCTAAACCGGCCTCCCAAAATCACACCCAACGAACGCCGACGGGTCGGGGCGACTCTGGCAGGTCCGATTTCTTGCGTTAACAGCCCGCCGTCCCTTACGATGACGGATGGCCTACTCGCCCGAGAGCGGCGAAGCGGGCCACGGCCGGCCGCAAGCTGCTTATCGGTAGAGCGTATCAACGATCATCGCCGTAGCCTGTTCCTGGCAACGCAACAAGTCGATCCTCTGGGCCAACCTGGCCGCGATCTTCTCTTGGTTCTACGTGATCTACTTCGCCATCACCCGCCGACCCGACGAAGTTAAGTAGCCAGTTTATACATGTCAGAAAGCAATCTTTGAGTTTCTTCTTCCAACCAGTTTCTTCAAAGTTCTTTTTTACAGAAAGCGCCGATACCGTCGATCGACTTCTGGATAATATCCAGGCAATGGTCAATAAACGGCTGAGCCATATAGCATATCCACGGCTCACTATTGCGCTTGGCATCAGAGAACCAATCGACCGGCCATTTTTCCTTTATTCGATGCTGCCGAAATCGCTCGCGTTCGACGACCGGCCACTCGAATCCACAATGAAACATCTTGTTGCGATATCCGAATAGCGCTGGGAGAGTTTGCTCCAGACTTACGGGGAGATACGATATCAGGCCGACCGCCTCGGCTAACTGGAGGATTCCATCAGCCAGGTGCTTGCTCCGCCTACCTCCTTTCCAAACGTAGTCACAATCCCATTGGTCCTCAGCCGGCTGCTCCCACCGGCCGTGTTCGTTCGGAGGTGAACCTCCTTTGCTCAAGTGTAGTCGAATGCCCTGAAAAATCTGATGGAACATCGATTCAACGAACGGCGCAATCATTCCGACGGCCGCCATGCTGTGAGCTGCGTCCTGGTAAACTGAACTGTGGTACCGGTCGACTAACTCATCGACAGCCCAGTCGTTTGCAATGCCGCTCAGAGCCTTGGCGGATTCTTCCAGCTTCTTGATTTCAGCGGCATATTCCTCATCGACGCCACTTTGCCGTCGTAGGAGGCTATGAATCGCTGCCAGTTGCGCGTCAAAGTCGAACTCATCCAGGACGATATGCGCCGCGATCCGGTCGGGCAGATCGGCTAAAAATCCCTTGTCGATCCCCTTGAGCCATTCAGGCGCTTCCGGGAGCGACATCTTTTCGTTCGTCATACTGGTAATTCTCCAGACGTCAGCCGCGGCAACGGCAGGTCGCGGGCGATCCGCAATTCTTGGCAATTAAGATGCCGTATCTGACTTTGGTTGAACACTGATTCGGTGGCGGCGCTAAACCCACCCAAGATCGCATGATGGGAAACAAGGTGCCGTTAGCTACTTGCTCAAATCAAGCCGGAAAGGTTTGACCAGTGGCACCGTCTTTGAGCCTGCAACCGTATCATATTTTTTGGTGCCTGCAACTTCGAGCACGGAATCTAAACCGTTTACCGTATCTCCGTCTGTTAATCCTTTAGTTGGAAAGCCATTGAGCCACACAACTACATTGCCTCCAATATCGATTAGCATGTTTTCGTCATCGACAATTTGTACAGTCTTAATCGGACGCAAGTAAACCTGTTGATTGGTACTATCGAGTATTACACCAATCTCTCCAACCTTGGTGCCAGATATCACCGGGCAGTAATGACCTTTTATCTTATACGTCCATACGTCTTTACGATGTTGCGCGCCCTGCTTCAACAAATCCTTCACCAATTGAATATCTTCTTTTGTCGTTGCTTTTACGGGTGGGCTAATTGGTGAAATCGGGCCAACAGTGTTACGATCCGCATAACATACTGACGAACATACACCCATGAACAATACAGTAAGTTTAACGAAATGGCGCATTGTTCTATTCTTCCGGACCAAAACGGGGATGTTCTACTCTTCGGCATCGCCCAAATCTCGGGCGTCATATAAAAGTCTAACGCACGAGTTTTCGTCAACGCAAGCGAACGGCTCACACATCTCGTTCGTCCGCACTTATTAGCGCAAATTAGCGTCCATCAGCGGTCTCTACATTTCTGGGGGGTGGCCAATAATAATCATTGAACGCCCGTTCACTATCTGCTAACGTGGACGCCGATCGCCAAAAAGTGGTGTGTTCCGCTCGCTTTCGATGGATCCCCGCTTGAGCCGCAGCCCCGCTAACGGTAGCCACGGTGAAGCGAATCTCTAGAGGTCGGAAACGAAGCGGAAGAGAGTCGAGAGAGTAGAGTCGAGCGCCGGATTGGTCTGGCTCTCAGCACTCGACTCTTGACCCTCCGCCACTGAATCGGCGATCGCATGGGATCGCGCTGCGCATCTAGGAAACAGCCCGAAGATCCAACCCGGACCTCCGGCCCCTGAATCCTTCCTCGCAGCCGGTCCGTCCGCGAGGCGGCCGCCTCCTTTTTTTAAATTCCGAGCAAGCCACAGAGAACAAAGTGAACTCAGAGAAGATTGGATGAAAGCTGAAAATCAACAATCTTCGATCATCAATCATCGATTTCTCCTCAGTGGTGAATCCGAAATGCGCGCAAATTCGATGAGTTTTGCATCCAAAGAAAGCCACGGCAGCCCGTGTTTCACCGGGGTCGCGACAGCCGACATGGTGCGAAACCCAAGACTTTTGTGCCACGCAATGGGGCCCCCCAGCACGCGCGCAAAACCCATCCACCCCCAGCCGACGTGGAATAAACTGTCCCCTTCCACCGAAACTCGTCCCCTTCCTCCCGGCAATCTCGCTTCAGCGAGCGGGACTTACTGCCGCGTCCCAAATGCGATGCTCTCAAGATTTCGCCAATCGCCGAGTCTGCCCCATGATGTCGACGCCGACCATCTCGCCCCACGCCGAAAGCAGCCGTTTGAAAAGTGGCCCGGCCACCCCGTCGCCGATCGGTCGGCCGTCGCACTCGACGACCGGCAGCAAACAGACCGAGGTGCTCGCGAGCGTCACTTCGTCCGCCTTCAGCAACTCTTCGACCGTGAGCCGCCGACGCATGAAGGGGATGCCCAGTTTGCCCGCCAGCTCATGGACGACTCCCAAACTGATGCCCACCAGAATATGATCATCCGGCGGCGACGACAAACCTTCGAGCTCCCGGTAGACGAGCACATTGGCGCTCGTGGCCTCGGCCACGTTGCCCTCTTGATCGAGCAGGATCGCCCGCGCGCCCGGCTGCCGCGCGGCCGCCGCGCGGTCGGCCAAGTAATAGTGCATCCGGCTGCGGCACTTGATCTCCGACGGCCAGCAATTATCTGGCACCTGGCGAACGTCGGTCACCACGACCGGCAGGCCGCGCTCATACTGCTCGGCCCAGCGACCGAAATCGAGCGGCCCGCCGTGAACGCAAACCGTCGGCCGCCCGTGAATGCCGGGCGTCGCAAAGGCGGAAATCGACCAATCGCTCTCGGCCGGAATCTGGCCCTCGTGCCGCGTAACGAACTCAGGTATCGCCGTCGCCAGTTCCTTGGTGATCGCGGCTGCGTCGACTCCCACGATC
>DASYDU010000028.1:0-8581 GCA_036499445.1 Lacipirellulaceae bacterium
AAAACCTACTACAATTTGGGCCTTGTCGCCATAAATCGTAGGGACTACGAGTCCGCAGAGAAGTGGTTGCGGAAATCGATTCATATCGCGGAGAAGCTGGGCGACGAAATCGTCGCCTCGGAAAGTTATCGACAGTTGGCGTTGGTTATGCAGCGGCGAGGAGACCTCGACGCTGCCGACGACTGGTGTCGAAAATCACTGGAAATCGAAGAGGGAAATGGTGATAAACTTGGCGCGGCGAGAACCTACCACTATTTGAGCAATGTCGCCTATGATCGTGAGGACTTTAACTCTGCAGAAAAGTGGGTGTGGAAATCGATTCGCATCATTGAAGAGCAGGGCAACAAAATCGGTGCATCGGAAGCTTATCACCAGTTGGGAAGGATCGCGTACCGGCGAGGAGACCTCGACGCTGCCGACGAGTGGTATCGGAAGTCACTTGAAATCGACGAGCGAAGTGGCGATGAGCACGGCGCGGCGAAAACCTACCACAATTTGAGCGCTGTCGCCAATGCTCGCAAGGACTTCGACTCTGCAGAGGCATGGTTGTGGAAATCGATTCACATCAAGAAAAAGCTAGGCGACCGAATCGGTGTAGCGCACAGTTATCAGCAATTGGGCATTGTCGCCGGGACTCGCCAGGACCTCGACGCGGCGGAGCAGTGGTTTTTCAAATCTCTAGAAATCTATGAGACGTTAAACGACGAAATCGGTGTGGCGGCATGCTATACGCATTTGGGATCGCTTGCCCATTACCAGTGCGATTACGAGGCCGCCAGAAAGTGGTATGAAAAAGCGTTCGAGATACATGAGAAGCGTGGGGTCATGGATTGGGCAGTTAAGAACTGCAATAGCCTAGGCAATCTCTGTTTGACAAGACACGCCGGGAATCAACGTGATTTTGCTGCGGCAAAAAAGTGGTTTCGGAAAGGGCTCGAAATTCGCGGCAACGCAACGTGGCGGGATTGGCTTGCCCTCTCATCCCGATTGTGGCGTTATAGGTTTTTAAGCATAGTCGCCGCCGTGGCGCGAGTTCTCAAGCGCCCGCGATAAGTCGAATCGCGACAGCATTAAGCAAAATCTGTCCGCGTTTTCAGTCCATTGAGCCGTGTCCGCTGAATTGCCCTGCGGCAACGCAGATAGGCGGTTCACCCATTCTGGGGGCGGCCAAAACTGGGGTGCTGCTTTGGGCCGCGCGATCTGTTAGCGTCGGGCCATGTCTCTCGTCAACCACGTCCGAACTGCGGCCCAGCGAGCCCAACACCGCTATTGCCAGGTCCAGCCAACAATCATCGATCTACAATCAGAAACCATCAATGTCTCTCCGGCCCCTCTGTTTCCGTCTGTCTTGCCCTTCCGCCTTCCGCCTTTTCATTCTGGCGTCCTATGGAAAAATCACCGCGAAAATCGATGTTTGTGACTTACACACATTTTGGCGTTCTATGGCCGCTGGCCGATGCGCGTCGACCGACTCAGCCGCTGCCCCAAGCACTCGTTCGCAGTCGAGGCGCCAATCGCAAAACGGTAGCCGAATTGCAGCGGACGTCATTGTTCAAAACATTGCGGCTAATTGGCTTACACCTTCGATTCTGGCGCAAAACCGGTTGGTACTGCAATAAAAGTTGACTTTCTCGCGGGACGCAAAACCGATGGACGTAACATGCCGCAATCAATGACCATCGTCGGCCTTGGCGAAGCGCTGTGGGACATGCTGCCCGGCGGCAAGCAGTTGGGCGGGGCGCCGCTCAATGTCGCCTGCCATGCGCACCAGTTGTTGCGGATCTGTGGCGGCCGTGGAGTCGTCGCCAGCCGCATTGGTGGCGATGACCTCGGTCATGACGTCGTCGCCCAATTAGCTGCCCGGGAAATGCCAACGGAATTCGTGCAAAGGGACGGCGCCCACGCTACCAGCACCGTCCATGTCGAATTAAAGGATGGTCAGCCGACCTATAGGTTCACGCCGGACATTGCATGGGATCATTTGGAGTTCACGCCACAGTGGCAGCAATTGGCGGCCCGTTGCGGGGCGGTATGTTTTGGCACGCTGGCCGGGCGGTCGCCGCAATCGCGGCGGACGATTTGGAGCTTTCTCGACGAGGCCCCGCAAGCGGTTCGGTTGTTTGACGTGAACCTGCGGCAGGGTTTTTATGATCGAGAGTCAATTGTGGAAGGCTGTCGCCGGGCGACGATTGTCAAACTCAATGAAGAGGAATTGCCGATCGTTGCCCGTGAACTTGGGCCAGACGACGGCCCGGTGGAATTGCAGCTTCGCCAACTGCTCGCGAAGTTTGCTTTGACGGCCGTGGTCTATACGCGCGGGCCGCGCGGTACGCTGTTAGTGTTGACCGACGAACTCATTGATCCGGCGCCGGTGAAGTATCCGGCAGCGGCGAATGCCGACGCGGTGGGTGCTGGCGACGCCTGTTCGGCCGGGATTCTCGTCGGCTTTTTGTTAGGGTGGCCGCCGGCGCGAATTGCCGCGTTGGCGAATCGGCTCGGCGCGTTTGTCGCCTCGCAACCTGGCGCGACACCCACGTTACCGGTTGAGATTGTGGGCGAGATTGGTTAGCTTGCTGGTCCTCATGACGATCCAAATGATTTATTTCGACCTGGGCAACGTGCTGCTGTCGTTCAGCCACGAGCGGATGTGTCAGCAGATGGCCGACGTGGCCGGCGTGCCGCTCGACGTAGTTCGCACGACCGTATTCGGCGATGACGACGCCCACGCCGCCCAAATCCGTTACGAGACGGGCTTGATCGACACGGATGGCTATTTCGAGTATTTCTGCCGCTCGACCGGCACGCGACCCAATCGGCAGCATTTAGAGCGCGCATTTTGTGATATTTTTGCGCCGATCGAAGAGACGTGGGCGCTTGTTCGGAAGCTGGCTGCGGCCGGTCATCGGCTCGGGATTCTTTCGAACACGAATTCACTGCAATGGGAGTGGTGCACCGACGGCCGGTTCCCGCTCTTGGCGGATCTTGGCGGACCTGGTTCGCCGTTCGCTTGGGCTGTGCTGAGCTTCGAGGTTCACTCGATGAAGCCCGACCGACCGATTTACGACGTGGCCGTAGAACGGGTGGGCGTTCCGGCGAGCAACATTTTCTTTGTCGATGACCGGCCGGAAAATGTGGTGGGTGCGAAGACGGCCGGCATCGACGCCGTACTGTTCACGGACGCCGAACAATTAGCCATCGACCTGCGCGCTCGCGGGATCGCCGGCATTTGATGGTGGGCCGCGCCGTCAATTTGTCTGCTAGCAGTCAGAGTGGGGGTTGAGCTAGGCGTAGAGTTGTGGCGTGGGCTAACATCCGGGCCATGCTCGCATCGACCCCGAGTTCAGATCGTGCAATGCGTCTCGGAATCTTCCTGCCAAACTGGATTGGTGACGTCGTGATGGCGACGCCGGCCTTGCGCGCGCTGCGAAATCATTTTGGCCCGGAGGCCCATCTGGTCGGAATCATGCGGCCGTACGTCGCCGCCGCACTCGAAGGCACCCCTTGGCTGAGCGAGGCGCTGTTTTATGAAAAGTCGTACGGTTTGTCTGAACGAGGGTGGTGGCGAGTAGTCGCTCGACTCCGCGCGGCGAAGCTAGACAAAATCTTGCTGCTTACCAATTCAACGCGGACCGGACTGATGGCGCGGCTGAGCGGCGCGGGTGAGCGGATCGGCATGACCGGTGAAGGTCGCAGTTGGTTATTGAGCAATCCGGTGACGCAGCCCATCGACACGCGGAGCGGGCTCCCGATCGCCACGATCGACGCTTACATTCATTTGGCTGCGGCCGTCGGCTGTCCTCCCGAGTCGCCGAGGTTGGAGCTTGGCACGACGGCGGCGGATGAACGGGCGTCCGACCGCGTCTGGCAGCGCCTCCGCTTGCCCTCCGGCGATCGGGTCGTAGTGCTGAACACGGGAGGCGCGTTTGGCAGCGCCAAGAACTGGCCATTGGAGCACTTTGCCGAGTTGGCTCGGCGGATTGCGATCGATTACGGGTTGGCGGTCTTGGTGAACTGCGGCCCCAACGAGCGGGACGAGGCGCAGAGCGTCGTCAAACAGGCCAACGACGCCCGGGTTACGAGTCTGGCGGACGAACCCTCGTTGCCGCTCGGCCTGACGAAAGCTTGCATCCGCCGCGCGCGGATGCTGGTGACGACCGATAGCGGCCCCCGGTATTTTGGTATCGCGTTCGGCAAGCCGGTTATAACGCTATTTGGGCCGACAGATCCGCGGATGACAGAAACACACTATGACCGTGAGACGGTAGTCTCGCTCTCGCTCGAGTGCCAGCCCTGCATGGAGCGAACCTGTCCGCTGGTGCATCATCGCTGCATGCGCGACCTGTCGGTCGACGTGGTACGTCGCGCTGTCGCGCGGCAATTGGATGCGAAGCCGACCGAGCAAGCCGCATAACTCGCCGGCCATCGAAAAGTGGAGGCCAAGAGGCTGCGGGCTCGGCGAGCCTCGTCCACCAGCCACCCGACACATGCCGTCACCATGCTCGCGCGGCAAGGCGCGATTTAGACGCCGCCGCCTGTGGGACCGTCGCGTCGGAAACTTCCGCGCGGAGCGGGCGGACAACTCGCCCGAGCACGACGCTGCGCGGAAGCTCGCCGCTGACTTCGCGTTCGCTGTAGAGCGTTGCGATTTCTTCCCATGCGAAGGGAAGTGTGCCCGGCGTAGTGGTCCAGTTTCGGCCGCGGCCGCAGACGCGGCGCGCCGCTGTGTCGCCTTCGTTCCGCATGAAGCAGAAATAGTCGACGTCGCTTGGCAGGTCATCCAATGTCAAAGGCCATCCGAGTTCGGCGATTGGCTTGGAGTAGTAGAACGCAAAGCGGTGTTCGATCGGGCTGAAACTCACCAGACTTGCGCCGGCAGGCATCTTTTCTTTGAGTCCCGCGACGGCCCCTGTCAGGTCATTCCAGTGGCCGACATCGACATTGATCATCAGCCCGGTGGCGGCGAGACCGACCATGCAAGCGATCGCCGTGATTGCGACATAGCAGGTTCGCCGGCTGCCTGATCGATAACATCGCCAAGCCAAGTAGGTGGCAAGCGTCGCCGCGGCGGCAAAGCTGATCGCAAACCAGCGTGGTTGAAATAAAGCCGCCAACCAATGATCTGGCAAGGCGCCGGCAACCCCGAATATAAGGCCGTTCGTTACGATGAGCGCGCCGCAAAGCAAAAGGAACTGATGCCAGGCGCGGCGAGGGTAGTCGGAGCGCACGGCCATGCTGCAGCGGTCAATCGTGATCCCAATCAACACCGCTGCGCAGGGATAGAGGGGCATGAAGTAGCGCCCTCGTCCGCCAGCCGCGATCCAGACGGTCGGGTAGGCGACTGCCAGCGAAGTTAGCAGAAATGTTACAACCGTGGCGTCGTCGGCCAAGAGCGCTCGCGTCTTGCGGCTAATGAGCGCCACCAATATCGGCGACCAGGGCAAAAGGCAGACGAACGTCTCGAGCGGATAGGTGATGATATGTTGGGCGAGGCCCGCGAGGCGGATTCGATCTTCCGTCAGGCCGGTCCAAGTCGCAATCGTCGCCTGCCAGTCAGTCGCCAGATAGAACGGGATTTGCCAGGCTGCGATGATGGCGACGAACACGAGCCCTCCTACCGCCGTATGCCACGAGAGGGCATACCGCCAGTCGCGCCGCCATAACAAGTAGACTGACGTGATCGCAACGAAATAGGTCGGCGCCTGGGGTCCTTTCACCATGGCAGCCAGGGCCGCGAATCCGAAGCCAAGTGTCCAGGTCGCAAGGGGCGGCCACTTCTTGACATATCCCAGATGCCACAACAAGAGTGACGCGCCGCAGAGCAACGTAAACAGCGATTCTGATTCGCCCATACGCCCAATCTGAGCGACTTGCGCCATCGTGGCATAGGCGAGCGCGCCGGCCCAAGCCGCGAAGCGCGAGACGCATGACCGCGCGTAGCCAAAGATAAGCAGCGAAGTGAGCACGACCGCGATCACGCTCGGCAGCCGAACAGCGATCGGGTCGACCTCGCCGCGGAGCGCGCCCATCACGGCGATGGCCCAAATCGTCAGCGGCGGCCGCTCGGCAAACACGCGGCCCTGCTGCCGCGGCACAATCCAGTCGCCACTGGCGAGCATCTCGCGTGCGGCAGTTCCCCAGCGACTTTCCTCGCCGACAATTGGCAAGGCGCCCAGCCGTGCTCCGTAAATCGTCGTGACAATGACTACAATCAGCGCGGCGACGACAAAGTCAGATTTTTTGGTGGAGAGGTTGGACATCGCGTCATCGGCCCGAAACGGACTCCGCGTTGGTCGTGCGGAACAATAGAGATGGCAGGCGATTTCGGCAAGATTGGTTTCGGTGGAGCGTTGGGACGAATGGGCGACCGATGTTGCTGAGCGCGCCGAGTATTGCTACCGTCGCGGCCCTTCGTGCGGCGGCCGGCCTTACCGGGAGACTCGCGACATGACTTGGCAAGTTGGGTGCGAAACGATTGTCGTTGTCCCGTGCTACAACGAAGCGCAGCGTTTGGACTTTGCGGCGTTCGGCACGTTTCTAGGGGGCTGCCAGGGATCGTCGCTGCTCTTCGTCGACGACGGCAGCACCGATTCCACGGCCGTGCTGCTCGAACAATTCACGGCGCAACATTCGGGTCGCGCCAGCGTGTTGCGACTGAAGCGCAACGCGGGCAAAGCCGAAGCGGTCCGGCTGGGGATGCTCCACGCTTGGCGGCGGTCGCCGACATTCGTCGGCTACTGGGACGCCGACTTGGCCACGCCGCTGGCGACCGTCAAGCAATTCCGCGAGCTGCTCACGCGCCGGCCCGAGCTATCGCTCGCAATGGGGAGCCGGATCGCGCTCTTGGGTCGGGAAATCAACCGGCGCTGGGTGCGGCATCTGGCCGGTCGCGCGTTTGCGACGGCCGCTTCGCTGACTTTGGGCCTGGCGGTGTACGACACGCAATGTGGCGCGAAGCTGTTTCGCGCAACGCCGGAAATCGAGTTGCTGTTCCGCCAACCGTTCCGCAGCCGCTGGGTCTTCGATGTCGAGATTCTGGCGCGGCTCGTGGCTGTCGCGGGCAAAGAGCAAGCCGAGCATTTGATTTACGAATGTCCGCTCGACCGCTGGACCGACGTCGGCGGGTCGCAACTAAGTCTTCGAGATTTCGCCCGGGCCTCAATGGACCTGGCACGAATCTACTGGCACGATATTCGTGGTCGAGCGTCAAAGGTACCAGCCGCGTCGATTGGGTCCAAAGTGGAGCATCCGCCTCGGCGTAAAGCAGCCTAGCAGACGCCAGGGCGGAAGCGGTTTGTCTATCGTACGCAGTCACGGAATACCCATCGTCCTCCCGCGGGAAACGTAGAATATCTGGTTTGGAGTGGATCGCTGGGCTATGATTGATGTGGGAGTGCCCGGCGTGTCGCCACAGTTTTCATTGCCTGAACTTAATCAACTTCTCCAGCTCGAATTGGCAGAGGGCGGCTACCGATCTCCTGAG
The DNA here is from genome assembly GCA_036499445.1 of Lacipirellulaceae bacterium. GTDB lineage: Bacteria > Planctomycetota > Planctomycetia > Pirellulales > Lacipirellulaceae > DASYDU01. The sequence continues at coordinate 7,481 of DASYDU010000028.1, forward strand.
GACGCGTTGTTGGCCGGACTCAAAACTTTACGCCAGAGCCGAGAACGCGAGAGCCAGTTCGCGGACCGACTTGCTTCGCTAGGCGATGGCCGTGCAATTGTGCTCGATGGAGATGAACGACTCGCCGAGTTTCTCGACACGATCGATGCCGAAGTCGACGCTGAGATCGGAGAGCACTCCCGGCGCAAGTCATGAATCGCTACCGTTTAGCTCCGGCGGCGCGAGATGACCTAAAGCGAATATCGCATTACATTGCGGTGGAGATGCATGGAGCTCAGGGCGCCAAGCGGCTGCGCGGACGGTTTCTCGAATGCTTCCGTCAACTTGCCAGAAACCCTCATTTGGGACAGGCCTGTCCCGAACTCGGCGAAAACCTCAGAATATCGCCAGTCGGGAGGTATGTGATCCTTTACGTGCCACGGGAAGACGGCATCGACATTGTGCAAGTGTTGCATGGCGCACAGGATCTACCAGCCGCGGTACGAACACCACCGGCGACGCCGTGACAAGCAAATGATTTACGGCGCGGTTGTTACAAATAAGTATTGATCAGATTCTCGAGTAGCTCCTGTCGTCCGCTGCGGTTCGGCGCCGCTTCGCCTTTGGTGAGCATGATCTTCTCGAGCGAGGCCAGGCCGTGTTTGCCGGCTTCGATCTCGGCGCCCAGGCCGGTGTCCCAGCTGGCATAGCGGTCGCGGAGCATCTCTTCGAGCTTGCCGTCGGCACGCATCGCCGCGGCGATCTTGAGCCCACGGGCAAACGCATCCATGCCGCCGATGTGGGCATAGAACAGATCGACGGGCTCGAAGCTTTCGCGGCGGACCTTGGCGTCAAAATTCACGCCGCCGGTGGTGAGGCCGCCGTAGCGCAGAATTGAGTACATGCACTGCGTCGTGAGATAAATATCGGTCGGGAACTGGTCCGTGTCCCAGCCGAGCATCACGTCGCCGGTGTTGGCGTCGATCGAGCCAAGTGCGCCGGCGCTGCCGGCCGTCTCCAGCTCGTGCTGCATCGTGTGCCCGGCGAGCGTGGCATGATTGGTCTCGATGTTCAGTTTCAAGTGGGGCATGAGATCGTATTGCCGCAAGAAATTGAGGCAGG
>DASYDU010000029.1:0-23664 GCA_036499445.1 Lacipirellulaceae bacterium
GCATGACGGGACTCTCAAAATTTGTGGAATCCCCCATCGTACAGGCTGCACGCGAACGAGAAAAGGGGGGAATTACTCTGTAGAAACGAACGAACTAGAGCAGCGTTCGAAATTCCTCGATCGACAAGCCGGCATCCCGCACAATTCCGCCCATGGTGATGGCGTTGACGGGGTTGTGGCGGGGGATGATCAATTTGCGTTCGCCATCGGACATAATCACGTGCTTGCCCTGCCTCAAGATTTTGAAGCCGGCCCTCTCGAAGGCCCTGATCGCGTCCAGATGATTGACGCCGGGCAATTTGGGCATAGCTAGACGGCGACCTCAAGCTCTTGAACTTCGGCGCCGTCGGCCGGCTCGATTTCCGTTTCAAGATATTCGCGGATAGCAACTGAAATGTTTTCGAGTGCTTCTTCGCGCGTCGCCCCTTGCGACCAACACCCAGGCAAGCTGGGCACAGATACCGCAAAACCTTCCTCGGACGGATAAAGAGCGATGGTAAATTTCATGGCCGCCTCGTTCACAGCATTATACCAAGCGTCAATATGATCGCCTAATACTCCGCTACCGCGGCGCGAAGATCACGACGATTCGCCGGCCCTGCATCGAGGGGTTCTGTTCCAATTTGGCGACGGGGTCCAGCTCTTTGATCAGCCGGTCAACCAGCTTGTAGCCTTCTTGGATGTGGGCGTTTTCGCGGCCGCGGAAGATGACCGAGAAGATCACTTTGTCCTTGGCCTCGAGAAACTCCTTGGCCCGATTGACCTTGGTCATCAGGTCGTGGTCACCGATCTTGGGGCGCAGCCGCAGCTCTTTGTTCTTGCTGTGATGCGTGTGGCCTTTGTGCTGCCGTTTTTTTTGCTGGTACTTGAACTTGCCAAAGTCCATGATGCGGCAGACGGGCGGCTTCTCCGTGGGCGCGACCTCGACCAGGTCCATGCCAGCCGTGCGCGCTTGCTGCAGCGCTTCGTCGGTGTTGATGACTCCTAGCTGGGTTCCGTCGTGCCCAATAACGCGAATGGGCGAGATGCGGATCTGCTCATTGATCCGTTGTGATTTGAGGTTGATCGTTTGGGTCTCCTATGGGGTTAGTGATGGCCCGGCGGCCGTAGCTGGCGACTAGGCGAGTGATACGACAATTCTAGCTTAATCCAGGCGGCAGAATCCGCCACAATAGGACAAGTATCGGCTTGGCCACTGGCGTTCGTCAACTAGCGGGCGGCATGAATCTATTTGCCTGCCGAGGCAACTCTCAAAACGTATGATCCGCTATCGGTTGGGAGGGCGAGGCTCCCGCCGAGCCTAGGCTGACACGGCGGAGTAGCTCGGCAGGAGCCTCGCCCTCCCAATTGACGCAGAGCCTAGTATTCGTTCCGGCTTTCACGGTCGGCGGCCGGCAGCGATTCCTGCTTGGCGACCTGGCGGACGGTCTTGGAAGCGATTTCCTGCTGAAGCTTGGCGATAGCATCAGCGAGCGGCAGCGCTCCCAAATCGCCGTCGATGCGATCGCGGACGCTGGCGGTGCCGGTATCTCGATCTTTCTCGCCGACGACAAACATGTACGGAATCAATTCCAGCTGCGCCTCGCGAATTTTGGCGTTGAGCTTCACGCCGCGATAATCGCCGGCTGCCCGCAGGCCGGCCGCGGAAAGCTGCCCTTCCACCTCCCGGCCATAGGCCTCGCTCTTTTCACTGACCGTCACAACCCGCACCTGCTCTGGAGCGAGCCAGAGCGGAAACGCCCCGGCAAAGTGCTCGATTAAAACGCCGATAAAACGCTCCATTGAGCCGAGCGGCGCCCGATGGATCATGATCGGTTGGTGCGGATGATTGTCGACGCCGATGTATTCGAGGCCAAACCGCTCCTTGCTTGGCAGATTGTAGTCGAGCTGCACGGTTCCCAGTTGCCATTCGCGGCCGATGCAATCGGTGACGACGAAGTCGGCCTTCGGCCCATAGAACGCCGCTTCGCCCGGCTCGATCGACATGTCGTGCAGGTTCATTGATTCGCACACGGCCTTGAGCGATGCCTCGGCCCGGTGCCAGACTTCCGGCGCGCCGACATATTTGTCGCTTTTCGGATCGCGGAATCCGAGTCGCACACGGTAGCGGTCCATGCCCAGCGACGCTAGTACGGTCTGGGTCATTTCGAGGCAGCCGCGGAATTCGCCGGCGACCTGTTCTTCCGTGCAAAAGATGTGGGCATCGTCTTGTGTGAAACCGCGAACGCGGGTCATGCCGTTGAGCTCGCCCGATTGCTCGAAGCGATAGACGGTGCCGAACTCCGCGAGCCGCACAGGCAAATCGCGATAGCTGCGCGGCTTCGACTTATAGATCATGATGTGATGCGGACAGTTCATCGGCTTGAGCAAGAATCGCTCTTGAGTCGCCTGCCATTTACGAAGAATGTACCAGACCTTTCCATTTTCCTGGTCTTTAATGCATTGCTCAATTGGTTTGCCATCAATGTTGGATGTAGGGAATTCCGCCCCAAGCACTTTGGCGCCCTCCATCAGTTTCAATTGCTCTACGGTCGACGGTACGTCGTTAGCGTGATATCGCCGTATCCAATAGTCAACGAGCAGTCCTGCATCGTGTTGAAATATAGGCTTGAATTGACTGTCGCTGTAATACGGAAAGTGGCCCGAGATTTCATACATCTCGACTTGGCCAATGTTCGGGGTATAGACAACCTGATAGCCGCGACGACGAAGCTCGCCTCTAATGTAGTCTTCCAGCGTTTGCCGGATGATGGCGCCCTTGGGCAGCCAGAGCACGAGGCCGGAGCCAACGGTCGGATTTACGGTGAAGAGCTCGAGCTGCTTGCCGAGCGTGCGATGATCGCGACGCTTGGCTTCTTCGAGCTGTTCGAGATGCGCGTCGAGTTCTTTTTTGTCGAAGAAGGCAGTCGCGTAGAGCCGCTGCAACTGTTGGCGCGTGGCGTCGCCCTTCCAATAAGCGCCGGCCACCGAGAGCAGCTTGAACGCCTTGCCGATATGGCCGGTGCTGGGAATATGCCGACCGCGGCAGAGATCGATGAATTCTCCCTGCCGGTAGAACGACAGATGCGACTGGTCCGCCAGGCCCGTTTGGATGTGCTCGATCTTGAATTCCTGGCCCAACTCTTCGCACAGTTTGAGCGCTTCGGAGCGCGGCACATCGAGCCGTTCGAATTTTTCGTCCGCCTGGATGATCTTCTGCATCTCGGCTTCGATGCGTGGGAAATCTTCTTCGGAGATCGGCTGCGGAAGTGCGAAGTCGTAGTAGAAGCCGGTGGCGGTCGTCGGGCCGAACGCTAACTGCACGCCCTTGTAGAGCCGCATCACGGCCTGGGCCATCACGTGCGCAGCGCTGTGCCGCATCACGGCGAGCGATTCCGAATCTCTCTTTGTGAGCAGCCGCAATCGCACTTCGCCGCTGGCGGGCAGCGGCGCCCGAAGATCGACCTGTCGGCCGTCGACTTCAGCCAGGATTGCCGCCTTAGCCAAGCCGGGGCCAATGCTCGCCGCGACGTCGTAGGCAGTGGTCGGCCCGTCGAATTGCTTCTGACTGCCGTCCGGCAGAACCACGGTGAGCATCGATGTTGTCGCAGCTGGCATATTATTGTGCTACCTCGGTCCCTGAGAGACGCACGGCAAGCGCGCCTTGGTTCACCAATTCAGCCCGAATTTATCGCCGCCCGAGGGCCCGCCAATGCCCCCTTTGAGCGGTTCGGTCCGCTTTCGCGGCGCTTTCGGCGCGTCGGGCGGCGGGGCTAAATCTTCGTCGGCGACCTTCTCTTCGCCCGGCTTTTTCGGCCGCTCGGAGAGCGCCTTAAGCGACAGGCTGATGCGCTGCTTCTCGGTGTCGACCGAGAGGACTTTGACTTCGACTTCCTGCCCTTCGCTCACAGCATCGCTGGTCCGCCAAATTCGATTGTGCGCGAGCTCCGAGATGTGCACGAGTCCTTCGACGCCCGGCTCGAGTTTCACGAATGCGCCGAACTCCATCAGCCGCGACACGATGCCGTGGACCCGCGCGCCGACATAGTACTTCGATTGCACCTTGTCCCACGGATTGTCGCCCAGCTCGCGGTACGAAAGGCTGACTTTGCCGGTCTCTTTGTCGAACTTCTCGACGCGAACCTTGATCTTCTGGCCGACCTCGAGCACTTCGCTCGGATGTTTCACACGGTCCCAACTGAGCTGGCTCACGTGGACCAGGCCGTCGACGCCTCCCAAATCGACAAACGCGCCGAAATCCTTCATGCTGCGGACAATGCCTTCGTGAATCTGCCCGACGGCGAGCTTTTCCAGCAGCTTTTCCCGCAGCTCCAGTCGTTCGCGCTCCATCACGGCACGATGACTCAAGACAAGATTTTGCCGGTCGCGGTTGGCCTCGGTGACGACGCAAGAAAGTCGCTGGCCGACGTACTCTTCCGGGTTTTCGACGCGGTAGATCGAAAGCTGACCCATGGGGATGAAGCCGCGCACGCCGGACACCTGGCACTCGAGCCCGCCCTTGTTGCTGCCTGTGATCGTGACCTCGATGATTTGTCCTTCGCGGACGTCCTCCCAATTGCCGACGGTGACGGCCGCGGTGGGTCGCGATAGTTCGTAGAGGCCTTCCTCGGCGTTGAACCGCACGACGACCAACTCGATTTCGGCCCCCACCTCCGGCGGCTCTTCGAATTGTCGCATTGGCACGATGCCCTGATTGCGATTCGCGAGGTCGACGAACACGTCTTCGCGATGAATCTTGGCGACCTTGCCGATGACGCGCGACTCGGGGGCAAGTTCCGGGAGTGGTCCGCCGCCGGCCTCCTCGCTCAGCAGGTTTTCAAGCGAAAGTTCGCCCAATGCGGCCGCGTATTCGGCTTCGAGCTCGGGCGAGAGCTGATCGCGAACATTCGGCGGCGGGTAGTGCTTGGGCTCGCGCCTGGTGGGCGCCGGTTTCGCCGTTGCGGACGGCGTGCCGGGTGTAACCGGATTCGCCTTGGCGATGACGGCAGCTCCTTCCCGCTCTGAGCCGATCTTGATCCGACGGAGCGGCCTATCTGCGGTCGACGCGGAAGTTTTCGAGTCAGGTTCCGACGACGTCGCTTGCGCTGCGGATGCCCCGTCGGCTACGACTGGTTCGTTCGCAGCTTGGGGCTCAGGGCTGGTTTCAGGGACGCCAATTGAATCGACAGACATGGATCGAGGCCCTTAGGTGCCTGAGAAGCGCTAGCGTCCGATTGCCGCCACCGCCGGCTACCAAGTTTAGCAGGCTGCGGCCGTGACCGACAATCGCGGGCCGCCGGCGAAATCGTCGATTCGTCTACGCTTTGAGGAACAAATCATGAAGCCGGATGAGATGCCTTCCCAATCGGCCGCCGAAGTTGCTGGCACCGATCGCCAGGACTCCTGGGCCGGCGGCGTCCTCGATCGCGGCCCGCATGGCGTAGGCGACGGATTCCTCGCTGACGCCGTCAATGACAATCTCATAGGCACATGTTGCGCCGTCGACCAATTGCGTGTCCACCTGATCGCGGAGCGTCGGACAATATGTCTCGGCAGTCGAGGCCACTAAGTTTTTGTACTTCGAGCCGACCTTGCTGCCGCTACGGCAGACGCCGCCGGGAAACGACGTGATCACGCCGGGCAGCGGCCGGATCGCCTCCGCGGCGCGGCAGCCGGCGGACAATCCAGCAGCCTGAGAGGATGCGTGCAATAAAATATTCCCACCGCCGATTCCCGGCGCAACGCCCGCCACGGCGTCGACGAGGAACGCACCATCCATCACCGGAATCTGCCAGCACGCAGGGAGCGAAGAAGTTACTCCCTGCTCCCCGCTCCCCGCTCCCTGCTTCTCAAATCCATCGCCGAAATAGCGGACGCAGTCACCTAGCGGGACGGTGTCTTCCGAGTCGACGACGCCGTTAAAGCACGAGGTCGTTGGGCAGGTGAGCACGCACTGTCCGACTCGATTGCCAACGGCCGCCGCCAACTGCTCGGTGGAAAACGCGAATAGCAGCACGGCTGCGCCAGGCCGTCCGTCGGGTGTTTCACCTGATGGCAATAGACGCTCGACCCCAACTTCGGCATCGCACCCGATGACGCTTGTCCCATAACCGGCAAGCGCGCGAATCGCCATTTCCAGCCAGTAATCGTCTATGGCCGTGATCACGAGTCGCGCATACCAGGTGGCAAACGCTTCGGCATGGGTATCGAGAATCTCGGTCGGGCCGATGCGCATGATATCCGCACAAATAGATGACAAATCGCCGGCTCGGGACGATGTCATCTTGACGGCGGACGCGCGGCATCGCAAGCCGGCTAGTTGACAGCTACCGCGGTGCCCACTCGGGCCACGGCGTGAATCAGCCGACCGCCGCTTTGATACCAACCAGGGCTGGTAAAGCGGCACCAGTTCACGTCGACCTCCACGCAGAATCGGCCGACGTCCGGATGCTCGAAGGTCACGATGGCTCGGCGGTGAGGCAGCGGCCGCTCGTGGAAAAAGCTGATTCCACGTGGCGAGATATCCTTGCCGACGACGGCCATTGCCAGCGGTTCGAGCGGCTGCCCGGTTTGATCGAGCGGCGTGACCTGGAGGACCAAGGGCAATGCAATCCGGCCAAATTGGCGCCGCTCGAAAGATACAGGCCGTTCCAACGCATCTTTGAGCCTGCGGAATTGCTCGGTGAGCGCGGAGCTACGGACCTGCGAGGCCGCCGGATGTCGTGGCGGCACTAACTCGGCAACGGCGTATTCATGCGTTTGATCGGCGATGGTTTCGCTCATTCGATAAGACTCGCGCAAGGATGGGGAACGACGAGGAATTGACAGCATGGCCGTATGGATCCGGCAGCAGCGATCGCGGAATTGCGCCCGGAGCCACTGCTATCAAACTCGGCGCAGCGACAATCGCAGGGAGAGCCAGTCAGAAGGATGTTGCCCCAAATGAAAAGGTTGGCCGGAAGCGAGCGGTTCCGCTCATTCAACGACGAGCGAAATCACGATACACTCCGACGCTGAACTCTACCGCGCGAACCGCGCACGAGCAAATTCTTACTGTGCGGGAAAACGCGAAAATGGCGATCCGCGGACGGTAGGACTGGTGCAGTCGTCACGGTCGGAATTCGCCGGCGCTGCGCCAGCGAATCACCACACCCACCACAGCAGCGCGATCCCAATCGTGGTGGCCGCGAGCGCCGACGCTAAGACGACAGTCCGCAAGGCCTCGGTCGAAGTCGGACTGGCGAGCGGATAGTCGTAGAAGTTCGCATAGGGTCGTGCCAGCCGGCGCACACCGGACGCCATCGCAATTCGGGCCGTGGATCGGCTTAATTCGGAAACGATCGTTGCCGCGGGCCGCGCGTCGCCCCAATATCCAGGCAGTTCGCGACTTTCGGAGGGCGGCACGGCCTCTTGAAACACTTCAAGTGCAGGCCGCAGCGCCTCGGCCAATCGCCAACAATCGGCGCACGTTTCGAGATGCGCCTCGACCTCTTCGTCCCAAATTTCGCCGGTCGGAAACGGCCCGCGCGTCAGCACCATGAACACATGATCGCAATCCATCGCATCCCCTCCGATGAATTGTCGGCCGCGCAGCACTCGCCCGGAAGAAAAGCCTGAAGAGAAACCGCTTCGGCCAAAACCGAGTCGGGGCAGCGCATGCGACATCCCTGCAACAAACTAAAAACCGATTGTGTTTATACACCTCGATCGCCCGACGACACCAGCCCAATGGCGCGAAAGACGTGGAGACAAGGAGACTTGGAGACAAGAAGAGCCGCGAACAAACATGATGACTGAATCATCGAGTCGCCCGTTCTCCCTCTCCGCATCTTGGTTAATTTGCAAGCTGGCGCAACGCAGCGAGCGCATTGAGCACCTGCTCGTCGTGCCCGTCAACCTTCACCGCTTTCCACAGTTTCGCCACTTTGCCATCCGCATCGATCAGAAAAGTACTTCGCTGGATGCCCATCGATTTCTTCCCGTACATGTTTTTTTCCCGCCAAGCCCCGTATTTCTCGGCCACCTTGTGGTTCGTGTCGACCAGCAGTGGAAAATTCAGGCCGTATTTGTCCCTGAATTTGCCGTGGCTTTCCACGTCGTCGGCACTGACGCCCAGCACAGCCGCTCCGAGCTTTTTGAGCGGCGCCTGTTGGTCGCGGAATGCGCAGGCCTCGCGAGTGCAACCCGGTGTGTCGTCCTTGGGATAGAAATAAAGCACAACCGGCCGGCCCTTGAAATCGGCCAGCCGAACCTTGCTGCCGTCGTCGGCTGTCAGTGTAAACGCTGGGGCCTGCTCCCCCATTTCAATCCAATCACCCATGATGATCGCTCCCTGAATGGCGGCTAGATAAACGCTCCCCCGGCGATTCTAGAGGGTCTGGACCGCGAAACAATGGCTGGCCACAACCGTGTTTCTCGGCCGCGCGGCCCTCCTCTACTGCACTGGCCGCGGTTAGAATCGCTAGTTTGGCCTTACGCCCCGATTCAGCTCATTCAACTAGGCTTGACCCATCGCCAGTCCACTTCCAACCACGGAACATCGACAGCAACGCAGCTTGCAGCTCGCGCTCGCCGCGGCCCGCACGGCCGAGGACAACCGCGGGGAGGACGTGGCCGTGCTCGACATGCGCGGCATCACGCCCGAGTTCGACTACTTCGTGCTGGCGACCGGCAACAGCCGGCGGCAGCTCCACGCCATCAGCGAAGAAATCGACCACACGTTGAACGACGAGCTAAACGACCAGCGGCTCGGTATCGAAGGTTACAGCGACAGCCGCTGGATCTTGCTGGATTATGGTTCGGTCGTAATCCATTTGTTCGACGCCGAGACGCGTTCGTTCTACGCGCTGGAAGACCTCTGGGGCACCGCGGAGCGCGTGCCGCTGCCGTGGAAGCAGTAAGACTCTTCCGCTGCGCTGATACGCTTCGTCGGCCGGCCTCTTTCCGATCGAGATCGTTGGCCTCGTATTTCGAGCCGAGAACTATCGAATGAACGTCCTGGCCCTGCTACGTGACCGGTTTTCCAAGGCGCTGCGTGAGATCGGCGTCGAAACTGCGGACTTGCCGACGCTGCTTGGCATGATTCTTTCCAGTCAAGATGCCAAATTTGGCGACTATCAAGCCAATCTAGCGATGTCACTTGGGAAGCGGCTCGGCAAGCCGCCACGCGAAATTGCCCAGCAGCTGGTAGCTCAGCTCGACGGCAGCGACGTCCTGGAATCACCCGAAATTGCTGGTCCCGGCTTCATCAATCTCCGGCTCAAGGACGATTGGATCGCGGCGCAGTTGGCAGCGGCTAGCTCCGATCTCGACCGACTCGGCGTGGAAGCTGTCGCACGCCCGCGAACTTTCGTGATCGACTATTCGTCGCCCAACGTCGCCAAGCCAATGCATGTCGGTCATATTCGCTCGACCGTGATCGGCGACGCGCTTTATCGCGTGCTGAAGTTCCTCGGCCATCGCACGATCAGCGACAACCATCTGGGCGATTGGGGTACGCAGTTCGGCATGATCATCTACGGCTACAAGCACTTCGTCGACGAACAGGCGCTTGCGGCGCGACCCGTCGAGGAGCTCAGCCGTCTCTATAAACTGGTACACGCGCTGGTCGACTACCGCGAAACGCTCAGTGGCAAAATTCCGACACTCAAAGGGCAGATTACCGACGCTGAAGAGCGACGCTCGAAGCTCGAGCAGCTTGCGGCGCCGGCCGACCCGAAGGAGTTGAAGAAGGCAGCGAAACGGCTCGATCAGGCGAATCAGACCGTGGCTGAGCTGGAAACGGAATTGTCCGGTTTGCAAACGAAGCTCGCCGCGACCGAGACCGATGCGGAACTCGGCCCGTTGCTGGCGCAACATGCCGAGGTGGATCGCGCGGTGCTGGCGGAAACGGCCCGGCTCCACAGTGGCGATACAACGAACGTCGAGCTCTGGCGGCGTTTCCTGCCGCCTTGTCTCCGCGAAATCGAGGCCACGTATGAGCGGCTTGGCGTCACGTTCGACCACACGCTGGGTGAGAGTTTCTATCACGATCGGCTGCGGGGCGTCGTGAAGGACTTGCTCGATAAAGGTCTGGCTCGCGAAAGCGAGGGCGCAATCTGCGTCTTTATTGAGGGCCAACAGGCTCCGATGATCGTCCAGAAGCAGGACGGCGCGTTTCTCTATGCTACGACTGATCTGGCAACGATCCAATATCGCATGGCCGAGTGGCGCCCGGACGCGATCCTGTACGTAGTTGATCATCGGCAGTCGCTCCATTTCGAGCAGCTCATCGCGGCCGTGCGACTCTGGGGCTACCGCGACGTGGAATTGCAGCATGTGAGCTTCGGCACCGTGCTCGGCGAAGATGGCCGGCCGTTCAAGACCCGTAGCGGCACGTCTGTCGGCTTGACCGGCTTGCTCGATGAAGCAGTCGAGCGTGCGTACGCCATCGTCTGCCAGAACGACGATGCTCGACCCGCACCACTGCTGTCCGAGGAAGAGCGCCGGCAGGTGGCCGAGCGAATTGGCATCGGAGCGATCAAGTACGCCGACCTTGCGCACAACCGCACCAGCGATTACGTCTTCAGCTACGACAAGATGTTGGCGATGACGGGCAATACGGCCGCCTACATGCAATACAGCTATGCTCGCGTGCGGAGCATTTTCGGAAAAAGCGGGGTAGACGAATCCGCAATCCGCAATCCGCAATCCGCAATCGCTATTTCGCTTGACACGCCGCAAGAACGGGCGCTTGGTCTGGCGCTACTTCAATTCGCCGAAACGCTCACCCGCGTCGTCGCCGACTACCGTCCCAATCATCTCACGGCCTACCTCTTCGAGCTGGCCAGTCGCTACAGCGAATTCTTTGAGCACTGCCCGGTGCTAAAAGCGGAAACCGACGATCTGCGCGCGAGCCGCCTGCTCCTGTGCGACCTCACGGCTCGCACGATCCAGCGCGGGCTCGAGCTGTTGGGAATCAATACAGTCGAGCGAATGTAGTGCATTTCCTAGGACGGCGATTGTCGCTGTGCCGACACCGCGCTTCTTAATTACGAATAAGTGGCGACGATGGCAAACACGTTGGCGAAGTCATTGGGGTTGCGTCGATGCAAACAGTTAGAAGCACTTCGCTACGCAAACGTGAGTCGTCCTCGCGGCTTCGGTATCTCCCGACCCAGTTCGCGCGCCGTTTCGAGCCATTCGTCGATGATCGCTTGCACGTTCGTCAGTGCATCCGCATACGTTTCGCCGTCCGCTGCGCAGCCTGGCAACTCGGGAACTTCGGCAATCACCGCCTGATCGGAGTTGCTCCAGTAAAGAATGATCTCATAACAAGATTCGGCGCTCATTCGTCATCTCCGGCCAGGCGATACTTCAAAATCAACCCACGCACCTGTTTGACTTGGTAAGGCTTTGCTTTTCCGTGCTTCGGCTGGACGTTCAATATTTCTTCAATTCCATCGCGGCTGAAAATGTGGTGGGAACCACGGATACGCTCTGCGAAACCGAGCCGCTGGAGCAAGCCGCATAACTCTTGAAAGCCTAAGTTTGCGTCCGAATTGCCACGCAATATAATATAGCGTCAAGCGTCTTATCGCGGCGGCCCATTTGTCCAATTGTACCCTACGGGCAAGTCGCCAATGTCGCAATTTTGCTGCGACCTTCGCCCCCCCTTTAATCGCTGCCCCGCTCGTGGCAAAATGGATGGTCGCGCCCCGTCGACAGGCGTCGACCATTTCAGTCAGCCAGGAGAATCACGTGCCCGCCGCAATTACCCTCGAAGCTCCCGCCACCGTCAAAAATCAAGAACTCGTCGCCTGGGTCAAAGAGATGGCGGCCCTCTGCAAGCCGGACCAGGTCTACTGGTGTAACGGCGCACAGGAAGAATATGACCGGCTCTGCGCCGAGATGGTTGCCAGCGGCACGCTGATCAAGCTCAATGAGAAGCTGCGGCCAAATTCGTTTCTCGCCCGTAGCCATCCGAGCGACGTCGCCCGCGTTGAGGATCGCACCTATATTTGCTCTGCCACCCAAGACGAAGCTGGCCCCACCAATAACTGGATGGCGCCGGACAAGATGAAGGCGACGCTCACGCCGAAGTTCGAGGGCTCGATGAAGGGCCGCACGATGTACGTGATCCCATTCAGCATGGGTCCCGTCGGCTCGCCGATCGCCCACATCGGCGTGCAGCTCTCTGATTCGCCCTACGTCGTTGTGAACATGCGAATCATGACCCGGATGGGCGAGCACGTGCTGAAGGCGCTCGGAAATGGCAAGTACATCAAATGCCTGCACACTGTGGGCATGCCGCTCAAGGCGGGACAAGACGATGTGCCCTGGCCGTGCAGTCCCGATCCCAAGGACAAGTACATTGTCCACTTCCCCACGGAGCGGACAATCTGGAGCTATGGCTCCGGCTACGGAGGGAACGCGCTGCTTGGCAAGAAATGTTTTGCGCTCCGCATCGCGTCGGTGATGGCCCGCGAAGAAGGCTGGCTTGCCGAGCACATGCTGATTACCGGTGTGAAAAGCCCCAAGGGCGAGAAGACGTATGTTGCCGCGGCGTTCCCCAGCGCGTGTGGCAAGACGAATTTCGCCATGCTGATTCCGCCCAAGGAGTTCCAGAAGGAAGGCTGGGAGGTGACGACAGTCGGCGACGACATCGCCTGGATCAAACCGAACGAAGACGGCAAGATCTACGCCATCAATCCCGAGGCCGGTTTCTTCGGCGTCGCCCCCGGCACGAACGAACAGACCAATCCGAACGCGATGGCCTCGATCAAGGAAAACACCATTTTCACGAACGTCGCGCTCAAGGATGATGGCGATATCTGGTGGGAAGGAATGGATGGTGATCCGCCCGCGCACGCCATTGACTGGCAGGGCAAGGATTGGAAGCCGGGTGGTGAAGCGAAAGCCGCTCACGCCAACAGCCGTTTTACCGCGCCCATGTCGCAGTGCCCCTCGGCCGATCCAGCCTACAACGATCCGAAGGGCGTGCCGATCTCGGCTTTCATCTTCGGCGGTCGCCGCAGCACGGCCGTGCCGCTGGTGTCGCAGGCGTTCAACTGGGCGTTTGGAGTGTATGCGGCCGCGACGATGGGTTCGGAGATGACCGCCGCCGCATTTGGCCAGCTCGGCCAGGTTCGCCGCGATCCGTTCGCGATGCTGCCGTTCTGCGGCTACAACATGGGCGACTATTTCGGGCATTGGCTGGATTTCGGCCGCGGGCTGAAGAACCCGCCGCGAATCTTCAACGTCAACTGGTTCCGCCGCGACAAGGAGGGCAAGTTCCTCTGGCCGGGCTACGGCGAGAACTTCCGCGTGCTCAAGTGGATCGTCGACCGCGTGCATGGCCAGGCGACTGCGGCCGAAGGCCCGTTGGGCTGGACGCCGCGCTACGAAGACCTCGAGTGGAAAGGGCTCAGTTTCACGAAAGAGCAGTTTGGCGACGTCATGAGCACCAATCGCAACGAGTGGGTGGGAGAACTCGCGTCGCATGACGAGCTGTTCTTCAAGCTCTATAACCACCTGCCCCGCGAATTCCCCTCGATCCGCGACCTGTTACTCGCGGGCCTATGGCGGACGCCCAGCAAGGGGGCCGCGAAGTAGACGATTTGGGTTTCCCCTTTCTTTCGGGAACGAATCGAGAGGCGACTCTTTTCCCTGTTTTCCGGTAAATGGCATATCTCGTGCTGAGTTTGCCGCTCCGCGCGAAATTCGTGTAGAATAAACGGGCGCGGCTGGGGGCAATCTCTTTAACAGGGTCGTCCGCCAATCGCGGGCGGAGCTGAGAAGAATATGTCGCGTTTTGGGATTGGGCGGAACCATATCGTCGTATCGACTCTATTGCTCATTGCGCTCTCGGCAACTCCGCGCGCGCAGGCCATTGCGCCCGGCACGCCCGGTCCCGGCGATGTCCACTTCACGATCAATTCGACTCAAAACGTGAAGGCCATCTCGCCGTGGATCTACGGCATGAACGGCACGTCACTGAATAGTTCGGTCACAGGCGACCGCATGGGTGGCAATCGTTGGACTGCGTACAATTGGGAGACCAACGCTTCGAACGCCGGCGCCGACTATTACTTCGAAAGCGACCCCTATTTGGTTCAGAATTCGCCTACACCAACCGTGCCCGGCGCGGCGATCTTGCCCACGCTCCAGGCCGACGGCGCGGCGCATCGCTCGCTGATCGTTACGGTGCCGATGGCGGGCTACGTTTCGGGGGACGAGGCGGGGCCGGTGCAACTGGCCGACGTGGCGTCGCTCACGCGCTTCAAGCAAGTCGTCGCGAAAAAATCGTCGATCTATAGCGGCGCGCAGGCGGCACTCTCGCTCACGCCCGATAAGACGGATAACTACGTCTTCACGGACGAATATGTGAATTGGGTGGAGTCGCATAAAGCTGCCGGGCAACAGATATTTTACGATCTGGACAACGAGCCCGGCCTGTGGGGTGAGCCGTTGCCGGCCAATTGGAAGCCGGGAGTGCCGTCGCCGTGTCCCCCGTGTAATGGGACAGGTGGAACGCCACACAGCCCGGAAGGACGCACGCACGGCGAAGTTCATCCCTATGCGCCGTCGTATGCCGAATTAAAGAACGACACGATCGCTCACGCCGGCGCGATCAAGGACGTGAACCCGAATGCGATGGTATTCGGTGGTGTCGGCTATGGCTGGAATGATTTTACATCGCTGCAGGGCGGTGCCACTGACCCTGCGCACCCGGTGCTTCCTCATCCAGGCGGCAATCAGACGGGTGAGATGCTTTACTACGACTATCTTTTGCAGCAGGTCCACGCGGCCGAGCTTTCGCAAGGCCGCAAGCTGATGGATGTCCTTGATCTGCATTGGTATCCCGAAGCTACTGGCGGCGGAGTGAGGATCACCGACACTTCTGCGAATCCTTCACAAGCACTGATCGATGCCCGCGTCCAGGCGCCGCGCTCGCTTTGGGATCCGAGCTATACGGAAACCAGTTGGATTACGCAGTACAGTACATTGGGCCCAATCAAGCTGCTGCCACGCGTCCAGCAAGATATCAATGACTTCGACCCGGACACTAAAGTTGCCATATCGGAATACGACTACGGCGGCACCAATCACATATCGGGTGGCATTGCGGAAGCCGATGCGCTTGGCATCTTTGGCCAACAGGGCATTTTTGCCGCTAATTTTTGGCCGGTCGACACGAACGCCAACTCGCAATACGCTTCCGGCGGCTTCAAGATGTTTTTGAACTACAACGGCACGGGCGGGAAGTTCGGCGATACCTCGATCGGCGCTGCGGTCGGCAACGGCGAAATCGCCAACTCGTCCGTTTACGCTAGCCTCGACTCGACAAATCCCAATCGGATGCTGGTCATGGCCATCAACCGTACGGGCGCCGATAAAACCGCCGCGATCTCGCTTACTTACGATCGCGTGTTCGATCATGCCGAGGTCTACCAGCTCAAGGACGGCAACCCGAATCCGGTGCGCATGGCCGATATTGGCCTGGATCAACTAAATGCCTTTGACTACTTGATGCCGAAATACAGCGTAACGACGCTCGTCCTTGTCTCAGACGGCCTTCCCGGAGATTACAACCACGACGGAGTGGTCGACACCGCCGACTACACGGTATGGCGCGATTCGTTTGGCCAAACTGGCAACGTGGCCGCCGACGGTAATGAGGACAACGCAGTAGACATATCTGACTATCAACTCTGGCACGATAACTTTGGCCGTAGCGACTTGGGCAGCGGCATCGGTGCGAATGCCGCAGTTCCGGAACCGTCGACCGTCCTGCTCGTCCTGATCGGCCTTTCGCTGGTTGCGTTGGCGGGCTTCAACGCCCGATCGACCCCCCGTGGCCGATCGCATCGACCGCATGGGCTCTGATTGACACTTGCCCCAGCGGCCGTTAGTCTAAGAATAGTATAGAGTTACCGCGTCTTTGCGGTTTCGGAACAGCTCACCCCCCTTGCTACCTGCCATGGCTAAAGACCTAGGCGAATTCCTCATCGAGCGACGCATCGTCGGCAAGGACCAACTTGCCGAGGCGCGGGCGCTGGCGAAATCCAATGGCGGCAAGGTGCATGATGTCCTGGTCAAGCAAGGCTATGCGACCAGTGAACAGGTAATGCAGGCGATGGCCGACTTGCACGGCTACGAGTTTTTCGACCTGCGCGACGTGCCGATTCCGCCGGCGGTTGTGGAATTGGTGCCCGAGTCGGTGGCCCGCGAAAATGCCGTAATCCCGCTCTCGGAAGAGGACGGGGCGCTCAAAGTGCTGGTTAGCGACCCGTTTGACTACGAGACGTTTGAAAAATTGCAGTTCATATTGAACCGCAAAGTGGATATCGCGCTCGCGACGCGAGAAAGTATTCTCGAAGCGATCAACCGCAACTATGGGCAGATGGGCGACGAGTCGGCCGACTCGATGTTGCAGGAATTCACGGATACGGCGATCGATTTCACGGAAACCGAAGAAGGCAAAGAAGACGGCACGGGCGAGGAAGTGGACGAAACGAGCGCGCCGATCGTGCGGCTCGTACAGCTGATGATCGGGGAGGCAGTTCAGCTGCGGGCCTCCGACATTCACGTCGAGCCGTTTGAGGACCGAGTGCGAATCCGTTATCGCATTGACGGCGTATTGGTGGAGCGGGACAGCCCGCCGCGGCGGCTGCTGGGGGCCCTCCTTTCCCGCATCAAGATCCTCTCGAAAATGGACATCGCGGAGCGGCGCCGCTGCCAAGACGGCCGGATTAAGATCACGGCCGGCGGCAAAGAGCTCGATCTGCGGGTGAGCATGCTGCCGACAAGTCATGGCCAGTCGTGCGTGATGCGGCTATTGGACAAGGACAACATCCGGGTCGGCGTCCGGCAGCTCGGGCTCTCGGAGCGGGACTTCAAGGTGTTTCGGGGCCTGATCCGGCGGCCCAACGGGATTGTGCTAGTCACGGGCCCGACTGGGTCCGGCAAAACCACCACCCTTTACGCTGCCCTAAACGAGCTAAACCGCCCAGACCGCAAGATCATCACAGCCGAGGATCCGGTCGAGTACTACTTGCCTGGAATCAACCAAGTTGAAGTGAAGCACAGCATTGGACTGGACTTTGCAATGATTATCCGGGCGATGCTGCGACAGGCCCCGAATATCATCCTGGTGGGAGAAATGCGTGATTATGAGACAGCGTCAATGGGCATTCAGGCGAGTTTAACTGGACATCTGGTTTTCAGTACGCTACATACGAATGATGCGCCCGGTGCTGTTACACGTATGATCGACATGGGAGTGCCTGCATACCTCGTGTCTGGCAGCGTGATAGGAATTCTGGCGCAACGTTTGGTCCGCGTGATTTGCTCAAAATGCAAGCAGCCACACACTCCACCCGAGCGGGAGCTGGAAGCCGCTGGCATTACCCCAGAGCAAGCGGCATCGGCCAATTTCATGAAAGGTCGGGGCTGCAACCATTGCGGAAGTAGCGGTTATCGGGGTCGGTTGGGCATCTTCGAACTGATGACGATGACGTCAAAACTGCGGGAGCTGGCATTCCAAGGCGCCTCGACGCAAGAGATTCGAAAATCGGCCATAAAGGGTGGTATGACAACACTTTACCAAGACGGCATCCGCAAGATTTTGGACGGCACTACGACCATCGAAGAGATTTTCCGCGTGGCCAAAAAGAGCGATTGAAAGTCGATGCCGGTGGCCGGCAAAGTGCGGGGTCGCGGTCACCGAATTATACTGGGAATTGGTTGGGAACAGGTACCGATTCGTCTGCCAGAAAAGTCGCTTTCGACGTCCCAGATCGCAACTTCTGTCGTCGCAGGAAAGCCGATTTGTGGTCGGTGGATTGACGCCTGCCAACCAAGATCGACCGCTGCAATCTTGAGTCGCCGCGCTCGCGCGCGAATAATCCTGTAGCAGTCCAGAGGCTTGCACCTGGGCGCGCGGGACTAGAAGCGGACCGTTGGCCGGCTTTTCTCATCGCCAACGAACGCTTGCGAACGGGGTTAGGCAGGATCGTCGTTTGTCTGCCGAAGGCACTCGCTCCGGCATTTGCAAACGACGAAGCCCGACGGGAAGAGGCTTCCCTGGCGATAGTGGTCGGTCAAGGTATCGCAAACGCGACCGGTCAAAAGCTCTAGGGAAAGATCGATCCATGGGAACAATTCTGATCGACAAGTTGCTCTCTGCGGCGGTGAAGCAGGGAGCCAGCGACTTGCACATCACGGTCGGCCAACCGCCCGTGCTGCGGCTGCATGGCCGAATGCAGCGCCTAAAGACTAAGGTGCTGGAGCCGGCCGATACCGCGGCACTGATGAAGAGCATCACGCCCGATCGCTGTCAGCAGGAATTTCAAGAGACTGGCAGCGCGGACTTCGGCTTCGCGTTCGGCGACGCGGCACGTTTTCGTGTGTCGATCTTCAAGCAGCGCGGCAACACGGCCATGGTGCTGCGGCAGATTCCGATCAAGTTATGGACGATGGAAGATTTGGGTGTGCCGCAAATCTTCAAACAACTCATTGCCCGGCCGCGTGGATTGGTGATCGTCACCGGGCCGACCGGTTCCGGCAAGACCACGTCGCTCGCGGCGATGGTTGACTACCTCAACGACAATTTCGACCACCACATCATTACGATCGAAGATCCGATCGAGTTCCAACACAACCACAAGAAGTCGACGATTAATCAGCGCGAAGTGGGTGTCGACGTTACCTCATTCTCCGAAGCGATACGCCGCGCACTACGGCAAGACCCGGACGTGATCCTGGTCGGCGAAATGCGCGACCTGGAAACGATTGAAGCAGCGATCACGGCGGCCGAAACGGGACACATCGTCTTCGCCACGCTCCATACGTCAAGCGCCGCCGGCACGATCAACCGCATTATCGACGTGTTCCCGACCAATCAGCAGGAACAGATCCGCACGCAGTTGGCCTCGGCCATCATCGGCATCCTCTGCCAGCAATTGTTGCGAAAGATTGGCGGCGGCCGCGTGGCGGCGTTCGAGACGCTCGTCGTGACGCCCGGCATCGCCAACCTGATTCGCGAGAACAAGATTTTCCGCATAACCTCGTCGATTCAAACCGGTTCGCGGCATGGCATGATGCTGCTCGACGACCACATCTTCAGTCTGTGGCGCGATGGTTTGATAACTAAGGAAGACGGCCTGGGTAAGTGCAACAACGCCGAGGAACTAGCGCAGCGATTCGCCCAGGCCGAGCGCGGCATCTTTGACGATCAACCAGGCGAAGGCGGTGGCGAAACCGCCGCCTAGGAATTCGAGTCTTTAAGTCCATCCCCGATCCCTCATCCCCGAATCCTGTAATCTCCTCTATGGCTCATCGACGTATCGGACAAGTGCTGGTTGACATGGGGTTCATCACCGACGAGCAGCAGGAACTGCTGGTCGACGAGCAGCAGCAACACCCGGGCCAGCTGCTGGGCAAAGTGGCCATCGACATGGGCCTGGTCAACGATGATCAGCTGGCTCAGGCGCTGGCTGAACAGTTGTCGCTCCACGCGGTCACGCTCACCGACGTCCATATCTCGAAGGATGTATTGGCGAAGGTCACGGCGCCAATGGCCCAAATGTATCGCATTGTGCCGATCGAATTCGACGGCGACACGCTGACGGTCGCCATGTGCGACCCGCAGAATCTGCACGTGCAAGACGAGCTGCGAACGTTTTTGGGCTACTACATCAAGGTGGTCGTGGCCACCGAGCAGGCGATGAATTCCGCCCTCGAGCGGTACTACGGCGAAAGCACCGAGAGCGTCGAGAGCATTGTTTCGGATTTGGAGGACGACGCGGAATTGGCGGCCGCCGCGGCCGGCATCAGTGCCGACGGCCCGATCAATCTCGACGACGTGACTGCCCTGGCCGATAGCGCGCCCGTCCGCAAGCTGCTCAACATGGTCCTCTTGATGGCGATTCGCGAGCACGCCAGCGACTTGCATTTCGAGCCGTTCGAGGACGAATTTCGCATCCGGATCAAAGCCGACGGCGTGCTCTACGAAATGGTCCCGCCGCCGCGGCATTTGGCTTTCGCGATTACCACCCGGATCAAAGTGATGGCCGATCTCGACATCGCCGAGCGGCGGCTTCCGCAAGACGGGCGGATCGAACTCACTGTTGGCGGCCACCCGGTCGATCTTCGCGTCAGCGTGCTGCCGACGATGTTTGGCGAGAGCGTCGTGATGCGGGTGCTCGACCGATCTGTCGTGCAGCTCGACTTGGGGAAGGTCGGCTTGAACAAGGAAACGCTGGCTGCGTTCCGGGAGGTCATCTTGAAGCCGAACGGCATCGTGCTGGTGACCGGCCCGACGGGGTCGGGCAAGACGACGACGCTCTATTCCGCGCTCAACGAGCTGAACAGCATCGAAGACAAGTTGATTACGACCGAGGACCCGGTCGAATACGACATGGACGGCATCGTTCAGGTGCCGATTGACGCGAGCATCGGCAATACTTTTGCTCACATTTTGCGATCCATTCTTCGGCAAGACCCCGACAAGATTCTTGTCGGCGAGATTCGCGACTTGGAAACCGCCGAAATCGCGGTGCAGGCTTCGCTCACGGGCCACTTGGTGTTCAGCACACTCCACACGAACGATGCGCCGGGCACGATCACGCGGATGAAGGACATGGGTGTACCGACGTTTTTGATTACGGCGACGGTCGAGGCGATTCTGGCCCAGCGGCTCGTGCGCAAGGTCTGCATGCAATGCCGCGAGGAATACACGCCACCCCGCGAGATTTTGGAAGACTTGGACCTCACTTCCGAGATGGTGCGGGGGAAACGGTTTTATCGAGGCGCCGGCTGCGAAATCTGTAACAACACCGGCTTCAAGGGGCGCGTCGGGCTGTTCGAGTTGATGATCATGTCGGACGAGCTCCGCGACAAGATTATGGCCAATGCCCAGACCGACGAGCTCCGCGAGCTGGCGAGGAAGCAAGGAATGGTCTCGCTGCGAGAGGCGGGAATCAAGGCCTGCTTCGACGGCGTGACGACGCCGGACGAAGTGGTCCGCGAGACGATTTTGGACGGATAAAGAAGAAGCTGTTAGCTATTAGCTGCTAGCCAATCGTAAATGGCAGCAGCGACTCTGGCTAAGAGCTAAAGGCTAATAGCGGACAGCTAGGATTTCCCATGCCAACTTTTCAATTCGAAGCGATGGATTCGACGGGCGCCGAGATCAAAGACGTGATCGAGGCCGCGACCGAAGAAGACGCCCAAGCTACGATCCGCCAAATGGGCTACTTCGTGACCAAGATCACGGTCAAGAAGAGCCGCAAGAAGACGGAAGCGGCCGGGGGCGCGAAGAAAAAGCGCGGCTTCGTTTTCGGCGGCGTCAGGACCCGCGACCTGACTACGTTTACGCGTCAGCTTTCGATCTTGCAGGACGCCGGTCTGCCGATTTTGCGAAGCCTGCGGATTCTTGCCGGGCAGGCCCGGCCTGGCCGGCTCAAGTACTCGCTCGAAGACACCTGCGACGAGATCGAAGCCGGCGGCACGCTTTCCGAATCGATGGCCAAGAGCCCCAAGTGCTTCAACCGGCTCTACGTCAACATGATCAAGGCCGGGGAAGCGGGCGGCGCGCTCGAGCTCATCTTGCAGCGGCTCGCCGACTTTCAAGAGCGGGCCGAATCGCTCAAGCGAAAAGTCAAAGGCGCGATGATCTATCCGGCCGTGGTGATCACCGTGGCGGTCGGCATCTTGACGTTCATCATGATCAAGATCGTGCCCGAATTTCGGAAGATCTTCGTAGAGTTCGATCTCGAGCTGCCGGCGATGACCGAGCTATTGGTGAAAATTTCGGACTGGTGCGTTCACTACTGGTATCTAATTCCGGGTATCCCGGTCGCGATCTGGCTGATGATCAAGCTGATCCGCAAGTTCAAGCATGGCCGGATCGGCTGGGACCAGTTCATCATCAAAGTCCCGATTTTCGGCTCGCTCGTCGAGAAGAACATCCTGGCCCGCACAACGCGTACGCTTGGCACGCTGGTTTCCAGCGGTGTGCCGATTCTCGAAGCGCTCAACATCACCCGCGACACTAGCGGCAATGCCTCATTTGAGAAAATGTATCAAAAAGTCAGCGAAGCGATCCGCGAGGGCGAGGCGATCGCCAAGCCGATGAAGGAAAACTCTGTCCCCGGTTTTCATCCGGTGGCGGCCTTTTTCTGGTTTTGCTTCTGCGGCGGCCCGATCGGCGTACTGCTTTATCTCACGAAAGTCCGGCAGCGGATCGTCGACGACATCGTGGTCAACATGGTCGACGTCGGCGAGGAAACGGGCGAGCTCGACACGATGCTCTACAAAGTGGCCGACACCTACGACGAAGAAGTGGCCGTGCTCACCGAGAGTCTCACTAAGCTGATGGAGCCGCTGTTGATTTTGTTTCTCGGCGGCATGGTCGGGTTCATCGTGATCGCGCTCTTCATTCCGCTGGTGAAGCTGATTGAAGGGTTGAGCAAATAGGAAAGTTGGTCAGTTGTCCGTGGTAAGTGGTCCGTTGCTGCAACTGACAACGGACGACGATCACCAGGAGTTTTGCTATGGAAACGACAAGGCGACGTAAAAAAACAACCGATTCTATCCGCGCGGGCTTCACGCTGGTTGAGCTCCTGGTCGTGATCACAATCATCGGCATCCTGGCGGCGCTGATCACGGTCGCGGCAGCTGGCGCACTCAAGCGAGCGCATCAGGCCCAGATCAAGACGGAAATGAACCAAATCGACATGGCGTTTCAGACTTACAAGGATAAGTTTGGTTCGTATCCACCGAATTGTCAGGTGGACGGCGGCGGGACGGCAACCGGCACGCCGATCGACGAAAGCCAGGTGCTCACCGATTTGATCCGCCACTTCAAGCAGGCCTTCCCGCGACACCGCGAACAACCGGCATTGATTGCCGCCCTCGCAGGACTAGACGCCAACGGCGCGCCGCTTTCGGGCACGCAAGGACTGCAAGGGGGGATGACCGCCGGCGAAGCGATCGTGTTCTGGCTGGGTGGATTTAGCTCGGACCCCAAATACCCTATTTCGGGCGAAGGAGGACCGTCCTATGCGCCACGGATCATCGATTCGTCGGCCACTGCTGCCAATTATCGAAAACTTGATCCGATCACCAGCCGCAGTTGGATTATGCCGCTGGCTGTCAATCGGCTCGGGCTGCGCGACAGCGACGGCTATTTTCCCAGTTCCACCGATACGGACGCGACCCTAGCGGCCGTTGGCAATAGATACATCGAATACGATGTCACCATCAACGGGGTGACAACGCATCGTCGCATTAACTTCTGGCAGTATGTGCCAGCGAAATCCGTCCAGCCCTACCTCTACTTTGACACGTCGCGCCATCCGGCGGTCGATACTGTGACCGCGGCGGGCCAGTATCGCGCCACCTTCGACCCGCCGGCGGCGACCGCTCTCGCGACCGGCTTGGCGTCGAACGTCTTTGCGATCAAGAAACTCGGCGAGTCGACGGCTGTCCCCGTCCAATTCGCCAACGCGGATAAGTTCCAGATTTTGCACGCGGGCATCGACGACGAATGGGGCGACGATTTCAAGAAAATGACGGCCCTTTACGTTACAGCTCCCAATGATGCCACCACCTATTTGCTCTTTCCCACAGGTCCCTTCACGGGCGACGTGGCTGATACGATCGTGAATTTTTCGGAGGCCACCTTATCGGCGTCGCAGA
>DASYDU010000030.1:0-9731 GCA_036499445.1 Lacipirellulaceae bacterium
GCACACGGGCCTATTCGCCGACGCCGCCCAAGCCAATTCGTCCTCCGTGCCCAATAAGTTGCTTTCCCATCCCACGGATCCCATAATTCAGTGAGCCGAATCCTCTTTACGGAGCAATCATGGGCTTAACCTACGTCGCCGGAAAAGTGACCGGCCCGGCCGGGAACTCACGATCCGTCGACTTCCTCGTCGATAGCGGAGCCACCTACTCTCTTCTTCCGCACGATGTCTGGCAAGAGCCCGGCCTCAAGGCGTCGGAAACCTTCCAGTTCATCTTGGCCGACGGCACCAAAATCACGCGCGACGTGTCCGAATGTAGAATCGCGCTCAACGGTACCGAGCGCCATTCCCCGGTAATCCTCGGGGCCCCTGGCGACGAACCGCTCCTCGGAGTGATTACCCTCGAAATACTGGGCTTGGTCCTCGATCCTTTCCAGCGCACGCTGCAGGCGATGAAACTGCGTCTCGGCTGAGTCAACGCAGCGAGTCCGATCGCGAGTTCTTGCTCACACGCCGATTTTCAAATCACCGGTGAGCGTACTTCAGCACACGGGCTTCAGCCCGTCGCGACACCCCGCCACTCTGCCAAAGCCCAACCGCTCGAAAAAAGTTTTCGATAGCCGATTCACCGCTCGAGAAACACGAGCGCTGCACTCGCCCGCGGCAAGTCGAGCAAGAATCCGTCGCTGGTGGTCCGCGGTGTTTCAATCGACGTCGGCGACCACGTAGCGGCGAAAGAAATCGCCGCGCCGGCCAGCGTCACGTCCGAAGTCGAATCCAGAGCGGGCGCCGAGAGCCGCCAAACTTTGGCCTGGGTGAAGTTCGCTGGCATCCGGATGGTGAGACTCAAATCGTGCTCATCATCCTTGTTGAAGATCGCGATCCGCAACTGCCCGTCCTTCTCACCGGCGTAGGCCGTCGCGTTGACGCCCGGCGCCCTCAGCGAAACCGCATGCGAATTGGTGCCGGCAAATTGGTTCGCCAGCAGAATCCCGTAGAAAATCGGCCGGGCCATGAAACCGTCGGCCAGTTCGCCGGCGATCGCCGTGTAATAGCCGCCCTTGGTATCGTGGCCTTTGGCTGCCGCGACCAATTCGCCCGGCATGTGATTGCCCAGCGACGCCCGCAGCGCGCTGCGACTGCCACCGTGCAGATTCACGCCCGCGCAGCCGGCGCTGGCCAGATCGAGCATGTAGTCGCCGGCCCACAGCGCCGAGGCAAAGGCGTCGCTCATGCCCGGCTTGCCGCCGCGGTAGCACGAATTGCCTTCCGTCATCCGATAGACGAGGTGATCCGCAGCGGCCGCGTCCGCAATCGCCTTGGTTCGCTTAAAGATATCCGGATTCGTGTGCAGCAGGCGCTCGGTCGTCACCTTAGGATCGTCGGGCGGCCCCTCCGCGTAATAATGCCCGGTGACGGCCACCAACCGCGACCCAAGTTTTTCTTCGGCCCCGCGAGTAAACTCCGGGATCCAACCCGAGCTCGCCCCGACGTCCGGCCCGCCAAACTTCGCCGTGGGCACACGCTCGCTAATCGCATCGGCGTACGCCATCCATTCGGCCAGATAGTCGTCGAACTTCCAATCCGGCGGCCGCGTCTTGTTGGTCTTATCGTGGTAGAAGTCGGGCTCGTTGCCGATCTGAAAATACAGAAGCCGATCGCCGACCCGCTTTGCGACATATTCGGCCTCTCGCGCCGCCCGCTCCGGCGAGCTGTGACCAAAGGCCATGCCGTAGATCAACTGCCAGCCAGCGGCCTTCACGAACTCCGCCAGGTTGTCAATCGCTGGCGGATCGATCTCGAACGCCTGCTGTGGCATCCAATTTTCCGCAGCCGTTTGAACGGCCGGCCGCACGTCCGGAGCGGTGACCGATTCGTCCGCCTTGAACCAACACGATTCGCTGCTATTCCCTCCCAACCGCAGCACACCGTGCGGACTCAGCAGTCGAAACAACGCGATCAACTCCTGGTTGGAGACGGCAAAAAAGTTCGGATCCACGAGCTGCGCCAGCTCGTAGCTCAGGCCGCAGAAGTTCGCCGGAATCAAATGCGACGCCGACTCCAAATCAATCGTCAGCTCGCCCGCGACTGCTTCGCCGCCGGCCGCTTGTCCGCTCTGGCCAAAACAGGTTCGTGCTGCGACTGCGCCCGCGAACACGGCGGCGGAGTCAACAATAAATCTGCGACGGTCCATCATTGCTCCGGCAATCGTAAGAAAACATTCAATCCACAGGCATGCCGTCCATGTATATCACACGTTGTGCGCAATTTCGATACCTATCAAACTCGATTTCATAATTCCGATTTTAGACTCAACTCGCCGCTCAAGTTATACTCAGAGACCTGCTAAGAGGAGCTTTCTGCGCGCAATGTCCAGGGGTCTTATTACCATGCGTTCGCATCTGAATCGTTTAATACTTCGTCATTCGTCATTCGTCATTTTGACATTGGCCCTCCCCTGCCCTGCTTGGGCGCAGCCCTCAGGTGGGCCCTACGGACCAATGCAGCAAACATACGAAGTAACAAAGGATGCCGCGCATGTCTTCTACGTTGCACCGGACGGCAAGACTGATGCCGCCGGCACGTCGGTCGATTCGCCGACGTCCCTTGAGTCGGCCATCGAGCATGTGGTGACCGGCGACGCCATCATCCTCCGCGGCGGCACCTACCGCACGGGCGGTCTGACGCTTAATCAGCAGATCACCATCCAACCCTACAAAGACGAACGCCCGATCCTCAAAGGCACAAAAATCTCCACCGACTGGGAGAATCTCCGCGACGGCCAGTGGCGCACCAAGTGGGCCACGCTCTTCCCGTCTGCACCGCAAGATTGGTGGCGCCGCGAGCGCGAGGCCGCCCGTACTCCGCTCTACAAATTCAACAACGACCTGGTCTTCGCCGACGGCAAACGGCTTCACCCGGTTGGCTGGGCCGGCGACGTCAAAGAAGACACCTACTGGGTCGACTACGAAAAAGGCTATGTCTACATCGGCACCGATCCGGCCAAAAAGCAAATCGAAGTCACTGCTTTCGATAGCGCCCTGATCCAATCGATAGCCAAAGTCCACAACCGCGAGCCCGACCACAAGGGCTCGACCATCCGCGGCATCACGTTCACGCAATATGCCTACCGCGCGCTCGAAATCCAGGGCAAAGATCCCGAAGGCGTGTCGCCAGAGGCCGAGCACGGCACGGACATCGTCGGCGCAGTCTTCGAAAACTGCACCATTTCGCAGTGCTCGCGCGTGGCCGGCTACTTCCGCGGCAACCACCTCACGATCCGCCACTGCCTGGTGAGCGATACCGGCACCGAGGGCATCTACGTTCTTGGCTCGAACGATATCCTGCTCGAGCGAAACATTGTCACCCGCAACAACGTCGAAAACATTACCGGCTATTATGCCTCGGCAGTGAAGATCTTCAACCAGTGCTACCGCGCCAACTGCCGCGAGAACTTAATCATCGACAACGGCAATGGATCCTGCGGCGTTTGGTACGACGTCGGCGAAGTCAACGGCATCTTCGTCAACAACTGGGTTGAGCGGACCGACAACGGCTTCTTCTTCGAGATCTCGAAGGGCGCCACCTGCTCTGGCAACGTCTTCGTTGATTGTGGCACGGGAATCAAGATCCTCAACAGTCGCGACGTTCACGTCTATCAAAACACGCTGGTCAACAGCACGCTCTGGATCGAGCGCTCGCCACGCAGCGCCGCAAATGATCATTTTGGTTGGCACCCGGCCACTGGCCCCGACGTCGGCGAGCGCGAGGGACACGTCGTCGTTGGCAATTTGCTCACCGGCAACGAAGCGTTCAATCGCCCGCTGTTGGTCTTCGCCCAGAGTGCGGCACTACGCGAGCAACTCACCAAACCACAGGTCTCCACGCTCGACTACAACGTTTACGTCAGCCGCGGCACGCCTTCCGAGAAGCTAACGTCCGTCTACAATACCCCGACCGACTTCACGACTCCCGAGCAGCTGCAGGCCGCCGACTCGAAGTTCGAAGCCCACAGCCGAACCTACAAGGACTATTTCGGCCCGGTTTTCCAAGGAGAGCAACTTAGCCGCTTCGAGCTGCTCCGTGAATTTCCAGGCGCCGACTCCTCTGCCCCACTCCCGAGCGACGTCGTCAAGCCGCTCGGTTGGCCCGGCGAGAAGGCCACTTTCCCGGGCGCGTTTCCCGTCGCGAAGTAATTGCCGTCCTCGCCCTTGGAGAGCGTCGTTCCTATGAAAACCGCATGCTATTGGAAAACTGCGCTGTACGTGCCGCCACGAATCGCCTTTCCTATGCCAACTACTCCTGCTAAACTTCCGGCCCATTTTGTGAACAGGCGAGGGCCAGTTCTGCCTAGCAGCCACAATCGTGAACCACGATTTTCCCGAGTACGCGTTTCCGCTGGCACCCGAGTTTGCGGCGCTCTATGCCGAGCGATTCGAGCGCGGCCGCGAGCGGATGCGGAAATCGCGGGTGATATTTGCCGGCTTGGTGCGCAATGCGATCGATGTCTTGCCGCTCACGATCGAACGAATCGAGCGGCTGGCCAACGGCTTTGCGGACCACCGCATCGTTGTCTACGAAAACGATTCCACGGATGGAACTCAGGAGCTGTTGACCGCCTGGGCCGCGGCCATGCCGAAGGTCAGCGTCGTATCCGAGTCGCTTGGCGCGCCGTTGAACCCAAACACGCGCTCCTCGTCGCGGGCCGATCGCATGGCAGCGTGCCGCAACCGCTACCACGCCCTGATCGCCAAGCGATTTGCCGGCTTTGATTGTGTGATCGTCCTCGACATGGACGTGCCGGGCGGTTGGAGCGAGGACGGCATCGCCAACACGTTTGGCTGCGACAACTGGGACTTCGTGGGTTCCAACGGAATCATCCTCCAGCGTGTTCACTTGCGATTCAACACCTACCTCCACTACGACGCCTGGGCCTACCGTCAGTACGGATCCTACGAACCGATGCCTGCTCCGATTGTGAATAATTTCGGGTGGCAGCGCGGCGAACCGCTGGTTTCGGTTTTTTCGTGCTTTGGCGGAATAGGTATCTATCGAATGCCGGCCTTTCTGTCCGCGCAATATGCTGGCAGCGACTGCGAGCACGTGGCCCTCCACCGCGGCATGCGCGACGCCGGCTATGGCCGCCAATTCTTGAACCCAAGCCAGCTGGTGTTTTATGGCCGGAAGGTAAAAACGCTCGAAGGCGTGGTCAAGCTGTATAACAGCGTCCGATCGACCTACACCGGCGAGCAATTGCCGGCCTGACCCGAATATACAGAAAATGATGCGCCGAATTGGGGCGCGCGATGCGACGCAAATTGGACGCACTTCGGTCCGCTTTTGCAAAGATGATGTGGGCGGGCCACGCAAGACAAATCCTAAACGAGCCGTCTCCCTCGGACAACTGACGCGAGCCCGAATCCAATCCCCAACAAAAGCGCTGACGCCGGCTCAGGAACAGTCCCATTCGACAGCGATCCGCTGCCGGCTCCGCTACCCTGCATAGCAACATTGCCGAACTTGGTTTTCCAGTAAGCCCAGTCGGCCATGGTGACCACACCGTCGGGAGTGCCGACAGGCGCGTTCACCGTTCCTGAACCGCCGTCTGCGCCGGAGCCGGTTGGGACGGTCTGGCCTAACGTGTCGCGCCAGAGAGTGTAGTCGGCGGCGTCGACAGTGCAGTTGCCGTTGTAGTCTCCCGAGATTGCCGAGCAGGCATGGATCGTCAGATCGGCCAAGCCACCGGAAACTTGACGGCTGGACGAAGCGTTAAGTGGAACCGTATTGGCACCGAACTCAACCCAGGTTTGCGAAGACAATTCTGTCGCCCCAGACGAAAAATGGTTCATCCCGTTGCCGCCGATCTGGAGATTGAGATGGACATCCGTGCCAGGGGTGACCGCGACGGGTACTTTGTAACCGATGGAGGCTACAAGCCAAGCGGGCGGGACACTGGGACCGGTGAGCGGATTTGCCGCGCTGGTGCTCGTTATGCAACGATCGAGCGCCGACGAACAACTTGGTCCCATTCCGGTGTATGTCGAAGGACTGCCGCCAAACGAATATCCCGCCAACCCGATTATTTGATCCACTCCGCTTGGGCTAATGGACAACACGCCCGGTGGCGCATTCGAAATCCACCCTCCTGGAATCGAATCGTAGTCGTATTGAAATCGTCGCGTCCCGGCCGTAGGTGTGCCCAACACGGGATTATAAACAACGTAGCTGCCGTCGACGAAATCAATCTTCCCCGCCAAATCGGACAATATATTCAGAGAAAAGTTCTGAAGCGATTTAAAAGAGTTGCCTCCGCTGTACGCAAAATTGCTGTCTTGGTCTGGACCGAGGACGGTCTCCGGCTGCGCCCAAATGTAAAACGTGGCCGTCGAGCCGATGGCACGATTCACAGTCAGCGCCTCCGGGCCTGTATTATCGAACGGGGAGGTTGTGATCCAAAAGTGGGCGGGCTCGGCACTTGCCCATTGTCTGGGGATCATCGCGAGTGGCATCGCCAAACAAATAATAAAACACGTCGGGCGAGTTCGAATCGTGCTCAGAATTTGCCGCATGTTGGGCACGTTCAGAATCGAAGAGTATGAAAATCTAGCCGCCGGAAGCGCAGCAGCCGTCGTTCAAATCCGACATCAGCCGAACAAAATTGCCACCCCGAATAGGTGTGCCTCCCACCGTCTGTGTCTAGCGTAGCTGACAACCTTGGCTGCACGCAAGCATTTTGTCGCACGTTGGCCTGTGACACTGACCATTGCGCCGTCATCTGAGTGACCATGACAACGGCCATCGGCGATTTTTCGCCCCTTAAGGGCGAGCCGAGCTGCCACAGAAGCCGGAAGAACCGGGCGACCACCTTTATCTTGCTTTTATGGAGAAAAGCAGGCATGATACAGGGTTGGGTGGGTAGTCAAGTCCACCGATGCGGTCTCCGAGGACGCATTGGTTCCTTGTCGTTTCGCGGTGGCGAACGACCACCGTTCGTTGCCGCGCTGGCCCTGGCTTGAGCATGAGCATTGCCGACACTCGTCGGAACTGCGTTACGGGATGTCTTCTTCTGGTTTGTGGATGCGGTGCGCATGCAGATTCGGTCATGGCGACGTAAGAGTTCTCGACCAGATTGATCGCAATTGAATTAGGACGTTGGTGCTTTGGACGTCGAAGAGGTTGGAACTATGAAAATCCCATACCCTTTGATATTGGTCATGGCCATTGCAGCGTGCCGTGTCCCAACGGCGATGGCTGTCAACTTGCTGACCAATCCGGATCTCGACGCTGTTTCCTTTTCTAGTCAGCTAAATCCGACTCCAACCGCTTGGGTTGTGAATGCCTCGAGAACCATCTCTGGCCCGCTAAGCGATGGCGCCTCGTCTGAGAATTTTGCGAATGTCCTTCAACCGGGCGGGTTTGGATTGTTCTATAAAGCGTTCCAAGGGAATATGTCCGCGGGTGACCTGGCGAACGTGGATCTGTATCAGGATGTTGCGGGTCAACCCGGGATAAAGTACATGCTCACAGGCTGGGCTGGCGCAGGAAGCAGTTACTCTGGTTTGCTGGTTGGAGGCGCGACGCACTCACTGTTTGCCATCGATTTTCTCAACAGCAGTCAGGCAGTGATCGGCGGTGCAACGCTTGATTTGCAGCCGGCCGGGCTCGGCAACCCGAATGGCAATCCTTTTGGATATGCGCAGTATTCAGTGTCGGCGGTCGCGCCTGCTGGCACGGCGTTCGTGCGATCTCGCTCGTCGATGATTAACGGGTTCAACAATTCCCCTGGCGATCAGGCATTTGTCGTTGATAGTTTTGATTTGGCACCTATTCAGACTTCGTCTGCGATTGCGTCGGGCACTTGGACTGCCGCCAGCGGTGTTTGGAATACTCCAAATTCTCCAAATAACGGGAATGGCGGCTTCGAGTATGACGTAACCATTGGTAACCCTTTTACCGTGACGATTCCTGCTGCGACCAATATCGACATCGACGGTCTCACGCTTGGCGGCAATAGCCCCGGTGGCACAATTGTCAGCAATGGCAGCCTCACGGTTCACGCCGCAACGAATTGGACCACCGGAACCCTGGCCGGCTCGGGGACCGTCAACCTTATCGGGCCGACGACCATCAGCGGCAACGGAGTTAAAACGATTTCCGGGGCGGTCATCAATTCGGGCACTATGACATGGCAGGGTGGCCAGGTTGGCTTTATCCCGGCGGGCGCGGCTCAACCGCAATTGATTAATTGGGGCACGATTCAGTTGCAGGGCGACGGGGCATTCCTGTCGTTCGGCGGCGGACAACCTTCGTTCGTGAATCAGGCCGGTGGGACGCTTCGCCAGCTGTCCGGTCCCGGCATTTCAACGATCGACGTGGCGACAACGAACCATGGGCAGATCCAGGTCGACTCGAGCACTATGTCATTTACTCGCGGTTTGACGATCGATAACGGAGGCAATATCCAGTTAAGTAATGGCACCTTATCCTCAAGTCAGACCGTTGCCGTTAACAGCGGCGGCCAGCTGTCGGGGAACGGTACGGTGACCGGCAATGTCGCGGTGGGAACCGATGCCGGTCCGCAGCAGGCGACGTTTAGTCCCGGGGTTTCCGCGGGGGGAGCCTTCGCCGTCAACGGCAACTATCACCAAGGGGCCAACGGCGTGTTCCTGGAAAAGATCAATGGAAGAGCGGCGGGCCAATTCGCCGTGACCAACGTCAGCGGCACGGCTCAGGTTGGCGGAACTTTGCGCGTCGATATTACTAATCTCAATGCAACGGGTCTGTATCCGTACGCGCCGATTACAATCCTCACGTCGAGTGGTTTGGATGGAACAAGTTTTCCCAAGGTTGAGACCATTGGCAACCACCTCGTCAAGTTCGTTCCGAGCTATCCAAACGGTCCGGGCGCGGGAGCCGGCGATCACTCCGGCGGCGCCAGTTCGACTGGCTTGGTGAGTGGTTATCTGGGCTACGCCGGCGACGTTAGCGGGGACGGTGTTCTTTCGACGCTCGACATCACCGCCTTCGCTGAATTTCTGGTCAATCCCGTTTCATTTGTCGGCGACTTCATTTCTGGCATTCCCAGCCTGGCTGACGTTGACGGTTGGGACCCGGGAAATCCGACGGCGCCTTGCGGCAACAGCGTTTTGGACTTCGACGATGTCCCGTTTTTTGCCACCTTGTTGAGTAATGAAGGGGTTCCCGTTTCCGCGGCGAGCGTCTATGCCGCAATCGACGCCCAGCGTAACGTGCCGGAGCCGTCGTCGGCCGTGTTAATGCTTTGTGCCGGCGGCGTGTTGCTTGCCTATTACGCGTCCCAACGTATTCGCGAAAACCGTCGGTTTGTCGCCTTTCGGAAAATTGGCGAGATTGCCTAGGGACGAAGGGCGTCATTCCGCGATGCCAAAGCCAAGTTCCGACGATCGACGCATGGCTGGTTTTACGCTCATCGAGCTATTGGTCGTAATCACGATCATCGGCATCCTCTTGGGGCTGCTGCTGCCGGCAGTGCAGGCGGCTCGCGAGGTCGCCCGCCGCACTCAGTGCGGCAACAATCTGCATCAAGTGGGCATCGCACTTCAAAGCTATAACGCGCAGTTTCGAAGTTTTCCTCCCGGTTCGCGGATGCACGCCAACCAAGGTGGATTAGGCATCGGATGGCGCGTGATGATTCTGCCGTTTATGGAAGAAACGATTGTTTACGACCTAATCCATCCAACGCCCAACGGTGG